>NZ_JBUXKP010000011.1:0-277189 GCF_055502675.1 Pseudoduganella sp. jia 12
CCGCCTTCACGGATTGCAAAGCGCAGGCCTTCTTCCATGGCGATCGGGGAGATCAGCTTGACGGTGATCGACACGTTGTCGCCCGGCATGACCATCTCTTTGTCCGCTGGCAGCTCGATCGAGCCGGTCACGTCCGTCGTACGGAAGTAGAACTGAGGGCGGTAGTTGTTGAAGAACGGGGTGTGACGGCCGCCCTCATCCTTCGACAGCACGTAGATCTCGCCGGTGAAGTGGTTGTGCGGCTTGATCGAGCCCGGCTTGGCCAGAACCTGGCCACGCTGCACGTCTTCACGCTTGGTGCCGCGCAGCAGCAGGCCGACGTTGTCGCCAGCTTGACCCTGGTCCAGCAGCTTGCGGAACATTTCCACGCCGGTGCAGGTCGTCTTCACGGTGTCGATGATGCCGACGATTTCGATTTCTTCGCCGACCTTGATGATGCCGCGTTCGACACGGCCGGTCACCACGGTACCGCGGCCGGAGATCGAGAACACGTCTTCCACAGGCATCAGGAAGGCGCCGTCCACAGCGCGCTCAGGCGTCGGGATGTAGGTGTCCAGTGCGTCGGCCAGGCGGATGATGCACTCTTCGCCCATCTCGCCAGCTGCACCTTCCAGGGCCATACGTGCCGAACCTTTGATGATCGGCAGGTCGTCGCCAGGGAACTCGTACTTGGACAGCAGCTCGCGCACTTCCATTTCCACCAGTTCCAGCAGCTCCGCGTCGTCGACCAGGTCGCACTTGTTCAGGAACACGATGATGTAAGGCACGCCAACCTGACGGGCCAGCAGGATGTGTTCGCGGGTCTGCGGCATCGGGCCGTCGGCTGCGGAGCACACCAGGATCGCGCCGTCCATCTGCGCTGCGCCGGTGATCATGTTCTTGATGTAGTCGGCGTGGCCTGGGCAGTCAACGTGCGCGTAGTGACGGGCAGCGGTTTCGTACTCGACGTGCGCGGTGTTGATCGTGATGCCGCGTGCTTTTTCTTCCGGAGCAGCGTCGATCTGGTCGTAGGCCTTGGCTTCGCCGCCGAATTTCTTCGACAGTACGGTTGCGATTGCAGCGGTCAGGGTGGTCTTGCCATGGTCGACGTGACCGATGGTGCCAACGTTCACGTGCGGTTTAGTCCGCTCAAACTTACCTTTTGCCATTTTAGACTCCTAACAATTTTTAAGATATTGCTGGGCACGCGCCCGACTGTCAGATTGGGTACTGATACTGCTGTCTGATACTACCGCGCAGCCGCATGGTGACCATCGGCTGCGCAGCGAATTCTGGTGCCCTTTACGTGGATTGAACACGTGGCCTCTCCCTTACCAAGGGAGTGCTCTACCACTGAGCTAAAAGGGCTTGTTTACTACATTGCAACGAAGACTGGAGCGGGTGAAGGGAATCGAACCCTCGTCTTAAGCTTGGAAGGCTTCAGCTCTACCATTGAGCTACACCCGCGAGGTTCCGTTTCACTACATTGTCACTCAGCTTCCTTGCGAAAACTTGGTGGAGGGGACTGGATTCGAACCAGTGTACTCATAAGAGGGCAGATTTACAGTCTGCTGCCTTTAACCACTCGGCCACCCCTCCGCGAGGAACCGCAGAGTATGAAGCATAAAATCAAAACTGTCAACACCCCGACACAAGCATTTCGTATCGAGCAGCTAACTGCCTGCTTCGGGGCGAGATTGTAGCGGGTACCCCGCAGGAAATGCAAGTGTTGTTTTTACGTTGCATGCATTGGGATAGAATCTGCAAGTCAGCCGTATGTCGGCGCACCGTGGAGCACCTTGATTTGAATGCCCTTCAGCACCGCCTGGCGGCCAATTTGCTGCTGGCAGCTGCCTATGCCGCCATCGGCGTCATGGGCCTGGAGCTGGCCCTGGTGCCGGGCTTCTCTACGCCGCTGTTCCTCCCGGCCGGGCTGGCACTGGCCGCGCTCGTCAGTTGCGGCTCCCGTGCATTGCCCGGCATCACGCTTGGCGTGCTGCTGGTGAACCTGTACTCGCTGCCTCGCGCGGCTGCCGTGCCCCCGGGCCTGCTGATGGCCGCTGTCATGGCCGCGACAGCCGCTGCCGTGCTGCAGGCCTACATCGGCATGCATGCCTTTGCCCGCTGGGTCAGTCCGGCCATTGGTGCGGGGCGCGACGTGCTGCGCTTCCTCGCCCTGCCGCCGGCACTGGCGCTGACCAGCAGTACGCTGTCGCTGTGCGCGCTCGCGCTGCTGGGTGTCGTCCCCGGCGATGACGTCATCGCCAGCTGGTTCACCTGGTGGCTGGGCGATGCACTGGGAATGCTGCTCGGTGCACCGCTGGCATGGGCCATTTTCGGCAAGCCCCGTTCGCTGTGGGCGCAGCGCCGCTGGACATTCGGCGGGCCGATCCTCGTGCTGGTGGCGCTGTTCCTGGTGATCTTCCTGCAAGTGCGCCGCTGGGAATCGCACCAGCAGATGCAGAAGGTGCAGCTGAAGGCGCAGCAGGCGTCGGACCTGCTGCAGGCCAAGTTTTCCGAGCATGAGCGCTATGTGTTCGCGATCGCGGGCGGCATGACGGGCTACAGCAGCCATATCCGCCCCGACATCTTCCGCAACATCGCGCACGGCTATCAGTCCCGTCACCCGGAGATCCTGACGATGAGCTGGCTGAAGCCGGTGGCCGGCGCCGACCGGCCCGCGTTCGAGGCCTGGGGCCGGAAAAATGTCGATCCGATGTTCGCGATTCGCACGCCGGATGCCGATGGCGTGCTGCGCCCCTCCCCGGCCAGGGAACGCTACGTGGTGGCAAGTTACGCCGAACCTCGCGGCAACCGCCGCCATCTCGGGCTCGACATGCTGTCCGATCCTGCGCAGGCCGCCGCTGTCGAGCAGGCGCTGGCATCGGGCGAACCGACCGCGAGCGCACCGTTGACACCGTTGCAATCGGCGCCTCGGCGCGTCGTGGCGTTGCTCCAGGCGGTACCGTCGGGAAGCGGCGCACCATCCGATTCGCTCCTGCTGGTTGCGCTCGATCCGGGCGCTTACCTCGACAGCGTGATGCGCGAAATAGGTTTCCCCCAACTGCTGGCCAGCCTGCACGACGATGCGACGGGTGAATCGCTGTCGCCGGCCCTGGCGGATGCGGCCGGCGTCCCCGCCTCCGAGCGTACCCTGCATTTCGGTGGTCGCCAGTATCGCCTGACGCTGACTCCCACGGCCGAGTACATGGCCAGCCAGCGCAACTGGCAAAGCCTGGCCGTGCTGGCGGCCGGCCTGGTCCTGGCAAGCCTGCTGGGCGGCCTGCTGCTGCAGACGAGCGGCGAACAGGCTTCCGTGCGCGCCCAGGTCGAAGCCAGTACTGCCCGCCTGCAGGAACGCGAGGCGCGGCTGAAGGCGATCCTGGAAAAGGCGGCGGATGCGATCCTGACGATGTCCACCGATGGCGTGCTGACCGGGGCCAACGCGGCCGCCGGACGCCTGTTCGGCTACGCGCCCGACCTGATGGCCGGGCTGCCGCTGGCTCGCCTGCTGCCGGTCGGTACCGGCGACAGCCCTGCCTCCCTGCTGCGGCGCATCGCGGCGGGTAACACGCGCGAGCACGAAGCCACCGGCTTGCGCAGCGATGGCGCCGCGTTTCCGCTGGCCGTGTCGGTCAGCGAAGTGGAACTGCCTGGCGAGCACCTGTTCGTGGCGATCCTGCACGACCTGACGGAACAGCGCCGCGCCCAGGAACGCATCCATCGCCTGGCCCACCACGATCCGTTGACGGGCCTGGACAACCGGCTGTCGCTGAACCTGCGCCTGGAACAGGCGCTGGCGCGGGCACAGCGGCTTGGGCAGACGGTGGCCGTGATGTTCCTCGACCTGGACCGTTTCAAGAAGATCAACGATACGCACGGCCACCAGACCGGCGACCAGCTGCTGCTGGCGGTGGCGGGCCGCTTGCGCGAGCTGCTGCGCGACGCGGACACGATCGCCAGGCTGGGCGGCGACGAATTCATCGTCGTCACCGGCCATGTGACGCCGGACGACGCCAGCCACATGGCGGCCAGCATCGTCGACGTGCTGGCGCGCCCGTATCCGCTGCAGGAACAAGCCATCCACAGCGGCACCAGTGTCGGCATCGCGATGTATCCGGCCGACGGCGAGAATGCGGGAACGCTGCTGCGCCATGCCGACACGGCGATGTATGCGGCGAAGAGCCAGGGCCGCGGCAATTTCCAGTTCTTCTCGCATGCCATGAATGCCGCCACGCACGAGCGCCTGCTGCTGGAAAGCCGCCTTTGGCAGGCGCTGGAACAGGGCGAATTCGATTTGTACCTGCAGCCACAGGTCGACCTGCCGAGCGGCACCCTGGTCGGCGCCGAGGCGCTGCTGCGCTGGCACCATCCGGAACTGGGCATGGTGGGGCCGGACCGCTTCGTGCCGATCGCCGAGGAATCCGGCCTGATCCTGCCGCTGGGCGAATGGGTGCTGCAGCGTGCGATCGGACTGCTCGGCCGCTGGCAAACGCTCGGGCTGGGCCATTTGCGCCTGGCCGTCAACTTGTCCGCCCGGCAGTGCCAGGGCCAGGCCCTGCTGGCACTGCTCGACCGCATGCTGGCCGAAGCCGGCGTCGATCCCGCCCTGCTGGAACTGGAAATCACCGAGTCGGCGGCCATGCAGGACCCGGAGCGCAGCCGCGCCCTGTTGCAGGGGTTGCGCGCACGCGGCATCCGTGTGGCGATCGACGATTTCGGCACCGGCTATTCGTCGCTGTCCTACCTGAAGCTGTTCGAACTGGACCGGATCAAGATCGACCGCGGCTTCGTCAAGGATATCGAGACCGATCCGAACGATGCGGCAATCGTCAGCGCGACGATCGGCCTGGCCCATGCGCTGGGGCTGGACGTGATCGCCGAAGGCGTGGAGACCGCGGCACAGGCCGACTTCCTCAAGGCCCACGGCTGCGACGAAGCCCAAGGCTACCTGTTTGCGCAGCCGATGCCGGCGGCCGACTTCGAGCGGGCCGCCGGCGCCGCGCTGGACGGCCCGGTGAAGGCAGTGGCCTAGAAGGCCGTGCCGCGAAGGCTGCTAGGCCTGCTGCCGCACGGTCACGGTGCGGCGCCCCGGACGTACGTTGTAGCGCTTCAGCAGCTCTTCCTGCAGGCCGCCGAGCGCGGCCAGCCGGGCATTGGCAGGATCGACCCGGCGCAGGTGCGCCACCAGCTCGATGCCGCGGGTGCCCAGCTTCTCGTCCCAGCCGGTGCGCTCCAGGTACTTCAGCACGGCCACGGCGGCATTGAAGACCACCTGCGGATTGTCCGGCAGTTTCTGCACCGCGTCGAGCATGGTGTCCACCGCGCCGCGCAGGTCGCCCGCCTTTGCCTGCGCCGCGCCCTGCGCCACCATTTCCGCCACCGCGTGGCGGCTTTCCCGGGCCAGCCGGTTCGCCATGTCGCCCTTGCCCGACTGTTCCAGCAGGCGCATCGCCTTGGCCATCGGCGTACCGCCGCCGGCGCTGGCCATGACGTTGCGCATCACCTCGGCGGCCTGCTGCTCGCGCCCTGCCGCGAGGCAGGTGCGCGCCAGCTCCAGCTTCATGCCGGCCGACAGGTGGGGGGCCTGCCGCGCGCCGGCCAGCGCGCTGTCGAGCGCCGCGCCGAGGCGCGCCGTGTCGCCGGTAGCTTCGCACAGCATGGCCGTGGCGATCGCCGCGCAGACGGGCGTGTTCTCGCGGTTGGCCAGCGTGCGCTCCATGTCGCGAATGACCAGTTCGGCCTGTGCCGCGTCGCCCTTCTTCAGCAGCGACTGCGCCAGCCGGGCATGGTCTTCGGGATCGCGGAATTCGGAGAACCGGGCACGCTGCAGCACCTGCTTCAACGCCCTTTCGGCCGAATCGGCATCGCCCGCTTCCAGCGCCACCTCGCCGAGCCGGCGCAGCCTGCCCACGGCGTGCGGCGACAGCGTGGCCGCGTCCGCCAGCACGGCCTGCGCCTCGGCCAGCTGGCCGGCCTCTTCGTGCACGCGGGCCAGCCAGTCATAGGCGGCCAGGTAGCGCTCGTTATGGCCAAGCAGCTCGGCGAGCACGTCGCGCGCCTCGTCCATGCGGCCGCGCAGCGCCAGCGTCTTGGCCTGCCCCAGCCGCGCCCATGGTGCGTTGCGCTCCTGCCAGACGGCCGCATAGACATGCTCGGCCTGCTCCGGCTCGCCCAGCAGCAGATGGGTTTCCGCGCGCAGCCGCATGAAGTCGGTCTTGTAGCGCGGCTGCGCCGCTTCCTGTTCGGCGCAGGCAACGATTGCCGCGCGGTGTTCGCCTTCGTCCAGCAGGCGCTGGGCGGGCAGCAGCGCGGCGCGCCGGTCCAGCGCGCGCTCGATGCGGGCCAGCAGCGTATCCGCCTTGAACGGCTTCAGGATGTAATCGTCCGGCATCAGCTCGGCCACGCTCGTGACCTTGCTGCTTTGCCCCTCCGCCGTGACCATGAAGAACAGCGTGGCGGGAGAGATCAGTTCCTGCTCGCGCAGGTCTTCCAGCAATTGCTGGCCATCCTGCCCGCCCTCCAGGTCGTATTCGCACAGGATCAGGTCGAACTGCCGCGCGGCCAGGATGCGCAGGGCGCCCTGCGCATTGGTGGCCACGTCCACGCGGGCCAGGCCAAGCGTGGTCAGCATGTTCTGCAGGTTCGCCCGCATGCCGGAATGCGGCTCGACGAGCAGTGCGGCAAGGCCGTTCAGTGGCGCCATGATGTGGTAAATGCTCCGGTGATCAAACGATGCTGGCCAAGGATGGTGGCAAGTGCACGGATGTCCGCACAGCCATTCTCCCGGTTTCCATGGTAAGCGTCGCCGCCGTGGCGCGTCGCGCGCGACGGTACCGGCGCAAGCGGGATGCTACCCGCGCTGCCGCTGCGTGCAAGCAGTGGCCTTGCCGGCCAGGTCGATGTTCTGGTAACGGATCTCGTACCGGCCGCTGGCCAGCCCCTCGACGATGAATTTATCCTGCGCCTGCACGAAGACGTAGCGCACGTTCGAGCGGCGCTCCAGGTCGTAGACCTTGATGAAGACCGGGAAGGCATTGTCGCCGTTGTCCAACGTTAGCTGCATGTCCTGGCCCCGGTTCATCAGCGGGAAACCTTCCACATAGCCCGACTGCGTGGGCCACGGCTCGCCATTCGGCGCCGCCAGCGCCGGCGTTTCGCTCTCGCACTCGCCCGAATAGCCGGGCAGGATCACCTGCGACACCGCCACCACCTTGATCGGCGGTGGCTGCATATCGCTGTCCGGCGAATACGGCCGGGGCGTGCTTTCCCAGCCATCGTTCGTGGCCATGCTGGGCACGGTGCGCGGATAAGGATTGGCGGTGGCGGTCACTTCGCCTGCCGGCTTGCCGCCCCAGGCCGCGGCCAGCACGGTCGACACCTGGCGGGGTTCGGTCACGGTGAGCACGCCGCCGATCCAGCCGGCCCCCAGGCACGTCACGGCCGTTACCCACAGGCGCCAGGCGGGCCCCCGTTGCCGCCGGCGCACCGGCTGCGCCCCGTCGGGCCAGCCCCCTACCGGCACGTCGGCCACGCGATGCGGATCGTCCTGGCGCGTGCTTTCCACCAGTTCGATCTCGTATTCTTCCTGGGCGATCCAGTCGTCGTGTTCCTTGCGCCGATGCGGGTCGGACAAGGTGCCATACGCCGTGTTCACGATGGCCATGATGCGGGCCGCGCGTTCGTCGCCGGGGTTCTTGTCGGGATGGTATTTCTGGCTCAGCGCCTTGTACGCGGCGCGTACGACTTCCTGCGGTGCGCCGCGGGCCACTTTCAGGTTGTCGTAGTGAGTATGTATCTTGCCCATCGTCTCAGTATTGTCAGCCGCGCGTCACGACGGGTTTCGCGCCAGGTCAACCATAATAGCCGAACTTATAACAATTTTTGTACAGAAACACGGAGTTGGCGGCGGTGCCCGGCAACCGCTTGCGGCACGCTGCAGGCCGATTACAA
The DNA here is from genome assembly GCF_055502675.1 of Pseudoduganella sp. jia 12. Lineage (NCBI taxonomy): Bacteria > Pseudomonadati > Pseudomonadota > Betaproteobacteria > Burkholderiales > Oxalobacteraceae > Pseudoduganella > Pseudoduganella sp. jia 12. The sequence continues at coordinate 7,933 of NZ_JBUXKP010000011.1, forward strand.
GGCCCGCTACAGGCGATATGCGCGGTCGCTGGCCATCAGCACCGGCGGCAGCTCGACCCCCTTGCCCACCACCAGCACCTTGAACAGCTCGCCCATTTCCGCCGGCGACAGCAGCTTGTGCACCGCGTTCGACTGCGGCAGGTAGGCTTTCGTGTCGGCCGGATCGGTGCGCAGCAGCAGGTCGCCGATGCCGGCGCCGAGCAGGAACGACGCCTGGCTCATGTAGGCCAGCACGTCGGCGCCCGCATTTTGCGCCGCCAGCGCCATCGCGGTGAAATCCACGTGGGCGGTGATGTCCTGCAGGCCGGGCAGGAAGAATGGGTCCGGATGGGCGTGATGGCGGTAATGGCACATCAGCGTGCCCGCCGAGCGGTCGGGGTGGTAGAACTCGTGCGCGGGAAAGCCGTAATCGAGCAGGATCGCGGCGCCCCGACCCTTGGCCAGCAGCGCGCCCAGCGAGCCCATGAACCCGCAGGCCGTGCCGTGCAATTCCGTCACATAGCCTTCCGGCAGGCTGTCGTGTTCCGGTATCTGGCGGGCGACCTGGCCGAGGAGCGCGGGCGGCAGGTCGGCGGCCACGTAATCGAAGCGCCCTTCCGCCACCGTCACGCACTGCTCGCGCCAGCCATCGGCCGTTTTCACGACCAGGTGCACGGGCATCGCATCGAGCACCTCGTTGCCGAGTACCACGCCCTCGAACGACTCGGGAAAACCATCCAGCCAGACGACCTGGGGGAAATCGCGCAATGCCTCCTGCTGCCGTGCGCGCAGCTCGCCGGACAATTCAACGATCGCATAGCGCTGCACCGCCACGCCCATGCCGGCCAGTTCGGTCAGCACGTCGCGCGCCAGCTTGCCGGTACCGGCGCCGAATTCGAGGATGCTGGGTGCGCTTTGGGCGATAATGTCGGCTGCGACGCGCGCCAGCGCGGCGCCGAACAGCGGCGACATCTCCGGTGCGGTTGTAAAATCGCCATCCTTGCCCAGCTTGGCGGCGCCGCCGGTGTAATAGCCGAGGCGGGGCGCATACAGCGCCGTTTCCATGAAGCGGGCAAACGACAGCTCGCCATCGTGCCGCGCCACGTCGGCGGCGATCTGCTGCTGCAGGGCTTGTGACGCGGCCAGCGCGTCCGGAGAAGGTGCGGGAAGGGACATCCCCGCATTGTAGCGAATCGGGCAACCAACGACGATATGACGACGACAGACCAATCGACAACCGACCACCATGGCGCCCCCGTGGCACTCGTGACGGGCGCCGGCCGCCGGATCGGCCGCGCCATCGCACTGGCGCTGGCACGCGCTGGCTGGAACGTGGCCCTGCACTACCGCGCCTCCCGTGCCGAAGCCGAACAGGTGGCGCAGGACATCGCCGCGCTGGGCCGCCGCGCGGTGCTGGTGCATGGCGACCTTGCCGACGAGGCGGCCGTTCAAAGGCTGCTGCCCGCCGCGATCGACGCGCTGGGCCCCGTCACCTGCGTGGTCAACAATGCTTCGCTGTTCGACTACGACAGCGCCGCCGACTTCACCAGCGCGAAACTGGACGCGCACATGCGCGCCAACGTGGCCGCGCCGGTGCTGCTGGCGCAGGCGCTGCACGCCCAGGTGGCCGAGGGCGGCCAGGGCGTGGTCGTCAACCTGCTGGACCAGAAGCTGTACAATCTCAACCCCGATTACCTGTCGTACACGCTGTCGAAAGCGGCGCTGCACACGGCGACCACGGTGCTGGCCCAGGCGCTGGCACCAAAGGTGCGCGTGGTCGGCGTTGCGCCGGGCATCACGATGGTGTCCGGCGACCAGACCGAGGAAGGCTTTGCCAAGGCCCATGCGCAAACGCCGCTGGGGCGTTCCAGTACTCCCGAAGACATTGCCGCGGCCGTGCTGTATGCGGCCACCGCGCGCGCCGTCACGGGCACCACGCTGCTGGTCGATGGCGGCCAGCACCTGCTGCCGCTGCCGCGCGACGTGATGTTCCTCGCCAAATAACTTTTCCTATTAATTTCACCGATCCCATCATGCTGTCCGCCCTCACCCATCCCCGCCTGCAGGACTGCCGCCGGCTGTTCCTGCGCAACTACGAAGTGCTGATCAACATCGGCGTGCACGAATTCGAGAAAAAGGGCGAACAGCGCGTCCTGTTCAACGTCGACCTGTATATCCCGCTGGCCGTGTCCACGCCCAAGGCGGACGAACTGCATGAAGTGGTCGACTACGACTTCATGCGCGACACGATCGCGGCGCGCATGGCCGAGGGCCACGTACACCTGCAGGAAACGCTGTGCGACGACCTGGTGACGGCACTGCTGGCCCACCCGCGCGTACGCGCCGTGCGCCTGTCGACGATGAAGCCGGATGTGTACCCGGACTGCGAAGGCGTGGGTGTCGAAGTCTTCCGCATCAAGGATGAAGCATGAACGCGATCGTCGATAAACCCGTGGAAAAATCGGCCGAGAAGGTCGCCTACGAGAACAACAAGCTGCACAAGCGCCTGTGCCGCCTGGTGGGCCAGGCCATTGGCGACTTCAACATGATCGAAGACGGCGACAAGGTGATGGTGTGCCTGTCCGGCGGCAAGGACAGCTATGCGCTGCTCGACATCCTGCTGACCTTGCGCGAGCGCGCGCCGATCCACTTCGACATCGTGGCCGTCAACCTCGACCAGAAGCAGCCGAACTTCCCGGCCGACGTGCTGCCGCGCTACCTGACGGAACTGGGTGTGCCGTTCCACATCGAAAACCAGGACACGTACTCGATCGTCACGCGCCTGATCCCGGAAGGCAAGACCACCTGCTCGCTGTGCTCGCGCCTGCGCCGCGGCATCCTGTACCGCGTGGCCGATGAACTGGGCTGCAACAAGATCGCGCTGGGCCACCACCGCGACGACATCCTCGAGACCTTCTTCCTCAACATGTTCTTCGGCGGAAAGCTCAAGGGCATGCCGGCCAAGCTGGTGTCCGACGACGGCAAGCACATGGTGATCCGCCCGCTGGCCTACGTGAAGGAAGAAGACACGGAGCGCTATGCGGAAGTGAAAAGCTTCCCGATCATCCCGTGCGACCTGTGCGGCTCGCAGGAAAACCTGCAGCGCAAGCAGATCAAGGCCATGCTGCGCGACTGGGAAAAGAAAACCCCGGGCCGTGTGGAAAGCGTGTTCTCGGCGCTGTCCACCGTGGTGCCGTCGCACCTGATGGACCGCAACCTGTTCGGCTTCACCGATCTCAAGACGGATGGCGTGGCCAACCCGCTGGGCGATATCGCGTTCGACGAGGAACCCTGCTCGACGCCGGCTACCGTGCCGGGAATCATTCCGCTGCAGCCGAAATAAGTTGCTCTAAAAATGGGGTACGTCCCCATTTTTCAGGAAACATTTTCTCGGCAGTATTGCTTCAGAATTTCCGGTCCGTGCGGTACACCGGATACAGGTTGAACCGCTCGTCCCACGAGGCGTGGCGCTTTGCGAAGAATTCCAGCCGTGCGCGGGAGCTCTTTGCAAAGGCGGGATCGTTGTCCAGCCTTTCCTTGAACGCGGCCGCCACGGCCGGGTCCTTCAGCTGTTCGCGCGCCACTTCCTCGGCCACGTACTCTTCCATGTATTCCTTGCGCTCGAACGCGGTATTGAACATGCCCCAGGCGAGCAGCGAGTCGGCGCCCTGCGGCTCCAGCATCGTCATCACCAGCCGCGCCTTCGGCTGCGCGATCGGCACGAACAGCGCGCCGGCGCCCAGGTCGCGCGCCTCGGACTCCCACGCGCCTTCCACCGCCAGCATCTGGTGGCCTTCGAACGATTGCGGCGTCAGCTTCGTCTTCGTGGCGCGGAACGCCTCGACATCCACCTTGCCCGGCGCCGCGGCCAGCACCTTGAATGCCACGCCGTGCTGCTTCAGCTTCGCGCCCACGGCGGCGGCCTGCGCGGCCGGCACCAGGTAGCCCCCGGTTGGCGCCTTGATCGTGAAGTCGGGCACGATCTCGTCGCGCAGCGGCACCTTCCACAGCTGCGGCTTCGTTTCGTCGTATTGCGTCCAGGTGCCGCCGGAGACGTCGGACGGTACGCGCTTGTACTCGTAGCCGCGGAAGTCGATCGTCTGCACCTTGTCGGTGGTCTTGTAGCTGAGCGGGAAGTCCGCGCCTGCCAGCGCGGACGCACGGGCATCGGCGGCCAGCGCCGCCTTGCGCCACTCGGTACCATTCCTTGCCACCTGGTCCATCAGCGACACGATCGTGTTGTACGTGATCTTCACGCGCGTCGGGTAATCCTTCCACGAGTGCGTCTCCACCAGCATGCCGAAGCGGTTGCGCAGGTAGAAGTAACCGGTCGAAAAACGCGCGCCGGACATCTCGTCGACGAAGCCCGACTGCGGCTCATCCGTCCTGGCAAACGAGATATAGAAATGCTTCGGATCGGATCCCTGCTTGCGCAGGTCGGCGATCACGTTGTCGCGCAGCGCGGTGCCCGCTTCGCGCAGTGCCGCGTCGCCGCCATGCACGGGTTCCACCTGGATCGACACGTCCGGCTCGAACTTGGCGCCATCGGTCACGTGCAGGTCGATGTAGGCCAGCGGGTCCCATGCATTCACCAGCGCCAGCATCGACTGCATCTCCGGCGCGTCGGCTTTCAGGTAATCGCGGTTCAGGTTGTAGTTCTGCGCGGTGACGCGCCAGCCCATCTCCACGGGGCCGCGCTGGTTCGGGCGGTTGTTCGGGCCGAAACGCTCGTGGCCATCCACGTTGAACACGGGGACGAACAGCAGTACCTGCCTGTCCAGCGAGCCGCTGGCGGCCTTGCCGTCGAGCGCGTGGCGCAGCGCGAGAAAGCCCGCATCCTTGCCATCGATCTCGCCGGCATGGATGCCGCCCTGCACCAGCAGCACGGGGATGTTTTTCTTTTTCGCCGCTTCCGCCGTCAACGCCCCGGTCTTCGACACGGCCAGCGCCAGCATCGGCCGCCCTTCCGGCGTGCGGCCGAATTCGAGACAGCGCACCGCCTTCGGATACGCCTTCTGGAAATCCGCGCACAGCCGGATCACCTCGTCGTAGCGCCCGGTGGCCTGGAAGCCGGAGCGCTCCGAGACAGTGGTGAGATCGGGGGCGGCATGGGCCAGCGGAACGGTGGCAAGCAAGGCAAGCGACAGTGCGGTACGGATCATCTACAAGGGCTCCGGTAGGGGTCGGGTCGACCGATAAAAAAAGCGGAACACGACATGGATCGCATGCCGGTTCCGCCATGGCCGAAACATTATAGACTTACAACATGCCTGTCATGCCGGCCAACCCAAAGCACATCAGGAACCGAAGTGATAGTTCAGCTCGACCCAGCCGGCGCGGCCCGCCGGGCTGTAACTGCCGACCGGGTAGTTCGGCCAGCCGCCAGTGGTGTCGTGCTTGATCTTGTTGGCCACGTTGTTGACGATCAGCGACAGGGTGAGGCGGTCCGTTACCTGGTACACGGCGCTGGCGTTGACGAGCGTTGTCGGCGTCAGGTAGCCGGTCCATGCGGCATTCGGGATCTTGCCGTAGCGGGTGGCGAACACGGTGCTCGACCAGCGGCCCGCGTTCCAGTTCAGGCTGGCTGTCAGCTTGTCCGGCCAGTCCGAGCTTTCATACGAGTGCAGGTCGTCGGAAACCTCGTCGCCCGCGAACTGCTTCGAGCGGCGCGTGACCGTCTTCGAGTAATTGCCGCGCACCGTGAACACGCCGTAGGCGGACGTGCGCAAGGCGTACTTCGCGCTCACGTCGAAGCCGCTGCTGCCCTGCTGCGCCGCGTTGATCGGGTTGACGCGGATCTCGCGGATCTCGCCGGGCCGCACGAGCGAATCGGCTGCATACCGGGTGATGCGCGCCAGCGCATCCACGCAGGTAGGCGAACCGATGTCCTGCGTGCCCAGCCGGCATGCGGCTTCGTCGCGCAGCAACTGGTCGGCGGAAAGGTTCGTCACCAGGTCGTCGATGCGGATGTTCCAGTAATCGACGGAGGCATCGAATGCACTGCTGGGCGACCAGACGATGCCGGCGCCATACGAACGGCCACGCTCCGGCTTCAGGTCGCGGCTGCCGTTCTGCACATAGTCGGAACCCGGCGACACGTTGGCGTAATCGCAGCTGTCGAGCGGCTGGCCCGCCAGGCCGCAGCGGTAGTAGTCGGTGGTGGACGAGTAATAGCCGGTGCCGCGCGCCTTGTAGATGTAGTTCATGTCCGGCGCGCGGAAGCTGGTGGCGCGGTTGGCGCGCACCAGCAGTTCCTTCGCGGGCCGCCATTCGAGCCCGCCCGCATACGTGAACTTGCCGCTGGTGCGCTCGGCGAACTTGTAGCGATCGTAGCGGCCCGCCAGCGTGGCATTGACCGTCTTTACCACCGGGATGTTGACTTCGGCGCCGGCCGCGTAGCGGGTGCGCGTGCCCGCCGTGACGTCGCTGCGCGTGGCCACGTTGAAGTAGCCTTCGTTGATGCGCGGGTCGGGCACGTTGGAAAAACCCTGGCGCCCCGCCTCGAGCACGGCGGCCAGTTGCAGCGGGCCGGCCGGCAATTCGACCAGCGTGCCGTTCACGGAGGCCGACAGCGTGTTGGTCCACGATTCGTCCTCGCTGTGCGACAGGCCCTTGATGGCGCCGAATTCGGCCGGCGTGAGCGGCGTGGTCAGCCGGTTCGGATCGGGCGCGTAGATGCCCACGCCATCCTCGTCGGTACCCAGGCGCGGGCCGAGGAAGAAAGTGTCGATGTTCGCCAGCGCGCGCGGCACGTGGTTCTCGCTCTTGTACCACGACGCGCTGTAGCCCGCTTCATACTTCCAGCCCGTGCCCGGAATGCGGCCGCGCGCGCCCAGCGACGCGGCCAGCGCACGGTCGGTCCACGCGCGATTGAACTGCTCTACGCCGCCCATTTCCTCCGGCGCGAAATAGCGGGTCCACGCCTCATAGTTGCCGGTGTTCCGGTTCAGGAAATAGCTGTTGGACGTCGACTGCGACATCCACGACAGGCCGCGCGTGTTGTTCTGCGTGCCATTGTGGCCGGCCAGCACGTCGGCGAAGAATTCGGTGTCCTCGTCCAGATCATACGTGGCGCTGGCATACGCGTTCTTGCTCAGGTTCTTCGTCTGCACCGACCAGTAGGTGGGCCCCACCTTGGGGCTGGCGCAGTAGGCACCGGTGCGGGAGGTGTAGCTGGCGACGCTGTCGCCGAACAGCCCGCCGATCGCCCCGCACGTGTCGCCCAGGTCCACGTAGCGCCCCGCGGTGACATTGCGCCGCGACAGCACATTGGTCGGCGTGCCGTCGCGCGTGTCCATGAAGTCGCGCTGGTAGGCGGCCAGCGGCTGGCGTTCGCTCACTTCCAGGGCGAACACGGTATCGAGCTTGCCGAACTGCCGGCCGCCCGTGAACTGCACGCGCCGGTCGGCGCCGCCGCCGCGCGTGGTACCGCCGGCCTTGAAGTTGACGTCGAAGCCGCTGTGCTGCTTCTTGAGGATGATGTTGACGACGCCGGCGATCGCATCCGATCCATAGATCGCGGATGCGCCGCCGGACAGGATCTCGATCCGTTCCACGACGGTGGAAGGAATATTGGCCAGGTTGGTGAAGTTGACGGTGCCTTCGTACGCGATCGGGAAATCGGCCAGGCGCCGGCCGTTCAGCAGCACCAGCGTATGGTTCGGGCCCAGCCCGCGCAGGCTGATGGTGTTGGCCGACGGCGTGAAGGTATTGCCGAAATCGGCGCCCTGCACGAAGCCGCTGTTCTGCACCTGGTTGTTCAGGGCATCGAACACGTTCTTGTAACCCTGGCGGGTAATGTCCTCGGCCGTGATCACGGTAACGGCCGACGGGCCTTCGAGCGTGGCGCGCGGAATGCGCGAGCCCGTGACGACGACGGTGGGCGCCGCCCCTTCGGGCGGCGGTTCAGCCTGCGCCTGCGCCAGCAGGGGCATGCCGCAGAAAGGGATGCAGAACATGGTCCTGACTGCTGCGGCGAGAATCGGATTCTTGGTCTTCATTGTCGGCATGATTGGTCCTTGTGGGAACCGAATCATACGAACAGGATTGCCTTTTTTGAACGAAGCCTTTCGAGATTGCTTATGCGTTGCTCAACGGTTGCGGGCCGCCCGCGAACGCGACTGGCGTAGCGATAGCGCATCACGGGCAGCGACTGCGAAGATGCCGTGGCATCCTCGCAGTCGCTGCTGCATCGAACCTCAGGCCGCGTGCGGCGCGGCCGCTGGCGCAGCGTGAGGGGCAGCGTGAGGGGTAGCGTGATACGTTGCCAGCAGCGCAGCCTCCTTCTGCTTCGCCGCCTTCAGGTGGCGCTCCTTCACGTGGCCATAGCCGCGGATGTCTTCCGGGATCCGGGCAATCGCCACGGCCGTGGCCAGGTTTTCCTGCGTGAGCTTCGGCAGCAGTGCCGCCACCGTATCGCGGTACTGCCCGATCAGCGCACGCTCCATCTTGCGCTCGGCCGTGTAACCGAACACGTCGAGCGGCGTGCCGCGCAAGCCCTTCAGCTTCGCCAGCACGCCGAACGCCTGCCGCATCCACGGGCCGAACTGCTGCTTCACGAGGTGGCCATCCTTGTCCGTCTTCGCCAGCAGCGGCGGCGCCAGGTGGTATTTCACCGCGTAGTCGCCTTCGAACATGCCTTCGATCTTCCGGCGGAAGGCCGGATCCGTGTGGAGCCGGGCGACCTCGTACTCATCCTTGTAAGCCATCAGCTTGTACAGGTAGCGGGCAACGGCTTCGGTGAGTTTTTTCGATCCCAGCCGCTCTTCCGCAGCGCGTACCTGGCCGACGAAGTCACGATACTGGTTGGCATACGCGGCGTTCTGGTAAGCCGTCAGCAATTCCACGCGGCGGGTGACCAGCTCGTCCAGCGACTGCGTGCGCTTGAATTCGATGACCTGGGCGGGTGCCGCCATCTTCGTCACGGCGGCGAGATCGTGCGCCGCATAGCGGCCCCAGTTGAACGCGGCCTTGTTGAACGCCACCGACACGCCATTCAGTTCGACCGCCTTCATCAGCGATGCTTCCGACAATGGCACGTGGCCCTTCTGGAAGCAGTAGCCCAGCATGAACATGTTCGTGGCGATCGCATCGCCCATCAGTGCGCTGGCGATGCGGCCCGCATCGAGGAAGTCCACGCGGTCTTCGCCGCAGGCACGCAGGATTTCCGACTGCGAGCTGGTACCCGGGAATTGCCAGTCCGGGTTTTTCACGAACGCGGCGGTGGTGGCGCCGGTGGAATTGATCGCGGCCCACGTGCGGCCTTCGCCCATCCGGCTCAGGGCATCGCGGCTGGCCGTGACGATCTGGTCGCAGCCGATCACGAGATCGGCGCTGCCGGTGCCCACCCGCGTGGAGTGCAGGTCGGCCTGGCGGTCGGCCAGCCGCACGTGCGACATCACCGGCCCGCCCTTCTGCGCCAGGCCGCTCATGTCGAGCACCACGGCGCCCTTGTTCTCCACGTGCGCCGCCACGGCCAGGATCTGGCCGACAGTGACGACGCCAGTGCCGCCGATGCCCGTGACGAGGATGCCGTAGGGCTGCGCAGTGGACGGCAGCACGGGTGCGGGCAATGCCGGCACTTCGCCGCCGGCGGCCGCCTTCTTCGGTTTCTTCAGCTGGCCCCCTTCCACCGTCACGAACGACGGGCAGAAGCCGGACACGCACGAGTAATCCTTGTTGCAGCTCGACTGGTTGATCTGGCGCTTGCGCCCCAGTTCCGTTTCCAGCGGTTCCACGGACAGGCAGTTCGACTGCACCGAGCAGTCGCCGCAACCTTCGCACACGGCCTCGTTGATGACCACGCGCTTGGCGGGATCGGGGTATTCGTTGCGCTTGCGGCGGCGCCGTTTCTCGGAGGCGCAGGTCTGGTCGTAGATCATCGCCGACACGCCGGGCTTGTCGCGCAGCTCCTTCTGCACGTCCATCAGTTCGGAACGGTGGCGCACGGTGACGCCGGGTGCCCATGCGTAATCGTCCGGGTACTTGTCCGGGTCATCGGTGACGACGATGATCGGCGTGACGCCTTCGGCAGCGATCTGCCGCGAGATCATGCCCGGATCGAGCGGGCCGTCGAAGGCCTGGCCGCCCGTCATGGCCACCGCGTCGTTGAACAGGATCTTGTAGGTGATGTTGACCTTGGCGGCCACCGCCGCCCGGATCGCCAGGATCCCGGAGTGGAAATAGGTACCGTCGCCGAGGTTGGTGAACACGTGCTGCTCGTTCGTGAACGGCGCCTGGCCCACCCACGTGACGCCTTCCGCGCCCATGTGCGTGAACGTGGACGTTTCGCGGTCCATCCACAACACCATGTAGTGGCAGCCGATGCCGGCCAGCGCGCGCGAACCTTCGGGCACCTTGGTCGACGAATTGTGCGGGCAACCGGAACAGAAGTACGGCGTGCGGTCCGTTTCCGGATTGGCCTTGGCGGGCACGTTCTTGAGCACCAGTTCCTTTGCTTCCAGGAAGGCGATGCGTTCCTGCACGCGCTTTGCCACCGGGTGGCCCGCGCAGTAGTGCGAAATGCGGCTGGCGATGGCGCGGGCGATCTGCGCCGGATTCAGTTCATACGTGGCAGGCAGCAGCCAGTCGCCGTGGCCGCTGCGGTGCTGGTTCGACCATTCGCCGGTGTCATCGAACTTGCCGACCACGCGCGGGCGCTGGCCATCGGGCAGGTTGTACAGCTCTTCCTTCAATGCGTATTCGAGGATCTGGCGCTTTTCCTCCACTACCAGGATCTCGTCCAGCCCGCGCGCGAATTCATGCACGCCATCGGCCTCCAGCGGCCATGTCATGCCCACCTTGTACAGGCGGATGCCGATGTCGGCCGCGGCCTGTTCGTCGATGCCGAGGTCGGCCAGCGCCTGGCGCGTGTCGAGATAGGACTTGCCGGCGGTGATGATGCCGATCTTCGGCCGCGGGCTGTCCCAGATGATTTTATTGAGCTTGTTGGCGCGGCAGTACGCGAGCGCCGCGTACCACTTGTAGCTGTTCATCCGCACTTCCTGGTCCAGCACTGCATCCGGCCAGCGGATGTTCAGGCCGCCCGGCGGCAGCTCGAAATCGTCCGGCATGGCGATCTGCACGCGGTCCGGGTCGAAGTCGATGACGGCACCCGATTCGATGATGTCGGTCACGCACTTCATGGCCACCCACAACCCCGTGTAGCGGCTCATCGCCCAGCCATGCAGGCCGTAGTCGAGGTATTCCTGCACGGACGAAGGGTACAGCACGGGAATGCCGCATGCGGCCAGGATGTGGTCCGACTGGTGCGCCGTGGACGAGGACTTGGCCGCATGGTCGTCGCCGGCCAGCACCAGCACGCCGCCGTGCTTCGAACTGCCGGCGTTGTTGGCATGCTTGAACACGTCGCCGCAGCGGTCCACGCCCGGGCCTTTGCCATACCACATGGAAAACACGCCGTCGTATTTCGCGTCGGCAAACAGGTTGGTTTGCTGCGTGCCCCATACCGCCGTGGCGGCCAGGTCTTCGTTCATGCCCGGGTGGAACTTGACGTGGTGCGCGTCCAGGTATTTTTTCGCCTTCACCGCCGTCTGGTCGATCGACGTGACGGGCGAACCGCGGTAGCCGGTGATGTAGCCGGCCGTGTTCAGGCCGGCCTTCAGGTCGCGTTCGCGCTGCAGCATGGGCAGGCGGATCAGCGCCTGGGTGCCGGTGAGGAACGCGCTGCCGCGCTCCAGCGTCCACTTGTCTTCGAGGGTGATGTCCTCTTTGCCTAGCTCCGTACCCTTGTGAGGTGCGTTCATGGGTTGTCTCCAATATGTGCTGCTGAAAGCTTCAAGCCGGCGCGCCCTCTTGCGGGGTGCTGCCGGCTCTGCTGTGTGGCGCTGCTGCTTACGCGGTGGCTGTCGGCTTGACCTCCAGCACGCCGCGGCGAATCTGGTCGAGTTCGATCGACTCGAACAGCGCGCGGAAGTTTCCTTCGCCAAAGCCCTGGTCGCCCTTGCGCTGGATGATCTCGAAGAAGATCGGGCCGATCACGTTTTGCGTGAAGATCTGCAGCAGCAGTTCGCGCTGCGGATTGCCCTGCTCATCGCTGTTGGCCTGCCCGTCGATCAGGATGCGCAGGCGGCGCAGCTCGTCCAGGTTTTCGCCATGGTTGGGCAGGCGCCGGTTGACCAGTTCGTAATACGTTTCGATCGTATCCTGGAAAGCGATTCCGTTGTCGCGCATTCCCTGGATGGAGTTGTAGATGTCATCGGTGCCCAGCGCGATGTGCTGGATGCCTTCGCCATGGTATTCGTTCAGGTACTCGGCGATCTGCGACTTGTCGTCCGACGATTCGTTGATCGGAATGCGGATCTTGCCGCACGGCGAAGTCATCGCCTTCGACTTCAGGCCCGTGTGCTTGCCGGCGATGTCGAAATAGCGGATCTCGCGGAAATTGAACAGGCGTTCGTAGAAGCCGGCCCACTCGGCCATGCGGCCACGGTAGACGTTGTGCGTGAGGTGGTCGATATACGTGAGGCCCTTGCCGACGGGATTCGGATCGACGCCGGGAATGGCCACGAAGTCGGCGTCGTAGATGCTGATGTCGCCGATGCTGCCGGGCGCCTGCCCCTTGGCGGCGTTCTTGCCGCGCCAGCGGTCGACGAGGTACAGCAGCGAATCGCCCACGCCCTTGATCGCCGGGATGTTCAGTTCCATCGGGCCGGTCTTGTTGTCGAAGCCCCACGCCCCCATTTCCAGCGCCTTGCTGTAGACATGGGCCGCATCGTCGACGCGGATCGCGATCGCGCACACCGAAGGGCCGTGCTGGCGCGCGAAACGCTGCGCGAACGAATGCTCCTCGGCGTTGATGATGAAATTGATCTCGCCCTGGCGGTACAGCGTGACATCCTTGGTGCGATGGCGCGCGATGGCGGTAAAGCCCATGTTCTCGAACAGCTGCCCGAGCGCTTTCGGATCGGGTGCGGCGAACTCGACGAATTCGAATCCGTCGGTTCCCATCGGGTTTTCCCAGGGCGTGAATTGCATGTGCGTCTCCTTTATCGAATAGCGAAAAGTATAGGCTTCGAGAGGAAGAATTAAATTGCAAAGATTTCCCTTGGCAAGGGGTTTTGAGCAATAATATTGCGTTATCAGGGACACCTAGAGAAGATTATGACCAAGATCGCGCTGGACAAGACAGACCGTAAAATCCTTTCGATCCTGCAGGAAGATGGCCGCCTGTCCAACCAGGACGTGGCCGAGCAGGTCAGCCTGTCGCCGTCGCCCTGCCTGCGCCGCATCAAGCGGCTGGAAGAGGAAGGCGTGATCCGCCAGTACGTGGCGCTGCTCGATCCGGACAAGATCGGCCTGGGCCTGCTGGCCTACGTGAACGTGCGGCTGGAAAAGCACAGCGACGCCGCCGCCGTGGCGCACAGCACCGCCCGTGCGCTGGGTGCGCTGCCGGGCACCGTGTCACCGCGCGAGGATTTCGCCGTGGCCGTCGAAGGGTGGCCGGAGGTGGTGGCCTGCTATGCGATGACGGGCGAAATGGATTACCTGCTGCGCGTGCACGTGGAAGACATGGACCACTTCTCGCGCTTCATGATGGCCACGCTGCTGCGGCATCCGGCGGTGCTGGACGTGAAGTCGAGTTTTGCGCTGCAGCGAATCAAGGATACGACGGCGCTGCCGCTGGTTTGACAGTCACTTTTTCCGCCCCGGCAGCATGTCCCACAGCTTGGCGGCCCGCCGCACGTTGGCCTTGAGCGCATAGTCGATCGTGGCCAGCTGTTCCTGCATGGCTTCCTGCAGCACGCTGGAGGGGTCCGCCGGCCCCAGTTTCAGGTAGGCATCCGCTTCGCCATACTCGCGGTGGATTGCCATGCCCGCCTTCTTTGCGATGTGGATCATGATCTGGTTCGACGACAGGCAGTGCATGTACAACGTGTCGATGTCATGGTTGCGGCAGACGATCGCGGCGCGCTCGAACAGCTTCGAGCCGATGCCCAGGCCGCGCGCGGTTTTCAGGACCGAGACGCCGAATTCGGCCACGCGGTCCTTTTCGGTGGCGCTGTCCTTGTGCGGCTGCTTTTCCGCGAACCCGAGGTGCCCGACCGCGACGAGGCGAAACACCCGGTTGTAGACGCCGAACACCATGTCGCGCTCGAAGTCGATGCTGTCGACATACTTCGTCACCTGCTCGTCCGTGATGGGCGAGCCGAAGCGCAGCAGCCGGTCGCGTCCTTCGATCTGCAGGAAATGGCGCAGGATCCGGCGGCGGTCCCGCTCGCGCAATTCCTTGACGGGAATGGTGGGCCGCGACTCGGGGCGGCCCAGCCATTTGTTCAGGGGATTGCGGAACAGGTTCAGGCGGGCCATCAGCCCTCCCCGGTGCCGTTTTGTTCGTCCGCCTCGATGGGCAGCGCCAGCGCCTCGCTCACCGCGCGCACGCGGGCTGCGCGTACCCGTTCGGGAATGCGGTCGGGCTGCTCGGTGCAGGCCAGGGCGATTTCCCCGGCGTTGACGCCGCGGGCGGCGGCCAGCGCCCGCTCCAGGTACTCGCGCTGCGGGAACGGCGCGTCGCGGAACGAGGCCGTGGGCCCTTCCCGGCCGCGCGCATCGCATTCGGCTACCTGCAGCAATTGCAGGAACCGGGCCGGCTTGCGGAACGCATCGCTGCGTTCGAACAGCTTGACGATCGTGTTGCAACGCAGTTCGAGCGCCCGGCTCACGTTGCCATGTTCGCGTGCCGCCAGCACGGCCAGGTCGCGGCACTCGGTGGGCACCTTCAGCCGCGCGCAGACATCCTTCACCAGCGCGACGCCAATGCCTTCATGGCCATGGTGGGCCGGCCACTTGTCCGCCGGCGTGGCGCCCTTGCCCAGGTCGTGCAGCAGCGCCGCGAAGCGCACCGGCAGGTCGCAGCCCTGCCCTGCCGCATAGTCGACGACCTGTTCCATGTGGATGCCCGTATCGACTTCCGGATGCCACCGTTCCGGCTGGGGCACGCCCCACAGGCGGTCCAGTTCCGGCACGATGCGCGCCAGTGCGCCGCAGCCGCGCAGCACCTGCAGCATCCGCGAAGGCCGCTTCTCCAGCAGGCCGCGCGACAGTTCCTGCCATACGCGCTCAGGTACCAGCGCATCGACTTCGCCATCGTCGACCATGCGGCGCATCAGCGCATTGGTTTCGGGCGCCACGGTGAAGCCGTCGTAGCGGGCGGCGAAACGGGCCACGCGCAGGATGCGCACCGGGTCTTCGGCAAACGCGTCGGACACGTGGCGGAACACGCGGCGGGCGATGTCGCCCCGACCGTCGAACGGGTCGGTCAGCGTGCCGTCCTCGGCGCGCGCGATGGCGTTGATCGTCAGGTCGCGGCGCACCAGGTCCTGCTCCAGCGTCACATCCGGCGCCGTGTGGAACACGAAGCCCTTGTAGCCGGGAGCGGTCTTGCGTTCGGTGCGGGCCAGCGCGTATTCCTCGTGCGTATCCGGGTGCAGGAACACGGGGAAATCCTTGCCGACGGCCCGGAAGCCCTGCTGCACCATCTGCTCCGGCGTGGCGCCGACGACGACGTGGTCATGGTCCTTGACGGGCAGTCCCAGCAGCTCATCGCGGACGGCACCGCCAACGACATACGTCTTCATTCGCCTGCCGCGCTTTCGCCCGCACCTTGCGCGGTTTCGGCGTGTGCCAGTTCGATCCAGCGGGCCACCGCAGGATGCCGCGTGACCCGTTCGCAGTAAGCCGACAGTGCCGGCGGCAGTGCCACGCCATAGGTATTGAAGCGGGTGACGACGGGCGCAAAGAACGCGTCGGCCAGCGAAAAATCGCCGAACAGGAAATCGTTATGGCCGAAACGGCACAGGCACTCTTCCCAGATCTCGCTGACGCGGCCGATGTCGGCCTGCGTTTCCGGCGTGCGGCCCTGGCCGCGCAGGCTGGCGCTGATATTCATCGGCATCGTGCCGCGCAGGCTCGCAAAACTCGAGTGCATCTCGGCGCAGATCGAACGCGCCATCGCGCGTGCCGCCACGTCCTGCGGCCACAGGTGCTTGTCGGGGAACTGCTCGGCCAGGTATTCGCTGATCGCCAGGCTGTCCCAGATCGTGATGTCGCCGGCCAGCAGTACCGGCACGCGGCCGCTGTGCGTGTAACGGGCGATGTTGCCGGAAGTGTCCGGCCGGTCCAGCTGCAGGCGCACCTCGGTGAACGGGATGCCGAAGGCGGTCATCGCCACCCAGGGCCGCATCGACCAGGAAGACAGGTTCTTGTTGCCGATGACAAGCGTGAGGCCGGGCTGGCTCGCGGCGGCCAGGGTCTGGCTCAGGGTAGGGTCGAGTTCGATCGTTTGCATGGGGAAGGTTGGTAAGCGAGCGCGCCGGATCAGCGGCTCGAGAGACTGGTCTGCTGCGGATCCTGGCCACGCGGCTCCTGCTCGGGCAGGTCTTTTTCGCTGTAGCCTTTGGGCACGACGACGCCCAGCCTGGCCTTGATCGATTGCGGCTTGCCTTCGAACAGGGCCGCGTAGAAGGTGGCATTGGTCATCACGTTCTTCACGTAGCCGCGCGTTTCCGAATACGGGATCGATTCGATGAATACCGTGGCATCCATCGGCCTGGACAGCGCCGAACGCCACGAGCGCAGCCGGCCGGGCCCCGCGTTATAGGCGGCGGTGGCCAGCACCTGCGAGCCGTCCATGCTGCCCAGCACCATGTTCATGTAGTTGGCGCCCAGCAGGATGTTGGTGCGCACGTCGTTCAGCATGTCCTGCACGAAGTCGGTCAGCCCGATCTTGTTGGCGACCCAGCGGCCGGTGGATGGCATCACCTGCATCAGGCCGGACGCTCCCGCGCTCGACGTGGCGTTCATGACGAAGCGCGATTCCTGGCGGATCAGGCCATACACCCACGCGCGGTCGAGGCCCAGCGTATTGGTGGTGGGCCGCATGATTTCATCGTGCGGTGCCGGGTAGCGGTGGGTGTAGTCGGCCAGCGCACGGGTACGCTCGGCCGTGTACACCATGCGGTCGAGGATGTGGTGCTGGCGCGCATATTCGGCGGCGGCAATCAGTTCACGGTCGGACAGGTGCCGCACTTCCCAGTTCCATTCGCGCAGGCCTTCGAAACGCAGCCGCAGGTCGAAGAATTTCAGCGCCCGCTGGATACCGGGATTGGCGGCGATCGCGGCGATTTCGGCCGGCGTCGCCGGCGCGCCAGGGGCGGGAATGCTCACGGTGCGGCCCAGCTCCTCCGCGGCCAGCAAGCCGTAGTAATCCTCGCGGTCGGCAATGCTCTGGTACAGGAACTGCGCTTCAGGGGTCAGTTTGCCGCCGGCCAGCGCGACCGACGTGCGGGCCTGCCAGTACACCCAGGTGGGATCCTGCCGCAACTGCGGCGGCATGGCGGCAAGGTAGTCGCGCACCACTTGCCAGTTACCGTCGCGCAGCGCATAGCGGGTGCGCCACTGGTGCTGGTCGATCGACAGCGGGGCGCCATTGGCACGGCGCCAGTAATCGGAGGTTTCCGGGTCGACGACGAACGATGCCGGCAGCGCGATATTGGCCCAGCCGATCGCCTGCTCCTGGGGCGTCAGCTTCGGCAGCGCCTTGCGCAGCGCCAGCACGGACAGCTTCACACTCGTGCGCGCGGCGCGGCCCAGGGCGACGAGGAATACTTCGCGGTCGGCCTTCGACTCGCCAACGCCTTTTGCCAGCACCACGGCGGGCACGTCGATGGCCTGCGCGATGTTCTTGTCCGACCCGTTCAGCAGCATGATCGTGCGGCGCGCTGCAGTGGTGGCTTTCGTTTCGCCGGCCAGGCGCACCTGCGCCCACAGGTCGTCCTGCGTGAACTGGCCGGTCTGCGCCAGCGACGCGATCAGCGCGCTGCAGCCGTCGCCGTAATACGGCGGATAGATCAGCAGGGCCCTGGCCTCGGCGGCCACGTTCTCGCCTTTCGACAGGCGCGACAGCAGGCCATAGCACTTGACCTGGGTATCGTCCTTCAGCACGAACAGGGGGAACTGCTGGTCGAACATGGCCCACTCGCGCTTGCGACCTAGCTCCAGCAGCCAGTCGTTGCGCAGGCGGTCGGCGATCGCCGTGCCCTCGTGGCGCTGCAGGAAGGCCAGGATCTCGGCCGAGGTGGCGTCACGGAAATGCGATTTGAGCCGATAATAGTCGACGTAGGATGGCATGGCGTAATTGGCCAGCCGCGCCGCGTAGAACTCGGCCTTGGGCGCATCGTTGCGGCGCACGGAATCGCGCAACAGCAGGAACGCGTCATCCTCCTTGCGGCTCTCGCCGAGATCCTGCGGGATCGCCAGTGGCGACGTGGCGCAGGAGATGGCAATCAGCGCGCCGGCTATCCATTTCGACGGGGAAATCAAGATACGACTCTCAAGTAGTGACATGACCAGCGACCAGAGAATAACACGCCTGACTCAAGGGCTACCACCCGCACGCGAACAGACGGGCCCGGCCGAAAACGCTGCCGCGGCCGGCTCCCTTGCGGCCGACAAAGCTTCACCGGACGGATTTTCTGCAGCCGGCAGCACTGCACCGGCCGGGTCTCTTGTGGCCGACAAGACGTCATTACGCAAGCAATTGCTGGCCGCGCGGCGCAACTTGCCCGCGGAAACCCGCGCGCAATGGGATGCCGGCATCTGCCGGCACATCGTCGAGTGGTGGCATGCGACACAGGTCGACGCGCTGGGTGTCTACTGGCCGCTGCGCGACGAGCCCGACCTGCATGCGGCCTACGCCGAACTGGCGCGGCTGGGGGTGCGGCTGCTGTTGCCCGTGGTGCTCCAGCGCGACACGCCGCTCGATTTCGCCGCCTGGCAGATCGGCGAGCCGCTGGTGAAGGATGCGATGGGCATCGCGGTACCGGCCGAACTGCGGATCGAATCGTATCCCCCCGCCCTGCTGGTGCCCTGCCTGGGTTTCAACGCGGCAGGCTACCGGCTGGGGTACGGCGGCGGCTTCTACGACCGCACGCTGGAAAAGGCGCCGCGGCCGGCAACCGTCGGCATCGCCTACTCGTGCCTCGCCGCCGAATTCGGCAGCGACGGGCACGACATCGCGCTGGACCGGATCATCACCGAAGCCGGATGATGTGTTGCTTCAAAAATGGGGTACGTCCCCATTTTTCAAGCAATTTATTTCACCAGGCGCTGCCACAGGGCCGTCGTCGGGGCGACCTGGTTCATGCTGTAGAAGTGCAGGCCCGGGGCGCCGCCGGCGAGCAGCCGTTCGCACAGCGCCGTCACCACGTCCAGGCCGAAGGCCTTGATGGATGCGGTGTCGTCGCCGAAGCTGGCCAGCTTCAGCCGCACCCAGCGGGGGATCTCGGCGCCGCACATGTCGGAGAAGCGCATCAGTTGCGTGTAGTTCGTGATCGGCATGATGCCGGCCACGATGGGCACGTT
Organism: Pseudoduganella sp. jia 12; assembly: GCF_055502675.1. Taxonomy (NCBI): domain Bacteria; kingdom Pseudomonadati; phylum Pseudomonadota; class Betaproteobacteria; order Burkholderiales; family Oxalobacteraceae; genus Pseudoduganella; species Pseudoduganella sp. jia 12. The sequence continues at coordinate 27,292 of NZ_JBUXKP010000011.1, forward strand.
GACGCCGGCTTTTTGCGCCGCGTCGACGAACTGGAAGTATGCGTCGGCATTGTAGAAATACTGCGTGATCGCCGCATCGGCGCCGGCATTCACCTTGCGCACGAACGCGTCCATGTCGGACTGCGGCGATTTCGCCTGGGGATGTACTTCCGGATAGGCGGCAACTTCGATGTGGAACCAGTCGCCCGTTTCGGCGCGGATGAATTCCACCAGCTCGTTGGCATAGCGGAACTCGCCGGCCGCGCCGTAGCCGCTCGGCAGGTCGCCGCGCAGCGCGACGACACGCTTGATGCCGTGCGACTTGTATTCGTCCAGGATCGCGCGGATCGATTCGCGCGTGCCGCCCACGCAGGACAGGTGCGGCGCGGCTTCCTCGCCGGCGCCCATGATGTCGAGCACGGTTTCCAGCGTGCCGCGCTGGGTGGTGCCGCCGGCACCGAACGTGACGGAAAAATACTTGGGATGCAGTTCGGACAGCTTGGCGCGCGTGGCGCGCAGCTTTTCCGTGCCTTCCGCCGTCTTGGGCGGGAAGAATTCAATACTGAAATTATGGTCAGCCATCGGCGTCTTTCAACAACAGGGAGGAGAGGGCCCAGGAGATCACGCTGTACAGCAGTGCGCCGCCGACCGCCGCCCAGAAGCTCGTCACGTTGAAACCGTCCACGAATTGCGCCACCAGCCAGAAGGTGAAACCGTTGACGATGAAGATGAACAGGCCCAGCGACAGCACGGTCACGGGTAGGGTCAGCAGGAGCAGCACTGGACGGATCAGCGTGTTCACCAGGCCGAGGACGAGCGCCGCGATCAGGGCCGCGCCGACGCTCGTGACGTCGACGGAATGCATCAGGTAGGGCACTGCGAACAGTGCCAGGGCATTGATGAACCAGGTCAGGACCAGACGCATGTGGGAAGCCTTTGGTTGAAGCTTTTTATGAACAGGACGCGTGCCAAAAAAAGGCCGGCTTCGCGCCGGCCTTCGCACTGATTAGTAGCGGTAGTGTTCCGGCTTGTAAGGGCCTTCGACCTTCACGTTGATGTAGGCGGCCTGCTCCGGCGTCAGCTCGCTCAGCTGCGCGTTCAGCTTCTTCAGCTGCAGGCGGGCGACCTTCTCGTCCAGGTGCTTCGGCAGCGTGTAGACGCCGACCGGGTACTTGTCCTTGTGCTGGAACAGTTCGATCTGGGCGATCGTCTGGTTCGCGAACGACGAGCTCATCACATACGACGGGTGCCCCGTGCCGCAACCCAGGTTCACCAGGCGGCCTTCGGCCAGCAGGATGATGCGCTTGCCGTCCGGGAAGATCACGTGGTCGACTTGCGGCTTGATGTTTTCCCACTGGTATTTCTTCAGCGCTGCGACATCGATCTCGTTGTCGAAGTGGCCGATATTGCAGACGATGGCCTGGTCCTTCATCTTGAGCATGTGCTCTTCGGTGAGGATGTGGTAGTTGCCGGTGCAGGTGACGAAGATGTCGCCGTGTTCGGCGGCGTAATCCATCGTGACCACACGGTAACCTTCCATTGCCGCCTGCAGCGCGCAGATCGGGTCGATCTCGGTGACCCACACCTGGGCCGACAGCGCGCGCATGGCTTGCGCCGAGCCCTTGCCCACGTCGCCATAGCCGGCGATGACGGCGATCTTGCCGGCGATCATCACGTCGGTCGCGCGCTTGATGCCGTCGACCAGCGATTCACGGCAGCCATACAGGTTGTCGAACTTCGACTTGGTGACGGAATCGTTGACGTTGATGGCCGGGAAGGCCAGCTTGCCGTCCTTGTGCATCTGGTACAGGCGGTGCACGCCGGTGGTGGTTTCCTCGGTCACGCCCAGGATGTGCGGCAGGCGCTTCGAGTACCACGTGGCATCCTTGGCCAGGCGGGCCTTGATGGCGTTGAACAGGCAGATTTCTTCTTCCGAACCCGGGTTGTCCAGCACCGATGCATCCTGCTCGGCGCGGGCGCCCAGGTGCAGCAGCAGCGTGGCGTCGCCGCCATCGTCGAGGATCATGTTCGAATACACGCCTTCGCCCGGCCACTCGAAGATGCGGTGGGTGTAGTCCCAGTATTCGTCCAGCGTTTCGCCCTTGATGGCGAACACCGGCGTGCCGGCGGCGGCGATCGCGGCGGCGGCGTGGTCTTGCGTCGAGTAGATGTTGCACGATGCCCAGCGCACCTGGGCACCCAGCGCTTCCAGCGTGCGGATCAGCACGGCGGTCTGAATCGTCATGTGCAGCGAACCGGTGATGCGGGCGCCTTTCAGCGGCTGCGCGGCGGCGAATTCTTCCTGGATCGCCATCAGGCCGGGCATTTCCGTTTCAGCGATCTTGATTTCTTTTTCGCCCCAGGCGGCCAGGCCGATGTCGGCAATGATGTAATCCTGGGAGTCTTTGAGTACGGCGTTCATCACGCCTCCTTTCATGTTGAAAAAAGTTGACGTGAGCGCGGTTGCAGAAGTGTCCGAGCCTGGCGGATTCGATTGATCCGTCGCAACGCTCCTCGGAGAAAAGGCATTCTATAACAAAAAACCGACTACGCGAGCCGGTTTTTTGTTGCCTGAAGGGGACCAGAGCGCCAAGGCATGCAGGCGTGGAGCCTGCGCCACAAAACCCCTGCTTCACCCCTATTTTTCGAGCAATATTGCCAGGAAAATGGGGTACGTCCCCATTTTCTTGGCAACTTTTGCTTACGACAAGCCGGCGGCGGCGCGCAGGATGGCGGCCTTGTCGGTGCGTTCCCACGTGAATTCCGGCTCTTCGCGGCCGAAGTGGCCATAGGCGGCCGTCTTGCGGTAGATCGGGCGCAGCAGGTCCAGCATCTGCACGATGCCTTTCGGGCGCAGGTCGAAGTGTTCCTGCACCAGCTCGGCGATCTTCTCGTCCGGGATCACGCCGGTGCCTTCCGTGTACACGGTGATATTGATCGGACGGGCCACGCCGATCGCATACGACACCTGCACCTGGCACTGGCGCGCCAGGCCGGCGGCCACCACGTTCTTGGCCACGTAGCGGGCAGCGTAGGCGGCCGAACGGTCGACCTTCGACGGATCCTTGCCGGAGAACGCGCCGCCGCCGTGCGGGGCGGCGCCGCCGTACGTGTCGACGATGATCTTGCGGCCGGTCAGGCCGCAATCGCCCTGCGGACCGCCGATGACGAAGCGGCCGGTCGGGTTGACGAGGAATTTCGTATCCTGCAGCCATTCCTTCGGCAGCACCGGGCGGATGATCTCTTCGATCACCGCTTCCTCGATCTGGCTGTGGCTGATTTCCGGCGCATGCTGGGTCGACAGCACGACGGTGTCGACGGCCACCGGACGGCCATTCACGTAGCGCAGCGTGACCTGGGATTTCGCATCCGGGCGCAGCCACGGCAGGCGGCCATCCTTGCGCAGCTGCGACTGGCGCTCGACCAGGCGGTGCGAGTAGTAGATGGCGGCCGGCATCAGTTCCGGCGTTTCATCGCAGGCGTAGCCGAACATCAGGCCCTGGTCGCCGGCGCCCTGGTCCAGGTCGATACCGGCGCCTTCATCCACGCCCTGGGCGATGTCCGGCGACTGCTTGTCATAGGCCACCAGCACGGCGCAACCGCGGTAGTCGATGCCGTAGTCGGTATTGTCGTAGCCGATGCGCTTGATGGTCTCGCGGGCAACCTGAATATAATCCACGTTCGCGTGGGTGGTGATCTCACCCGCCAGCACGACGAGGCCGGTGTTGCACAGCGTTTCGGCGGCCACGCGCGCTTTCGGGTCCTGCTCCAGGATCGCGTCGAGGATGGCGTCGGAAATCTGGTCGGCAACCTTGTCGGGATGGCCTTCGGAAACGGATTCGGAAGTGAAGAGGTAATCGATGGAAGACATCGCAAGCTCCTGTAAATTGTCGAGACTGGTCTTGTGACCAAGGTGATAAGACTGTCGCAACAACCCATACGGCTTGCGACGCTTTAGCGATATTTTTATCCCGCCTCGCAAGTTGTCTGTTAACTCGGCGGTTACTGCTGACGTGGTATTTTACGCTTCTTCAAAAATTTTTGCGCTGGCACACTTCTTTTTTTCGAGTTCATGCTGTTACGAATTTTCCGTTTCTTTTCAATATTCTCCTTGCCCGCACTGCATGCGCTGGGCAGCGCATTGGGGTGGCTGGTCTATTTGTTATCGCCTTCGTACCGCCGCCGCATGCGCGACAACATGACACGCGCCGGCTATGCCGGGCACCTGCGCCAGGCCATCGCCGAAGGGGGCAAGGCCATTGCCGAACTGCCCTTCGTGTGGCTGGCCTCCGAGGAGCGCATCGCCCGCCGTGTCTTCCTGAAAAACTATGAACTGGTCGAAGAACACCTGCGCGCCGGGCGTGGCATTGTGTTCCTCACGCCACACTTGGGCTGCTTTGAAATCACGGCACAGCGCGTCTCGCACGATACGGAGCTGATGGTCATGTACCGGCCGCCAAAGCAGGCAGCCATGAAGCCGCTGGTGGAAGTGGCGCGGGCGCGCGGCCAGATGGTGCTGGCGCCGGCCAACCTGTCCGGCGTGCGGATGCTGGCCAAGTTCCTGAAGTCCGGCAAGCCGATCGGCATCCTGCCGGACCAGGTGCCCCAGGAAGGCGAAGGCGTGTGGGCCGATTTCTTCGGCCGGCCAGCCTACACGATGACGTTGCCCGCCAAGATGGCAAAACTGGGCGGCGATGCTCCCGTGCTGCTGACCTATGCCGAGCGCCTGCCGCGCGGACGCGGCTTCCTCATCCACTTCGTGCCGTTCTCCGGCTCGCTGGAAGGCGACAATGCGCAGCAGGCGCGCGCCATCAATGCCGCGATGGAACAGCTGATCGCCGGCTGCCCGGCCCAGTATTACTGGAGCTATAACCGCTACAAGGTGCCGCAAGGCGTCGCGGCGCCCAGCGCGGTGGAGGCGGCATGAAGCTGCTGCTTGGTTTCATGTGGCTGCTGCACTGGCTGCCGCTGCCGGTGCTGGGCCGCTTCGGCACGGCGGTGGGCAGCCTGCTGTTCGTGATCATGGGCCCGCGCCGCGAGATCGCGCTCGTCAACCTGCGCCTGGCGATGCCGGAACTGACGGAGGACCAGCGCCGCGACCTGGCGCGCCGCCACTTCCAGGCCTATTCGCGCAGCGTGTTCGAACGGGCGATCCTGTGGTGGGCATCGGAAGCGCGCCTGAAACGGCTGATCAGGATCGAGACGGGCGCGGGCATGCCGCCTGGCGAGATCCCTGTGGCCGCGATGACGGAGAAGCCGACCATCCTGTTGTGCCCGCACTTCGTGTGCCTGGACGTTGGCGGGGCGTCGATCGCGATGGAAGCTTCGGCCTCGTCGATGTATGTCACGCAGAAGAACGCCACGTTCGATGCGGTGCTGCGCGCCGGCCGGGCAAGGTTCAAGCCCGTCAAGCTGTTCACGCGGCAAGACGGGATCAAGCCGATCCTGCGCGCGCTGCGCGATCGCCTGCCCTACTTCATGCTGCCGGACATGGATTTCGGCGAGAAGGATGCGGAGTTCGTGCCGTTCTTCGGCGTGCCGGCCGCCACGCTGACGGCCACGGCGCGCATCGCCGCCACCACGGGCGCGCAGGTCATGCCGGTGATCGCGACTTTTTTGCCGGATTACCAAGGTTGGCGCGTCAAGTTCTACCCGGTGTGGGACAATTATCCTGGTACCGACATGGTTGCCGCCACGCGCCGCATGAACGAGTTCATCGAGGAACGCGTGCGCGAGGCGCCAGCGGAGTATTTCTGGACCCACAAGCGCTACAAGACCCGCCCGAACGGCGAACCGTCCTTCTATTCAAACAAGCGATGAAACTCAAATTCACCAAGATGCATGGCGCCGGCAACGACTTTGTCGTGATCGATGCCATCAACCAGCAGATCGACTTTACTCCCGCACAGTGGAAGGCGCTGGCGGACCGCCGCTTCGGCGTTGGCGCCGACCAGCTGCTGGTGGTCGAGAAATCGGCCAACCCCAGCTGCGACTTCCGCTACCGCATCTTCAACAGCGACGGTGGCGAAGTGGAACAGTGCGGCAATGGCGCACGTGCCTTCGCGAAATTCGTGGCCGAAAAAGGGTTGACCGACCGCCGCAGCATCGCCGTGGAAACGATGTCCGGCATTATCGCGCCGCGCCTGGAAGAGGACGGCAGCGTGACGGTGGACATGGGTGCCCCCGTGTTCGATCCAGCCCTCGTGCCATTCGATACGGAAGGTTTGCAGGGCCAGCCGGAAGGCAGCGACACGCTGTGGCCGCTGGTGCTGGAACTGGCGGGTGAAAAGGAAACCGTGCCGGTCTCCGTGCTGTCGATGGGGAACCCGCACGCGGTGCAGGTGGTTGCGGACGTCGATACGGCGCCCGTCGAACTGACCGGCCCGCTGATCGAACATCACGCCCACTTCCCGAACCGCGTCAATGCCGGCTTCATGCAAGCCATGAGCCGTAACCATATCCGGCTGCGCGTGTTCGAACGGGGCGCCGGCGAAACGCTGGCCTGCGGTACCGGCGCCTGCGCGGCCGTCGTGGCCGGCATCCGCCTCGGCTTGCTCGACTCCCCCGTGCGCGTGGATGCGCGGGGTGGCGAGCTGTCGATTGCCTGGGCCGGCGAAGGCGAACCCGTTTACCTGACGGGCCCCGCCGTTACGGTGTTCGAAGGCGAAATCACCGTCTGATCGGAACGGGTCAGGCGGCCAGCCGCACGCGGCCGCCTTCGATCCCGGCCTCGACCGACTGCAGCCATGTCTTGAAGCGGTACAGCCGTTGCCGGTAATTGCCTTCCAGATTGCCGTCGACGTGCTCGAACTGCCGCACGATACGGTCCAGCGCCTGGCGCTGGCGGGCATTTTCCACCAGCACCAGGCGACGCCGGCCGCGGCCATAACTGGCGCGGATATCGACGACGAGACAATGCCCCTGGTCGGCCGCATTCACGTTCAGCAACAACGCCTCCGCGCGCGTCAGCCCGAACAGCGCGGCCAGTTCGATCCGGGCCGCCAGCAACGGCTGGTTGCTGGCCAGCTCCCGCGTCAGCAACGGCAACAGGGACACTGCCCAGCCGGTGCCATCCGGTGCCGGGGCAATGCGCCCCAGCACCTCGATCGCGTGGTCGCAGCATTGCGCCGCCGCTTTCTGCAACCAGTAAGCCGCCTTGACATCGTTGTGCTCGCAGCTGCGGCGCATCCGCCACGCCTGCAAGCCGCATTCGAGCTGCGCTCCGCCATGGCCCAGCGCCGCCGCCCGCTCCAGGCACGCTTGCGCTTCGCCCACGCAGCGTTGCGAGAACTCCGGTTTCACATAGATGCGCGACAGCACGAACCAGGCATCGGCCAGGCCCTGCTCGCCGGCCAGCGTGAGCCAGCGCACTGCCCGCTTGAAACTTGCCGGACAGCCGTGCGGCAGCCGCTCCCCTTCCGCATCCATGCGTGCGAGATGCAGGCCCAGCGCCAGCTGCGCATGGCGATCGCCCGCTCCGGCGGCCAGTTCGCGCATCCGCTGCACTTCTTCGCCGTTGGTGCCGGGCATGCCGGCCAGCGCCCCGGCGCAGCGTGCCAGCAGATGGGCATCGGCGGCCGAGCCCGCCCAGGCGCCATCGGCCGGTGCCCGCGCAAGCAGCGCACGCGCCAGCGGCAGTGCTTCGGCAAGGGGGATGGCCGCTTCGCGCAGCGCCGGTTCGCCGCCGGCGCGCGCCGGCAGCGTAATGGCTATCGGCGCGGGTAGCGGCGAATGCTCCGGTGTGGCCAGGCGCAAGCGTCCCAGCAGCAAGCCGGCTTCGGCGACACCGGCGCGCGCCGCCGCCTCCAGTGCGCGCCGGGCACGCTGGCACAGACCCGGCTGCGTGATGGCAGGCTCCTGCAATAAAAGATGGGAGAGGCTCAGCGCGGCCTGGGCGACGCCGGCATCGCTGGCGCGCGCATACCAGTCCAGCAGCGTGGCGCGATGGTGGCTCGCATATTGCCAGGGGATATGACGACCGATCAGCATCCACGCCTCGTCGATGCCGGCGTTGGCCGCACGCGCCAGCCAGTGCAGCGCGGTCGGCGGGCTGCATGGCAGGCCCGCTCCGCCACCAAGATACAGTTTTCCCAGTTTCAACTGGCACGCGGCATCGCCTGCGCGCGCCCCCCTGATCATTGCCAGCTCTTCACGATTGGCCATGCGGTCTCCAGAAAGCTGTGTTGTCGCGAAGCCGGCAATACCGGCCATCGCTCTCCTGCGCTTTTTTTCGTTATGAAGTGATGACGCAACTGAACAGTTTAAGTATTCAACTGTTGCGCCTGTCTGACAAGGTTGACCTCGCTTGATCTTGCGCAAACGTGGTCGACCAGTGCTCCAGATACGCTATGCGTTGATACCTTACCAACGAAAGGATTGCATGACGTGGATAAACAAATGAAACCGTAAAACTACCGTTTTATAAATACAACAAGAACCCGGTGTTTTTCCGCTTTTAACCAAGTCTCGTACCGCCAATCGACCAATATGCCGACCTCGACGGCAGCACGAACTAAGGTGCACCTGTCCAGTTTCACAAGCATCCACTGCTGGCTTCTCGAACCGATCAATTCAGAACAGAGGGAACGACAATGAAAAAAATCCTGGTTGCCCTGGCCCTGACCGCGGCCTTCGGCGGCGCGGCCGCCCAGTCTTCCGTGACCATCTACGGCACCATCGACGCGGGCATTCAGCGCACCACGCATACCCCCAACGATGCGACGCTGGTGACCCGGCGCGACAACAACAAACTGGGCTTTCGTGGTGTCGAAGATCTCGGCAATGGCCTGAAAGCACTGTTCCAGCTGGAGATTCGCTACGACCCCGACACCGGCGCCCTCGAAAACAATGTGCGTCCCCTGTTCCAGGGCCAGAGCCGCGTCGGCCTGCAAGGTGCGTTCGGTACCGTGCGCATCGGCCGCGGACTGACCGCCTACCAGGAATCCTCCGTGGCATTCGAACCATGGTCCGGCCTGCCCAACGTGGCCGGTTACCAGACCGACCTGCACGTGGCCGGCTACACGAGCGATCCGCTGAGCGTGGCGGGCAATTCGCTGAACCGCTTCTCGAACGCCGTGTTCTATAACACCCCGGTCATGAACGGTTTCCAGGTCAACGTGTCGGTCGCCACCAAGGAAGCCAACAATGGCCCGGCCGTCATCGGCAAGGGTACCGCCGCGGCGCCGCAATATGCCGCCAATGCCCAGGCATCGGCCAACCCGTATTCCATCAGTGCCACCTACACGAATGGCCCGTTCGCCGCGATGCTCGGTGCCGAACGCAACGCCATCGAAACGAAGTTGTGGTCGGTCGCCGCATCGTACAAGCCGGTTCCCGACCTGAAACTGATGGCCTCCTACCAGCGCCAGGACCAGGGTCACACGCAGTGGTTCAACGAAGATATCAGCGCATGGGTGCTGGGCGCGAATTACACGGTCGGTCCGAACAAGTTCATCGTTGGCTATGGCCAGAAAGATCCGGACGGCGTCATCAAGACCAAACAGGCTTCCGTCGGCTATGAATACAGCCTGTCGCCGCGCACTTACCTGTATGTCGACCTGTCCGTCAAGAAAACGCCATTTGTCGTGACCGCCACCAACGATGTCACGCGCAAGCATTACGCGCTGGGCGTGCACCACAATTTCTAAGGTTTAACCACGTGCGAGGGAGAGGCGCTCCGGGGTCAGTTTTCCGGAGCGCTCTTTTTTATTGCACCGTCAGGTAGAATGTTGCTTGCTTTTTTTAAAGTGACAACAATGACCGCAACCCTGGATTCCTCGGCTGTCGCGCAATACTTGGCAGACCATCCCCATTTCTTTGAAGAACATGCGAGCCTGCTGGGCGACATCCGGCTGTCCAGCCCGCTGACGGGCCGTGCGGTGTCGCTGCAGGAACGCCAGATGGAAGTGATGCGCGAGCGGTACAAGGCGCTGGAGTTGCGCCTGGCGGAACTGAACCGGCATGCGCAGGAAAACCAGGCCATCGCCAACCGTTTCCATGGCTGGAACCAGGCCCTGCTGCGCGAGCGCGACGTGGCTGCCTTGCCGCGTGCCGTGACGGAAGGGCTGAAGAAGGAATTCAACGTGCCGGCCGCCGCGCTGCGCCTGTTCGGCGTGGCACCGGCGTATGCCGAAGAATGGTTTGCCGCAGGCGTGTCGGACGATGCGCGCCTGTTCGCCAACGGCCTGCTCACCCCTTACTGCGGCAGCAACAACGATTTCGAAGCCGTGCGCTGGCTCGACGATGCCGGCTCGATCAAGTCCGCTGTCATCGTGGCACTGCGCCGTCCGGAGTCCAAGGGCGCGGCGTTCGGCTTGCTGATCATGGGCTCGCCGGATGCGGAACGGTTCACGTCGCTGATGGCCACCGATTTCCTGGTGCACATCGGCGAGACCGCCAGCGTGGCGCTGGCGCCGCTGCTGGCCTGACCATGACGACCACGGGCGGCAAGGCCGGCTGGCCTGCTTCCTGGCTGCGGCACCTGGCCACGCAGCGCAAATTGTCGGCGCGCACGATCGATGCTTACGGCCGCGACGTGACCGAACTGGCCGTACTCGCCGGCGAGCAGGACTGGACCGCCATCTCGCATGCGGATATCCGCCGCTTTACTGCCAGGCTGCATGCCGGCGGCCAGGAGCCCCGGTCGATCGCCCGCAAGCTGTCCGCCTGGCGCGGCTTCTATGACTGGCTGGCCGAACAGACCGCACTGGCCGCCAATCCCGTCGACGGCGTGCGCGCACCGAAACGCGCGAAACTGCTGCCGAAAGCCCTGTCGGTCGACGATGCGGTGCAACTGGTGGCAACGCCTGTGCGCCCCGCCGCAACGCCTGCTCCTGCCGAACTGTGCAACAGTGCAATGTTTGAATTGCTGTATTCCAGTGGCCTGCGCGTCTCGGAATTATGCGGACTCGACGTGCAGTTCAGGAAGGCGGAAGGCCATGCTGCCGCGTCGGCGGGATGGCTCGAGCGCGACAATGCCGAAGTGGTCGTGACCGGCAAGGGCAACAAGATGCGCCGCGTGCCCGTCGGCAAGGCCGCGCTGGCGGCGATCGATGCGTGGTTGCAAGTGCGCCCCGCGCCCGCCGATGGCAGTGCCGCGCTGTTCGTGAGCGAGCGCGGCAGCCGGATGTCGCCGCGCGTCGTGCAGATGCGCCTGAAGCGGCATGCGATTGCCACCGGCGCGCCCGTGCATGTGCACCCGCACATGCTGCGGCACTCGTTTGCCTCGCACGTGCTGCAATCGTCCGGCGACCTGCGCGCCGTGCAGGAAATGCTGGGACACGCCAGCATCACCTCCACGCAGATATATACCGCGCTCGATTTTCAGCACCTGGCGGAGGTATACGACAAGGCGCATCCCCGCGCAAAAAACGGCAAGGGAACAAGCTGATACACATCAATTGTGCGATTGGACAGCACAATTGGAATTCCGGCATAATCGATCGATTCTCATTTTGGCAACCCGTTTTCGCAACGGCCGCTACACCGATTCAGCAAAAACTCGGCAAGACTTCGCAACGATTGGCAACTGACATGGCACTGATTCCGACTACCATCCTGACCGGCTTCCTTGGCGCCGGCAAAACCACGCTGTTGAACCGTATCCTGCGCGAACAGCACGGCATGCGCATCGCCGTGATCGAGAACGAATTTGGCCAGGAAAACATCGACAACGAAATCCTCGTGCAGGAAAGCCGCGAGCAGATCGTGGAGATGAACAACGGCTGCATCTGCTGTACCGTGCGTGGCGACCTGATCATCGGGCTGTCGGACCTGGCGAAGAAGCGCGCCGCCGGCGAGATCGCATTCGACCGTGTCGTCATCGAAACGACCGGCCTGGCCAATCCCGGCCCCGTTGCGCAAACCTTTTTCATGGACGAGGAAGTGGGCAGCCACTACCTGCTCGATGCGATCGTGACCGTGGTCGATGCCCGCCACGCGATGCAGCAGCTGGACGGCAACGAGGAAGCACAGCGCCAGGTGGGTTTCGCGGACAAGATCCTGCTGTCGAAGACCGACCTGGTCGACGCCGCCGCGATCGAGGAATTGACGGCGCGCCTGAAGCGGATCAACCCGCGCGCGCCGATCGGCCGTTCGGATTTCGGCAATGCACCGATCACCGAGGTGCTGGACCTGAAAGGTTTCAACCTGAACGAGAAACTGGAAATCGATCCCGATTTCCTGGCGGCCGAAGAGCATGATCATGACCATGACCATGACCATGATCACGAGCATGGCGCGCATTGCGACCACCCGAGCCACGGGCATGCGCACGGGCACCATACGGACGAGATTTCCGCCTTTGCATTCAAGAGCGAGCGCCCGTTCGATTCGGCGAAGCTCGACGAATTCCTGGGCGGGCTCGTGAATGTGTATGGCCCTCGCATGTTGCGCTACAAAGGCGTATTGTGGATGCAGGGTGCCGAGCGCAAGGTTGTTTTCCAGGGCGTGCACCAATTGATGGGCAGCGACCTGGGCGCCAAATGGGGCGAAAATGACGTGCGTGGCAGCAAGATGGTGTTTATCGGCAAAAATCTACCGAAAGACATCTTTATTCGCGGTTTGGAACAATGTCTGGTATAAACTAACCCGGTTTTTGTGGGGCCGTGCCCGGTCCAGGCCATCGGCCTCCCGGCTGGAATTTGAAAACTCTGTCGTATCGAAGGTAAGCGAAGTCATGACCAAAACAAATAAGACCCCCGCGGAAGCGCCTATCCTCACCGAAGAAGAAATCCTCGCGATGAGCGACAAGGACTACATGAATCCGGCGCAGCAGGCGTTCTTCAAGGCCAAGTTGCAGGCCCTCGAAAAGGAACTGCTGAAAAACGCCGGCGAAACCACCGAACACCTGCGTGAAACCGTGCTGGTGCCCGATCCGGCGGACCGCGCCACGATCGAGGAAGAGCATGCACTGGAACTGCGCACCCGCGATCGCGAACGCAAGCTGCTGAAGAAAGTCCAGCAATCGATCGTTGCGATCGACAGTGGCGACTATGGCTGGTGCGAAGAAACCGGCGAGCCGATCGGCATTCCGCGCCTGATCGCCCGCCCGACGGCCACGCTGTCGCTGGAAGCGCAGCAGCGGCGCGAGCTGAAACAGAAACTGTACGGCGACTGATCCACCCTCCTCCCATGAAAAAGCATGCCAAGGCATGCTTTTTTATTTTCTGCCTTGTTTTCTACATTATTTCGCCCTGTTTCTGTCGTATCGGATCTGTGTTGACCGCTGGGCTACACTAGCAAGATGGGACTCTTCTCCCTCTTCCGTAAAGATAAACCGATCGTCGACGATGACGAGGCCGATGCCCGCTTGGCCGCAGGCAGCGCGCTGCAGCGCCAGGACAGCGTAGCGGCGCCGCCCATCAACCTCGAACTGCAGCGCGACATTGCTCGCGCCACGCTCCTGAAGATCGATGCGATCGAGGCCACGATGACCGCCGACATGTTCGACGAACCGGCGTTTCGCCGGCCGCCGCGCCGCGCAATGCCGGCCGCCACGGATGTGTCCAATGGCCCCGCGACCGAATTGCTGGAAGACGACGACATTCCGGCCGAAGCGGCCGCCGCCGAAAGCGCACCGGTGGTCGAGGAAGCGGCGATCCTGTATGCCAATGGCCAGCCGGACGAAGCATGCCTGCTGCTGGCCGGCGCCGTGGGCGCGCGGCCCGCAACGGACCGTACTGCCTGGTGGATGCTGTTCGACCTGTACGGCGTACTGCACCGGCAGGAGGCGTTCGACAGCCTGTCGATCGACTACGCCAGCACTTTTGAAACATCGCCTCCGCCATGGAATCCGGTGCCACCGAGCACCACGAATGTTTTCAGCGGCTTCGTACCGACCGTGGCACTCGCTGGCGTGCTGGACAAGAACGCCGCCGTGCAGATCGACCGGATCCGGACAGCCGCCGAAGGTGCTGCCGTACTGCGGCTGGATTTTTCGCGGGTGGCCGGTGTCGAACCCGAGGGCTGCGCGTTGTTGCACGATGCCCTGCGCACGGTGCGGCAACCCGAGCTGATGCTCGCAGGCGCGGAAGAATTGCTGGCACAAGTGCGGTCCATCATCGACGTGGGCCGGCGCGACGAGGGCGAGGCACCATGGCTGCTCATGCTGGAACTGCTGCGCCTGCTGAACCGTGAAAAGGGGTTCGAAGAAGCGAGCATGGATTACTGCGTGACGTTCGAGGTATCGCCGCCATCTTTCACGCCACCCGGCAAGGTCGCCAGCACGCCGCGGCAGGTGGCGGGCCCTGCGACGGACCGCTACCTGCTGCCCCATGCGATCGAGGGCGATGCCGGCGAAGTGTGGTCCGGCATCCGTGCCCATGCCGAACACACGTTCGCGCAGGGCGCCGCGCTCGTGTTCGACTGCTCGCGGCTGGCGCGGATCGACTACGCGGCGGCCAGCCAGTTGCTGGCACTGCTCCAGCAGCTGGCCGTTCCCGGCCGGCGGATCGATTTCCGTGAGCTGAACCACCTGGTGGCGGCACTGTTCCGGCTGCTGGGTTATGCCGACGTGGCGCGCCTGTTTCCCCACCGTTACTGAATAATCCCCGCGACAGAACTGCCGAGAATTTATCCTACTTGCAATCTTCTGGTGCAGTCCCCATTTTTGCGGCTGGCGTATTATTTGAGGCAATTATGGAACAATTTCACGGCACCACCATCCTCTCCGTCCGGCGCGGCAACCTGGTGGCCCTGGGCGGCGACGGCCAGGTAACGCTGGGCAATATCGTCATGAAGGGTTCGGCCCGCAAGGTGCGCAAACTGTACCAGGGCAAGGTGCTGTGCGGCTTTGCCGGGGGCACCGCGGATGCCTTCACGCTGCTGGACCGCTTCGAAGCCAAGCTGGAAAAGCACCAGGGCAACCTGCTGCGCGCCTCGGTCGAGATGGCCAAGGATTGGCGCACCGACCGCGTGCTGCGTCGGCTCGAAGCGATGCTGCTCGTGGCCGATGCACAATCCACGCTGATCATCACCGGCAATGGCGACGTGCTGGAACCGGAAGACGGGATCGGCGCGATCGGTTCCGGCGGCGTCTATGCGCAGTCGGCCGCCAAGGCACTGTTCGAGAATACCGAAATGGCGCCCGCCGAGATCGTGAAAAAATCGCTGACGATCGCAGGCGAGCTGTGTATCTACACGAACCTGTCGCACATCATCGAAACGCTGGAATAAGGCAAAACCATGAATATGACTCCGCAGGAAATCGTCGGCGAACTGGACAAGCACGTCGTTGGCCAGGGCAAGGCAAAGAAAGCCGTGGCGATCGCGCTGCGCAACCGCTGGCGGCGGCAGCAGGTCGAGGAACCGCTGCGCCATGAAATCACGCCGAAGAACATCCTGATGATCGGCCCCACCGGTGTCGGCAAGACCGAGATCGCGCGCCGGCTGGCCAAGCTGGCCGATGCCCCGTTCATCAAGGTGGAAGCCACCAAGTTCACCGAGGTGGGCTACGTGGGCCGCGACGTGGACACGATCATCCGCGACCTGATCGACATCGGCATCAAGCAGACGCGCCAGGCCGAGATGATCAAGGTGCGCGCCCGTGCCGAGGATGCGGCGGAAGACCGCGTACTCGACATCCTGCTGCCGCCGCCGCGCGATTTCGGCTTCTCGGCGAGCAACGATGCGCCGGCCGAGAAGGACACCACGCGCCAGACGTTCCGCAAGCGCCTGCGCCAAGGCGAACTCGACGACAAGGAGATCGAGATCGAACTGGCCGAGCAGGCGCCGCAGATGGAAATCATGGCGCCGCCCGGCATGGAGGAAATGACGGAACAGATCAAGTCGATGTTCGCCGGTGTGGGCGGCAACCGCAAGAAAGCCCGCAAGATCAAGATCCGCGAAGCGATGAAGCTGCTGCTGGACGAGGAAGCTGCCAAGCTCGTCAATGAAGACGAGATGAAGCAGAAGGCGATCCAGAACGTGGAGCAGAACGGCATCGTGTTCCTGGACGAGATCGACAAGATCGCGTCGCGCTCCGAATCGGGTAGTGCCGACGTGTCGCGCGCCGGCGTGCAGCGCGACTTGCTGCCGCTCGTCGAAGGCACCACGGTGAACACCAAGTACGGCATGATCAAGACGGATCACATCCTGTTCATCGCATCGGGCGCCTTCCACCTGGCCAAGCCATCGGACCTGATCCCCGAACTGCAGGGCCGCTTCCCGATCCGCGTGGAACTGGAATCGCTGTCGATCGCCGATTTCGAGCGCATCCTGACCAGCACCGACGCTTGCCTGACGCTGCAATACGCGGCGCTGCTGGCCACCGAAGGCGTGACGCTGGAGTTCGCACCTGCCGGCATCACGCGGCTGGCCGAGATCGCGTTCCAGGTCAACGAGCGCACCGAGAACATCGGCGCCCGCCGCCTGTACACGGTGATGGAAAAGCTGCTGGAAGAGATTTCGTTCTCGGCCTCCGATGCGGGCGACAAGCACATCGTCATCGATGCAGACTATGTGAACGGGCGACTGGAAGCGCTGTCCGTCAACGAAGACCTGTCGCGCTACGTACTGTGACGAACGTCAACCGAGCAATGGCAAACAAGGCACTGGCAACCCGGCAAAAGATGCGGCTCCGCGTCGAGCCGTCACAGGCTTACACGAAGCCGCGTAACCCGTTCGCCGCGCTGGCCAAGGCACGCGCGGCGGGCCCGCACGAGCGCAGCAAGTCCGCCGAGCGCCAGGCCGCCAAGGTGGCCATTGCCAAGTCCAAGCTGAAGCCGGATCCGGACGAATAGCACCGGTCCATGACGCAAAAAACTGGGGACGTACCCTGGTTTCCAGGAAATTTTCTGGAAACCAGGCGGTCCGGCGAACCGGTACGTCGCCAGTTCTACGTCCCAGTTCTATTTATCAAAAAATAGGGACGGACACTGTTTTGAGGAAATTTCCTCAAAAACAGGGTACGTCCCCAGTTTTATTGGGAGGTGACGGGTCGCTGCACAGGCCCCGTCTGCACCGGCGCGGGTTGGCCGGCCGGGCCAACCGGGGTGCCGGCCGGTGGCGTGACCAGTGGCGTCGGGGATGGCGTGGGCATCGGTGGCGGCGGGGCGGCGCGGTTCACGGGTGGCAGCGGCGCTGCGGTGGTGGACGAGACGCCGGCGTCCGACAGCAGGTCGAGCCGCTTCTGCACGCCGCCATCGAGCAGCGTCACGGAGCGCGGCTGCACGTCCTGCACGGTGACGCCGGGCGCCACTTCCTTGCCGAGCGGGTAGGCTTTTGGCGTATCGCCGCTCGTGGCGATGATGGCCACGCTGCCGCGGCCGTCGCGGGCGGCCACCACGCCGCGCAATTCATAGGTGCTGGCGGTGGCCACGGTGGCCTGCCCGCCGAACAGCCCCAGCGCGGCGTCGACCGGTGGCGGCGGCGTTTCCTGCACCGGCACCACGGCGATCGGCCGCTGCTGCGGCTTGAACAATTGCAGGCCCCAGTAGGCGGTGGACGCGGTCAGCGCCACCACGGCGGCCAGCGTGGCAATGGTTGGAAGGTGATGCGGCAAACGGTTCATTGAGGCTCCGATAATTCAGTCGATCAGCGCACCAGCTGGTTGATCTCGATGATCGGCATCAGCACGGCCAGCACGATCAGCAGCACCACGACACCCATGGCCAGGATCAGTGCCGGCTCCAGCAGCCCGGCGATCGTCAGCGTGCGGCGTTCCAGGTCCGCTTCCTGCGCGGCGGCGGCGCGCTCCAGCATGGCCGGCAGCTCGCCGGTGATTTCGCCGGCGCGGATCATGTGGATCAGCATCGGCGGGAAGTGCTTTTGCGCCGACAGCGCCCGTGCCAGGCTGACGCCTTCGCGCACCGCGTCGCTGGCCTCTTCCACCAGCTGGCGCATGGCCACGTTCGACAGCGTATCGCGGCTTGTTTCCAGCGCGCGCAGGATCGGCACACCGGAGCCGGTGGTGATCGCCAGCGTGCTGGCGAAGCGCGACGTGTTCAGGCTGCGCTCGAACTTGCCGTACAGCGGCGCGGTCAGCAGCCACGTGTGCCAGCGCGTTTTCAGCGCGATGTTCTGCAGGGCGCGGCGCCATGCGATCCAGCCGCCGATCAGCAAGACCAGCACGACCAAGCCGTAGTTGCGCACGAAGTCCGATACGGCCAGCATGATCACCGTGAGCAGCGGCAGCTTCTGCTTGGTATTGGAAAACACGGAGACGATCTGCGGCACCACGTAGGTGAGCAGGAAAATCACGATCGCGAACGCTACCACCGTGACGATCGCCGGATACGTGAACGCCAGCCGCACCTTCTGCACGAGCGCATTGCGGCGCTCGATGTAGTCGGCCAGCCGCGACAGCACGCGCGACAGCTGGCCGATCTGCTCGCCCGATGCCACCAGCGCGCGATAAATCTCGGCGAAGTCGCGCGGATGGCGCTTGAGCACGTCGGACAGCGCGGCGCCGCCGATCACCTCGGACCGGATCGATGCAATCAGGTCGCGCACATACGGCCGCTCGGCCTGTTCCAGCAATGCGGTAAACGCCTGCTCCAGCGGCAGGCCGGCTTCCAGCAGGCTGGCCATCTGGCGCGTGAACAGGGCCAGCTCCGTCGTCGACAGCTTTTCGCCCAGTCCGCGCCGCGCCGATGCACCGCTGGCATCGACCTGCGCCGCGATGGTATCGACCTTGATCGGTACGAGTCCCTTTGCGCGCAGGTCGGCGCGCGCGGCGCGCGGGCTGTCCGCGTTGACGACGCCCTTCTTCGTGGCGCCGCCCGCATCGACGGCTTCATAACGGAATGCCGGCATTCAGTTCATCCTCACGCTTAATCCTTGGCGACGCGCAGCAGCTCGGCCAGCGTCGTGGTGCCGTTCGCGAGCCAGCGCTCGCCGTCGTCGCGCATCGTCGTCATGCCGTCCGCCAGCGCCGTGTCCTTGATCACGGCCTCGGAAGAGCGATCGTGGATCTGCGCGCGGATCCGGTCCGTCGTCTGCAGCAGCTCGTAGATACCCACGCGGCCCTGGTAGCCCGTCTGGCCGCAGGCGTCGCAGCCGACCGCGTGCCACGTTTGTCCGTCGAACGATTTGCATTCGCCGCACAGCTTGCGCACCAGCCGCTGCGCCAGCACGCCCAGCAGCGACGACGACAGCAGGAACGGCTCGATGCCCATGTCCAGCAGGCGCGTCACGGCGGAAGCGGAATCGTTGGTGTGCAGGGTTGCCAGCACCAGGTGGCCCGTCAGCGATGCCTGCACGGCGATCTGCGCCGTTTCCAGGTCGCGGATCTCGCCGATCATGATCACGTCAGGATCCTGGCGCAGGATCGCTCGCAGCGCCTTCGCGAACGTCATGTCGATGCGCGAGTTCACCTGCGTTTGCCCCACGCCGGCCAGGTCGTATTCGATCGGATCCTCGACGGTGAGGATGTTCGTGGTGGTCGAGTTCAGCAGCGACAGCGCTGCATACAGCGTCGTCGTCTTGCCGGAACCGGTCGGGCCCGTGACCAGCACGATACCGTGCGGCTGCGCGAGCAACCCGTTGAACTGCGCCAGCATCGGCTCGCTCATGCCCAGGTGCTGCAAGTCCAGGCGCCCTGCTTCCTTGTCCAGCAGGCGCAGCACGGCGCGTTCGCCGTGGCCGGTGGGCAGCGTGGACACGCGCACGTCCACGGGCTTGCCGCCCACGCGCAAGGTGATGCGGCCATCCTGCGGCAGGCGCTTTTCGGCGATGTCCAGCTGCGCCATGATCTTGATCCGCGAAATCAGCGAGCCGTGGATCGCCTTCCTCGGCTTGACGATGTCGCGCAGCGAGCCGTCGACGCGGAAGCGCACCACGGAAATCTGCTCGAACGGCTCCACGTGGATGTCCGACGCGCCATCGCGCAGGGCTTGCGTCAGCAGCGCGTTGATCATGCGGATGACCGGCGCATCGTCGGAGGATTCCAGCAGGTCCTCGATGGCCGGCACGTCCTGCAGCAGGCGTGTCAGGTCGAGGTCGGCGTCGAATTCGTCGGCCACCTGCGACACGTCGCCGCCGGTGCCCGCGTAGGCCGCGGCGATCGCTTCCTCGAGCTGGGCCCGCGGCACGGGTTTCAACTGGATGCGGCCGAAGCGGCGCGACACTTCGGCGATCGCGGAAGGCGCGGTGGCATTCGAGACCAGCACCTCGACCGTGCCATCGCGCTCGCCGCCTTTCGCCAGCACGAGGAAGTCGCGGGCGAAGGCGTAGGGAAGGAGATTATCCATGATGCTGCCTGTTCAGATGGGTGGGCATCACTGCTGCGGCGTCGTTTGTGGCATCGTTGGCGGCACCGGCTGGGCCGCTCCCGGCGCCCCAGCCGGCACGGGTGCCGCCGGCACCGGCGCGGCCACGGTCGGCGAGCCGACCGGCACGCCGTTGTTCAGCGCGGGCAGTTGCGGCCCGCCCAGCTGGCGCAGCAGGATCGTGTCGCTCGGCGTGAACTCGGCGCCGGATGCGCGCATGTAGTCGTAGCGGTCCGCGGCCAGGCTCATGCTCTGCTCCTTGTTGCGGATGACCACCGGGCGCAGGAACACCATCAGGTTGGTTTTCTTGCGCGCCCGCGTGTTGTACTTGAACAGGTTGCCCAGCACGGGGATGTCGCCCAGGCCGCGCACCTTTTCCACGCCGTCGGATGCCGTATCCTCGATCAGGCCGCCCAGCACGATGACCTGGCCATCGTCGGCGATCACATTGTTCTCGATGACACGCGTGTTCAGGATGATGCCGGACGTCGACGAGGTCGACGACTGGTCCACCGACGACGATTCGTTGTAGATCGCCAGCTTGATCGTGCCGCCTTCGGAGATCTGCGGCTTCACCTTCAGCGTCAGGCCCACGTCCTTGCGGTCGATGGTCTGGAACGGGTTGGTATTGGTGCCGGAACTCGTGGTGAACTGGCCGGTCAGGATCGGCACGTTCTGGCCCACGCGGATGGTGGCCACTTCATTGTCCAGCGTGATCATGTTCGGCGTGGACAGGATATTGCCGCTGCCGGTCGATTCCAGCGTGCGGGCCACGGCGCCCAGGCCAAGCTTGCCGCCCGCGAGCTGCTTGAAGATGCCGATCGTCAGGCCATTGCCGGGTGCCGCGTCGCCGTTGTAAACGTTGACCAGGTTGTTGCCGCCGCTGGAGAACGACTGCAGCCCGCCGATGCGGTAGTCGCTGTTGCTGTTGCCGGAAGCGCCCACCCACTGCACGCCGAATTCGGAGGCCTTGTCGACCGATACCTCGACGATCAGCGCCTCGATGTAGACCTGGGCGCGGCGCACGTCGAGCTGGTCGATCACGGCGCGCAGGTTGCGGTAGATGGCTTCCGGCGCCGTGATGATCAGCGTGTTGGTCGACGCGTCGGCCTGGATGAAACCGGCGGTGCCGCCCGTGGTGCCCTGCTGCGTGCCGGTGCGGTTCGCCGACAGCAGCGGATTCGTCGGCCCCGAATTCTGCGACGACATGCCGGCCTGGCCGATCGTGTTGTTGGCGCCGGTCTGCATCGTGGCCTGGTTGTTCAGCGCATTGCCGGACGTGCCGCTGTTGGCCGGCGTTTCACCCGACATCACGGCGCGCAGTGTTTCGGCCAGCTGGGTGGCATCGGCATTCTTCAGGTACACCACGTGCACGTTGCCCGACTGCGAGGTCGGCATATCCAGCTTGGCGATCAGGGAACGGGCGAGGTTGGCACGTGCCACGGAGGGCGCGCGCAGCACCAGCGAATTGGTGCGTGGATCGGCCAGCACCGAAACCTGCCCGCCGCCGTCGCCGCCCTTGCCCGGTTCCATCAGCTTGTTGATCATCGACGCGATGTCGCTGGCGATCGCGTGGCGCACCGGGATCACGTCCATGTCCGCCGAAGCCGGCGTGTCCATCGCCGCGATGATCTTCGACAGCCGCTTCAGGTTGTCCGCGTAGTCGGTGATCACCAGCGTGTTGTTGCCGGGGTTCGCATTGATCGTGTTGTTCGTGGAGATCAGCGGCCGCAGCACGCCGACGAGATTCGCCGCCGATTCATGATTGAGCTGGAAGACCTGGGTGGCAATCTGGTCGCCCTTCGGCGCCGCCTGCCCTTTCACGATGGTCGGCGTGGCCTGCAGCTTTGCTTCCGCTTCGGGCACCACTTTCGCATAGCCGTCGCCACTGACGATCGCATAGCCCTGCAGCCGCAGTGCGGACGTGAGCAGCGCAAAGGCCTGGGACTTGCTGATCGATTTCTCCGATACGAGCGTGATCGTGCCTTTTACGCGGGGATCGATCAGGAACGTGATGTTGGTGTAATGGCCTACCGCCTTGATGACGGATTCGATATCGGCACCGACGAAGTTCAGCGCGGCTTCATCCTGCGGCGCCGCCCAGGCCGGCCCCATGGAAGAAGACAGCACGCAGCACAGCAGCGCGCCGGCGGACAGGCGCCGCAGCGCGGGAAGTTGATATTTGCTTGCAGTTTTCATTATCTGAACTCGAGTGCGATGATGTTTTTGCCGCCGATAGTGCGGCGCTGGCCCAGCAGGTTGAGCAGGTTGCCCAGGGTGTCTTCATAGCCGGCGGCCGCTTCGGCCTGGCCGGAAAATTGCAGGCGGCCATTGCGCAACTGGCCGCTGCCGGACAGCAGCAGCGGCCCTTTCACGGACGCCAGCGCGACGGCGGCCTGCTGGCCTTTCCAGTCCAGCGCCAGCTGGTAGCTGCCCAGTGGCCGGATCGGCGCCAGGCGCGACGATACGTCGTCCATCTGCAGCGTTGTCACGCCATTGACCAGGATGTTCCGGTTTTCCAGCGCCAGCCCGAGCGACGTCCACGCCAGCTGCAGCCGGCCGGACAGCGCGAGCGTGTTCAGCGGCGCTCCCAGGCCGGCCAGGCCGTCGGCCGGCAGCTTGAGGGCCGCAGGGCTCAGTTGCCAGGCGCGCCAGCTGCCCGTGAAGTTCACCGGTTGCGTCAGCGCTTCCGGGTTGTCCAGTTCCATGCGCACGCTGCCCAGCAGCGAGAGCGGCGACAGCTTCCAGGCGAAGCGCCCCGGCAGCAGCGGCGTCACGGCGCTGCTGCCGCTGGCGGCGCCGCCGACGAATGCCGAGCCGCGCCACAGCGTGCCTTGCGCGTCGCCCAGCGTCAGCCGCCCGCCCGTCTGCTTCTCCACCAGTGCGGCCACCCAGGTCGCCGGGAAGAAGACGAGCAGCGTGAGGACCGCGGTGATCGCGATCGCCAGCAGCCACAGGATGGTGCGCTTCATCGGCTGCCCGCTTCCTGGCGCAACGTGAGCGTGGCGTCGACGAGGCCGGCGCTGTCTTCCCTGCCGCCCTGCGTGCCGATCTTCGCTTCCTGCACGGCGAGCCGTTCCTCGCGCCGCGCGGCATCGAGCCACGTGGCGAGGCCGGCGAACTGCACGCCCTTGAAATCCACCTTCACGTAGTCGCCGGTCACGGCGAGGGTCTGCGGGGTCAGGCCGCGCGCCGCGAGTGCCGCGTTCAGCCTTTCCTGCGACAGCGGCTGCACCTGTGCCGGCGGCTGCGCCCCCAGCTGCGCCGCCTGCGCGGCAAGCGCCTGCATTTCCGCCGTCTGCTGGCGCAGTTCCGGCAGTTCCTTGCGCAACCGGTCGCGGCCCGTCAGCGCCGGGTCGACCAGGACCGCATAGACCAGCGCCAGGCCGACGACGATGCCGCCTGCCGTGAGGAACCGGCGCTCCTGCTCGGTGCGTGCGCTCCAGAATCCCGCAACCGACACGCGAAGGCCGGCAAGTCCATTTTTTACATCGCTCACGATTTGCCTCCCGCGCGCAGTTCCCATGTTCCCGCGCCCGTTTCCGTCAACGTCAACCCGCGCGGTGCCAGTTGCGCCTGCACTTGCGCCAGGGCGCCGCCGTCGACGCTGTTCGGTTTCAGGCGCACGACCAGCGCCCGTTCGCGGTACTCGAGGCCGGCCACGACGTCGCGCCGTGGCAGCGCTCCCAGCGCTTCGCCGAATGCCGCGGCCAGCGCCGTGAAGTCATCGCCAGCCGTTTCACCGCTGCCCGCTTTCGCACGCGCGAGGTTGCCGCGCAACTGCGCAGCTGGATCGAGCACCACTTTTTCATTCGGGTAGGCGGCACGGAAAATCTGCACCATCGACTGGCGCAAGCCCTCGGCCTCGCGCTTCATGCGCAGCCATTCCACGTTCAGCGCCACAAGATTGACCAGCACCGCCAGCAGGGCCAGACGCAGCGGCCAGCGCCACTGCTTCCATGCCTGCGCCCGGGCGCCATTCGCCGCGCCGAGGCCTGCCGCCAGGTCGAGCTGCACGGCCTTGCTGGCCGCGATACGGTGCGCCCAGTGCTCCTCTTCCAGCGTAATGCCGGCCACCGGTGCCGCCGTGGACTGCAGCAGCGATTCGTACTGCGCGCGCTGCGCCGCCGGCACGTACAGCGTGACGGGCGCTTCGCCAGCCAGTGCGCGCAGCACCTGCAGCGCGGCATCGGGCTGCGCCGGCAGCGCCAGGCCGATGCCTTCGTAGGGGCCGGTGCGCAATGTGAGCTCCATGCCACCTTCGTCGTTGGCAAGCAATGCGGACACGCCGCCCGGTGCCAGCGGCAGGCACAGTTGCGCGGGCAGCGCGGACACGGCGCGCGCGCCCTGCTGGACCAGCGCCTTCACCAGCACCTCCAGCCATGCGCGCTGCACCACGGCCACCGTGCGTTCGCCGCTGCCGGGCTGCGCCGGGCCGAGCGCGAACACGCAGTCGTCCGGGTCGCCCAGCAACTGTTCCTCGACGAGGTTCGGCAGCGCCGCCTTCAGGCGGCTGCCGGTCAATGGCGGCACCGCCACGCGCAACAGCGTCACGTCGGCCGCCGCCAGCAGCAGCACCACCTTGCGGCTAGCCGCCACCAGGTCGCCCAGCTTGCCCGGCGCGCCGGCGCCCTGCTGCATTACGTTGCCACCGTCGCCCACCTGCGCATAGGCGCAGGCAGCGCCGATGTCGACCGCGGCGGCGCGGGCCGGGTAGCTTATGTAGAGAGTCGTCAAAACGGTTTGCTTTCCTTAGATTTCCCGGATCCACACGAGGCTGATCGGCTCGCCAGGTTTTCCGCGCTTGATCAGGGCCCACGATTCCAGTGCCGCCCGGTCCAGGCGCACCTGGCTCAGCACGAGGAACCAGTCGCTGCGCACGTCGAGCGTCGTCAGATTCTTCCTGCCGTTCGTGACCGCATTGGTGGTCAACCCTGTCCGCTTGCGCGATGCCACCAGCGATTGCGCTTCGGACAGCGGCATGCCGTCCACGCTCGCCGCCAGCACCTCGGCCGGTGCGGTGTTCACATTCACCGGCGTTTTCATCGGCAGCACGACCACGTAGTCGCGCAGCCGCTCGACCGCGGCTTGCGGGAAACCGACCGCAAGCAGGTCTTCCACGCGCTGGAGCGCCATCGGCGCGCTCCCGGTTTCGGCTTGCCCCGGCGTCGGCCTGGACTTCATTGCATACTGCGCTGCGGACTGCGCCAGGCCGGCATCGAGCTGCAGCAGCGTCAACAGCTTGGCAAATGCGTTGACCTCATCACTCGTCAGGCTGGACGCCTCGGCCAAATTCGTCAGATTGTAACGCGACTGGGCATCATAAATCTGACCCTGCAAGGTCGCATCGTAATCCTCGCCTTCAACCCGTTCGCGCTCCACGTACTGGTCCAGCCGCGTCTCGGCCAGCGGCGTGGCCCACACGCCGTCGGCGCGTGTAATCGACTGATTGTCCAGGCCATCCTGCCGCAGGATCAGCCGCGCCCAGTCCAGCGCACCGCGCAGGATCCAGCGCGTCTGCAGGTGCAGCCGCTGGTTTTCCACGGAACGCACCTGCACCTGCTGCTGCCAGAACAGGCTGGCGACGATCGTGACCGCCAAGGTCGTCAGCAGCAGGGCGGTGACGACGGCGACGCCGCGCTGGCGCTGCAGGTCACGCATCATGTATCCCCCAGCAGCAGCACTTTTACCATCGGATTCGGCTCGCGCATCAATTGCAGCGACATTTCCAGGCCATCCGGCTCGTTCACCGTGGGGCTGGCGCCCGCGGTGCCACCGGTACCGGACGCGCCGCCGGTACTGTTCTGTGGCGCGGTCCAGGCACCGTTCACCCACAGGCGCACGCCCATGCCGGACACGCCGGCATGCAGGGCCACGCCCGGCACCGGGTCGGCGTCCGAGATCGCGGCCTGCCACAGCGCATCGAGCTGCACGAGATCGCGCGTGGCGGCCGATTCGCGCCGTGCCAGCACGCCATTGCGCAAACGATAGCTGACCACCACCAGTTGCGTAGGGCCCTGGTCGGGCGCGTGGGTGCGCACGAAGATCAGCCGCAGGTTGTCCGCCACCAGGTTTTGCCGTTGCCCCATTATTTCCTTGCCGGCCAACTGTTCGAGGTCGTTCTGCAACTGCGCGAACGCGAGCTGTATACCGCGCGTGTGTTCCATCTGCTGCGTGAGCGAGGCGCGCGAGCGCAGGATGCTGTCCAGCCCTCGCCAGCCCAGCACGGCCACGATGGCCAGGATGGTGATGGCCACCAGCAGTTCAATCAGCGTAAAACCGTTGGCCTTGCACGCGCGTCGCATCATTTCAGCACCAGTTGTACCAGCTTAATGATGCGGCGCTGCGGCCTGGCGGCGTCGTACACGGACACTTCCACGCGCCGCAGCAGCGGGTTCGGCGAGATGATCACTTCTTCCTCGCACTGCAGCTGCAGGTCGCCCTGCGGGCACGCGAACGATGTCTTGCCGACCGACGGGAACACCTTGCCGAGACGGATCTGCACCAGGCGGTTCTCGGCCGACCAGGTGGCCATCATCGTCGTGCGCAGGCCTTCGCTGTTGCGGGTCAGGCTGCCGATCGCCTGCAATGCGGCGACCAGCGCGGTGCCGACGATGAACAGCGCCACGAGCACTTCGAGCAGCGTGAACCCCGCCTGCTTGCCGTTTGCGGACCGCTTCATGTCATTCGACCGTGAAATGGCCGATGCCGTCGGCCCGCACCGCGGTGCGCACATCGCCATGGGCCAGCGTGAGCACGAACGGCTTGTCGACCGGTTCGCGGCCGAACACGATGCGCATGGGCGCGCCGGGAAGATTCGTGGGGGGATCGAGCAGCAGGGTCATCGGGGTGCGCTTGAATGCGCGTTCGCGCAGCATGTCGTCTTGCGGCAGCGTCTTCCATTCGCGCCCTTCGCGCACCAGGAAGCGGTAGCCCTGCGCGCCCGCTTCGAATGCGATCGGCCGATTGCGCACGATCGCTTCGTCGCGCGCCAGCTGCAGCAGCAAGGCCACGCGCTGCGCTTCCTGCTGCATTGCCTGCCGCCCGCTCGGCGCCACGTTCATCGTGACCAGTCCCAGCGTGAGGCCGATAATGACCAGCACCACCAGCAGCTCGATCAGGGTGAAGCCGCGCTGGCGCATGCTACGTGGTCAGGCTCAGTTTTCCCAGGAGCCGATGTCGGCATCCTCGCCGGTACCGCCCGGCTGGCCGTCGGCGCCGGTCGAGAACACGTCCACCTCGCCCTTGATGCCCGGCGACAGGTACTGGTACTGGAAGCCCCATGGATCCTTGGGCATCTTTTCCAGATAGCCGCCTTCCTTCCAGCCATTGGCCGCCGGGCCGGACGTGGGCTTCACCAGCAGCGCCTGCAGGCCCTGTTCGGTGGTCGGATAGCGCGTGTTGTCGAGCTTATACAGTTTCAACGATTGCATGATCGTGGCAATGTCGACCTTTGCCGCGGCGATTTTCGATTCGCCGGTGCGCGACAGCAGCTTCGGCACCACGAGCGCGGCCAGCACGCCCATGATGACGACGACCACCATGATTTCGATGAGGGTGAAACCACGCGCGCGGCGCGTGAGATGGAGACCAGTTTTCATGAAGCTCGATGAAAATGCAGAGTGCGGAAGTATAAGCCTGAATTGCTACACGACGGTGAAAAAGGAGGTAAAGAGAAGTTACTTGAAAACAGCGGTTCTGGCTTTACCTGCTTATTGGCCGCAGACCGGGCAACCGCCGGCGCGGCCTACGCCGATGCTGCTCCACTCCATGCGCAGGCCGTCGAGCAGCAGTAGCCGGCCGGCCAGCGACGTGCCGATGCCCATCACGATCTTCAATGCCTCGGCCGCCTGCATCGCACCGACGACACCCACCAATGGCGCGAACACGCCCATCGTCGAACACGCCACGTCCTCGAACGCCTGGTCCTGCGGGAACAGGCACGAGTAGCATGGCGCGCCGTCGCTGCGGGGATCGAAGACGCTGACCTGGCCGTCGAAACGGATCACCGCGCCGGAGACGAGCGGCACGCGCGCCGCCACGCAGGCGCGGTTGACCGCGTGGCGGGTCGCGAAATTGTCGGTGCAGTCGAGGACCACGTCGCTCGCGGCGGCCAGTTCGGCGAGGCGGGCATCGTCGACGCGCTCGATCAGCGCGGTTACCTGCACGTCCGGGTTGATCGCGGCGATCGACTCCTTCGCCGACAGCGCCTTGGGCTGGCCAACGCGCGCCGTGGTGTGGGCGATCTGGCGCTGCAGGTTCGTGAGATCGACATCATCGTCGTCGACGATCGTCAGGTGGCCCACGCCGGCCGACGCGAGATACAGCGCCGCCGGCGAGCCGAGGCCGCCGGCGCCGATGACGAGCACGCGCGCGGCCAGGAGTTTCTGCTGCCCCTCGATGCCGATCTCGTCGAGGAGGATATGCCGCGAATAACGCAGCAGCTGCTGGTCGTTCATTCCGTCGCTTGTTTGCTCACCCATGTGCTTACTTCACCTGCGACGGCGGTGCCTTTTTATCTTCCGGCTTGATCACGTCCGTCTTCGTCTCCGGCTTGACGAGGATTTCCTCGGCGCGTTTTTCCGCCGGCGTATCGGCCTTGGCCAGCTTTACCGGCAAGCCCTTGAAGTGGTTCAGGGCCTGGGCAAGCTGGAAATCTTCCTTGCTGCCGAATTCGACGGGCTTCTGCCGTTTGGCCAGCGCCAGGATGCGCTGTTCTTCTTCCAGCTCGTCGTGGCGCACCGGGCGGCTTTCCTTGTCGTCGCCGGACAGGTGTTTTTCCAGGTCGGCCTCGCGCAGCCGCAGGCTGTTCAGGCCATCGCCTTCGGCCGTTTCATCCACGTGCACGTCCGGTTCGATGCCCTTGGCCTGGATCGCCCGACCCTTCGGCGTGTAGTAGCGCGCGGTCGTGAGCTTGACGGCCGTGTCGGCGGTCAGCTGGCGCAGCGTCTGCACCGAGCCCTTGCCGAACGTGGTGCTGCCCATCACGATGGCGCGCTTGTAGTCCTGCAGCGCGCCGGCCACGATCTCGGAAGCCGACGCGGAACCGGCATTGACGAGCACCACCAGCGGCACCGTCTTCACGGCCGCGGGCAGCTTCGCCAGCGGATCGCCCGGGTGGCGGCCGGCATAGTATTCCGGCCGCGCATAGAAGGTCTGCTTCGAATCGGCCAACTGGCCGTTGGTGGAAACGACCACCGAATCCTTCGGCAGGAACGCGGCCGATACGCCGATCGCGCCCGGCACCACGCCGCCCGGGTCGTTGCGCAGGTCCAGCACGATGCCCTTGATGTCCGGATTCTTCTCGTACAGGCCCGAGAGCTTCTTGACCATTTCATCGACGGTGGGCTCCTGGAACTGCGAAATGCGCAGCCACACGTAGCCTGGCTCCACCAGCTTGGCCTTCACGCTCTGTACGCGGATCTCCTCGCGCATGATCGGCATGATCAGCGGCTTGTCCTGGCCCTTGCGGGAAATCGTCAGCACGACCTTGGTGCGCGGCTCGCCGCGCATCTTCTTGATCGACTCGTCGAGCGACAGGCCTTTCAGCGGCACATTGTCGATGCGGGTGATCAGGTCGCCGGAGCGGATGCCGGCCTTGAACGCCGGTGTATCCTCGATCGGCGACACCACTTTCACGTAGCCATCCTCGGTGGAGACTTCGATGCCGATGCCGACGAACTTGCCCTGCACCGACTCGCGCATTTCGCGGAATGCCTTTTCGTCCAGGTACACCGAATGCGGATCGAGCGACGACACCATGCCGGCGATCGCTTCCTGCAGCAGCTTCTTGTCGTCGACGTTTTCCACGTAATCGGTCTTGATCAGGCCGAACACGTCCGACAGCTGGCGCAACTCTTCCAGCGGCAATGGGGCGTCGATCCGCTGGGCGAGCGCGGAAAAGTTCATGGAGGCGGCAACGCCGGCCACCATGCCCAGGCCGATCAGGCCAATACTCTTGAGTTTGTTACCCATTGATGTCCACTGAGGATGTTCCACTGAGGTGCTACAGCAAGGCGGCGGCACCCGGTGCCAGGGTCGCTTCCCTGGCACCCGGCCCGGAAAAGGGTGCCTGTCACCGGTTTTTCACCGGTTTTTCACCGGTTTTGTCCGAAGTCTTGTCAGAACTTTTGTTAAAACTTCACCCATCCGGCAGGATCGAACGCCCGGCCCTGGTGGCGCAACTCGAAGTATAAACCCGATTCCTCGTTGCCACCGCTGTTGCCGGCGGCGGCGATGACGTCGCCGCCCTTGACCACGTCGCCCACGCGCTTGAGCAGCGACTGGTTGTTGCCATAGATGCTCATGTACTGGCCGCCATGGTCGACGATGATCAGGTTGCCGAAACCGCGCAGCCAGTCGGCGAACACGACGCGGCCCTGCGCCACGCTGCGGATCTCGGCGCCTTCTCCGGCCAGGATGAAGACCCCTTTCCAGCTGGGGCCGTCCCCGCG
The DNA here is from genome assembly GCF_055502675.1 of Pseudoduganella sp. jia 12. Classification (NCBI taxonomy): domain Bacteria; kingdom Pseudomonadati; phylum Pseudomonadota; class Betaproteobacteria; order Burkholderiales; family Oxalobacteraceae; genus Pseudoduganella; species Pseudoduganella sp. jia 12. The sequence goes on from NZ_JBUXKP010000011.1 coordinate 57,932, forward strand.
CTTGCTGCCGAAGCGGGCGGCCACGCGCCCTCCTACCGGGGCGCGCATCTGCCCTTTCAGGCTGGCGAACGCGCCGGCCGGTGCCGCCGGCGCCAGTGCGACATCGGACGGGCGTGCCGCGGCTTCCTCGCGCGGTTCAGGCTTCACGGGCTCGCGCTGCACGATTTTCGGTTCCGGCTTCGGCTCGGGCTTCTGGGCAATCCTCGCTTCCCTGTCCTGCGCTTCTTTCTGTGCCTGCTTCTGTGCCTGCGTCTGTGCCTGGCGCTGTTCCCGGCTTTCGCGCGCCAGCCGTTCGCGTTCGGCCTTGGCCTTTGCCGCGGCAAGCGCCCGCGCTTCCGCTTCCGCCCTGGCTTTCGCGGCGCGCTGTGCCGCCAGCCGCTCCTGGCGTGCCTTTTCGGCCGCGGCGGCACGCGCCTGTTCCTCGATCAGCTTGTTCAGCCGTGTCACCAGCGCGCCCATGCGCTGTTCGTCACGCTCGATGCGGCCGACTTCCTTGCGCTGCGTATCGAGTTTTTGCGACAGGTTCGCCACCAGCGCGGCGTGCTTTGCCTTCTGCTGTTCCAGCACGGTTTTCTGCTGGCGTTCTTCCTCGGCGATTTCCACCAGCTCGTCCCGGGCGTTCTGCGCCTCGGCCTGGTTGATTTCCACCGCCGCGAGGTTGGTGCGCAGCGATTCGATCAGCGCGGCCTGCGCCTGCGACACGTAGGACATCAGTTGCAGGTCGCGGTTGATGCGGTTCGGGTTGTCGCCGGAAAGCAGCAGCTTGATCCGGTCTTCGTTGCCGGCCACGTACTGCTCGCGCAGCAGCTTCGCCAGTTGCCCCTTCTGGCTGGCGATGGTGCCTGACAGCCGCTCGCGCTCCGTGGACAGCGTGGTGATCTTCGCCGTGGTGGCTTCGGTTTCGGCAGCCAGTTCACGCAACTGGCGGTTGGCATTCGAGATCGCCTCTTCGGATTCGGCCAGCGTGTCGGCCGCATCCTCGCGTGCGGTCTCGGTCTGGCCGATATCGCGCTTCAAGGCATTGAGTTTTTGCTGCAGCGCGGCGCGCTCCGCCTCGGCGGCGGCTTTCTGCTTGCTGCGGTTGGTCTGTTTGGCTGCGGCGAGGGCATCGCCCCCGCCGAAGACCAGCGCCGCGGCCACGGCCAGCGAGGTAAACAAGGCGCCGGCGCGCCGCGAACGGTTGACTGGCATCGAATGTTACTTGGCCTTGCCCTGGTTGGCCACGGCTGCCTGTGCGGCGGCGATCGCGGCAGGGTCGCCCAGGTAATAGTGACGGATCGGCTTCAGGTCGGCGTCCAGTTCATACACGAGCGGCTGGCCGTTCGGGATGTTCAGGCCAACGATTTCCTCGTCGCTGATATTGTCGAGCATCTTGATCAGCGCGCGCAGGCTGTTGCCATGGGCCGAGATCAGGATCTTGCGGCCGGCCTTGATGGCGGGAGCGATTTCCTCGTTCCAGGCCGGCAGCACGCGTGCCACCGTATCCTTCAGGCATTCGGTCAGCGGGATCTGCTCCTTTGCGAGACCGGCATAGCGCGGATCGTTGAACGATGCGCGGTCGTCGCCTTCTTCCAGCGCGGGCGGCGGAATGTCGTAGCTGCGGCGCCAGACCAGCACCTGCTTGTCGCCGAACTTGGCCGCCGTCTCACCCTTGTCCAGGCCCTGCAGCGCACCGTAGTGGCGCTCGTTCAGGCGCCAGTCGTTCTTGACCGGCAGGTACATCAGGTCCATCTCGTCGAGCGTCAGCCACAGCGTGCGGATCGCGCGCTTGAGCACGGAGGTGTAGCACAGGTCGAACGTATAACCTTCCTGCTTCAGCACTTCGCCGGCGGCCTTCGCTTCCTTCACACCTTTTTCGGTCAGGTCCACGTCGGTCCAGCCGGTGAAACGGTTCTCGAGGTTCCACGTGGACTCGCCATGACGCATGAAAACAATTTTATACATAGGGCAATCTTCTTTTGGGGGATGGGGAAATCGTCGGCCAGAGCCGTTGTTCGTCTTCTATTTTATAATGCGCGGATTGACTTCAACCAATGGAAGCTAAGTGAAATTCATCCTCGACCATATCTTTCTCGTCGGCATTGCCGTGTTGTCGGGTGGCGCCTTGCTGTGGCCAGCGCTGACGCAACGAGGCAAAAAAGCGAGTCCGCAACAGGTTACGCTGTTGATAAACCGGGCAAAGGCCACCATTGTGGACGTACGCGATGCCGCGGCTTTCGGCGCGGGTCACCTGCCGGACGCACGGAATATTCCGCTGGGCGAGTTGGCCAAGCGCATTGGCGAGCTGGAGAAATTCAAGAACAGGACGGCCGTGGTCGTCTGCCAAAAAGGGACGCGGGCCCGTAGTGCCGCAACGATTCTGGAAAAGGCGGGGTTTGCCGATGTGGTCGTCCTGGACGGCGGCATCGAAGCGTGGAAAACCCAGGGTTTGCCAATCACCAAATAAAGGAGAGATACCGCCATGACCGCTCAAGTAACCATGTACACCACCGCCGTTTGCCCCTACTGCATTCGCGCCGAGCGCCTGCTGGAAAGCAAGGGCATCAAGAATATCGACAAGATCCGTGTCGACCTCGATCCGGCCCAGCGCCAGGTGATGATGCAGAAAACCGGGCGGCGCACCGTGCCGCAGATTTATGTCGGCGATACCCATGTTGGCGGCTTCGACGATCTGTATGCGCTGGACCAGGCCGGCCGCCTGGATCCGCTACTGAATAGCTAGTTTAAGAAAATGACGGCGCCGGGCAAAAAAAGGCGGGCAGGCATATTTGTTTTGCTACAATTGCCCACGCGTTTGATCCAGGCCATCCTGGGCGGGCGACATAATCATCTGTCCAATTCAATGAAAGCGTTCCATGTCTGACGAAAACCTGCAACCCGTATTCCAAATCCAACGCGTCTACCTGAAAGACATGTCGCTGGAACAGCCGAATTCCCCAGGCATCTTCCTGGAGCAGCAAGCCCCGTCGATCGAAGTGGCCCTGGATGTCGGCGCCGTGCCCCTGCAGGAAGGCATCTTCGAATCCACGGTGACCATCACCGTGACCGCCAAGGTGGCCGACAAGGTGGCATTCCTGGTCGAAGGCAAGCAGGCAGGTATTTTCGAAGCACGCAATATCCCGGCCGAACAGCTCGATCCGCTGCTGGGCATCGGCTGCCCGAACATCGTGTACCCGTACCTGCGCGCCAACATCGCCGACCTGATCACCCGTGCCGGCTTCCCGCCTGTGCACCTGGCCGAGATCAACTTCGAAGTGTTCTACCAGCAGCGCCTGCAGGCAATCGCCGAGCAGCAAGCCAACGCTGGCGAAGGCACGAACACCGTTCAGTAATCCGGCTGAACAGGAGCGGCCGGGATGCTGTCCCGCCGCCGCTTCTCCCCATATCAAAGGCCCATTGTGGCCTTTGATCATTTTGGACGAAAGTTTTTTGCAATGAGTATTACGCGCTTGATAATTGGGTCCGCCTTGTTGCTGGCGAGCGCCGCCAGTTGGGCTGCCGATTTCAAGACGGTCGGCACGGCGCCCGCCGTGCTGTACGACGCGCCTTCCACGAAGGGCGTCAAGCTGTTCATCGTGCCGCGCGGCGCGCCGCTGGAAATCGTGCTCACCTATGGCGACTGGGTCAAGGTGCGTGACGTTTCCGGCGAGCTGGCCTGGACGCCGGCGCGCGGCCTTTCTTCCCGCCGCAATGTCATCGTACGCGTGCCGAATGTGAAAGTGCGCGCGGCCGAGGACGATGCGTCGGCCGTGGTCTTCACGGCCGACAAGGGCGTGCTGCTGGAGCTGGGGGAACCCGGCGCGAACGGCTGGATCAAGGTCCGCCACCGCGACGGCCCGGCCGGCTATGTGCGCAGCAGTGACATCTGGGGTATCTGACATGCAAGAGAATCAACCGACCCGGCGCCGTATCACCGTATTGGGCGCCGGTGCGTGGGGCACGGCCGTCGCCATCGCGGTGGCCGCGCGCCATGACGTGGTGCTGTGGGGCCGCAATGCCTGCGCCATGGCGCAAATCGCCGCAGCCCGCGACAACACCCACTACCTGCCCGGCTTTCCGTTTCCACCTGCGCTGCGCGTAACGGCCGACTTCGACGAAGCGGTGGCCCACACCGCGCGCGATGCCGATGGCCACGATGGCCTGCTGATCGCGGCCACGCCCGTGGCCGGCCTGCGGCCGCTGCTGCACAGCCTGAAGGGGCGGCCGATCCCGAACCTGGTCTGGCTGTGCAAGGGCTTTGAATATGAAACGGGGCTGCTGCCGCACCAGATTTTCCGCGAAGTGCTGGGCGACGACATCGTCGGCGGCGCTTTGTCCGGCCCGTCGTTCGCGCAGGAAGTGGCGCGCGGCCTGCCGTGTGCTTTGACCATTGCCTCCACGTCCGCCGCGCTGCGCGAGTGCGTGGTGGCCGCGGTGCATGGCGGCACGATGCGCGTGTATTCGAGCGACGACCTGATCGGCGTGGAAGTCGGCGGTGCCGTGAAGAACGTGATGGCGATCGCCACCGGCTGTGCCGACGGCATGGGCCTGGGCCTGAACGCCCGCGCCGCGCTGATCACGCGCGGGCTGGCCGAGGTGACCCGCCTGGGCACGACGCTGGGCGGCAATATCGAAACGTTCATGGGCCTGACCGGCATGGGCGACCTGATCCTCACCTGCACGGGCGACCTGTCGCGCAACCGTCGCGTGGGCCTGGGCCTGGCACAGGGCAAGGCACTGGACACGATCGTGACCGAACTGGGCCATGTGGCCGAAGGCGTGCCCTGCGCCAAGGCCGTGCGCGAACTGGCGGCCCGGCTGGGCGTGGACATGCCGCTCACCAATGGCGTGGCATCGATGCTGTTCGATGGCGTGAAACCCGAGGTGCTGGTGGCCCGGATGCTGGCCCGCGATCCCCGCGATGAGACACTCGCCCCCGCTTCCAAGTAACGTTTGATCCAATCGCAGTCGTTCGCTGAAAGGCATGGATAGACTTGACGGGTCCGCTTGCCCGTTCGTCATCCATGTCCACTCGCTTCTCCACCACGCGTGCCAACTTCTCGGCACGCAGCCTGTTTGCCTTCCTGTGCGTGGGCGGCGCGTCCACGGCCGCCCATTACCTGGTGATGCTGCTGATGATGCGCGCCGGCCTGCCGGCCGCAAGCGCCTCGGGCATCGGGTTCGTCCTCAGCGCGTTGTTGAACTACCTGCTGAACGATCAATTAACCTTCCACAGCAATGAACAGCGCCGGGTTACCGCGCCACGCTTCGCCGCCGTGGCCGCCACTGGCCTGCTGCTGAACCACCTCCTGCTGACCGCGCTGCTGCGCGCGGGCCTGCCCACCGTACCTGCCCAACTGCTGACCACCATGGGAGTGATCGTATGGAACTACTGCATCCATGGCGCCTGGACTTTCCGACGCAACCGGAACTGAAGCCGGCGCCCGTCGTCAGCCTCGTGCTGCCCTGCTTTAACGAGCAGGAGGTGCTGCCGGAAACCACGCGCCGGCTGGTAGCGCTGCTGGCCCGGCTCGAGGCCGAAGGCAAGGCCGCACCGGGCAGCGCGATCTATTACGTGGACGACGGCAGCAGCGACGGCACCTGGCGCCTGGTCTCGGAATACGCGGCGGCGTTTACGACCGTCTGCGGTATCAAGCTGAGCCGCAATCGCGGCCACCAGAACGCGTTGCTGTGCGGCTTGCTCACGGCGCCGGGCGAAGTGCTCGTCAGCCTCGATGCCGATCTGCAGGACGACCTCGAGGCGATCCCGCGCATGCTCGGCGCCTACCGCGCCGGCAGCGAAATCGTGTATGCGGTACGCCGTTGCCGCGACGCCGACAGCATCTTCAAGCGCACGACCGCCGAAGGCTACTACCGGCTACTGGCCTTCCTCGGCGTGCAGGTGCTGTTCAACCATGCCGACTTCCGGCTGATGAGCCGGCGTACGATCGAAAGCCTGCGCGACTACGAGGAAACCCATCTGTTCCTGCGCGGGCTCATTCCGCAGCTCGGGTATCGCACTGCCGTCGTGGAGTTCGAACGGGCGCCGCGCTTTGCCGGCGAATCGAAATACCCGCTGCGCAAGATGCTGTCGCTCGCATGGCAGGGCGTGACATCGTTTACGGCCTATCCGCTGCGCTTGATCACGGGCGCGGGAGCGCTGGTGTCGCTGGGCAGCCTGCTGTTGTCGGCATGGGCGCTGGGCATCCGCATGTTCACCGACCAGGCGGTGCCGGGCTGGGCCTCGGTCGTCATCCCGATGTACCTGCTGGGCGGGGTGCAGCTGCTCAGCCTGGGCATCATCGGCGAATACCTGGCCAAGGTGTACGAATCGACGAAGAAGCGGCCGCGCTTTCATGTCGAGGCCGTTTGCGGCAACAAGCTTGGTACCGGCATCCGCGCCAAGGACCAGCCATGAGGCGATTGCCGGCGGCGCTGGTGTCGAAGGTGCCGGCCGGCGTGTCGGCATGTTCCGCCATGGTGTACTTCACCTGCAGCGAAGGCATTCGCAATCACCTGGCGATGCTGTGGCGCGCGATGCAAACGATCGCGGAGCACCTGCAGTGAGCCTTCGCCATGAGCCCTTCGCCATGAGCCCCTCTCCGTGAGCGCCCTTTTCTACCTGCTGCTCTGCGCATGGGTTGCAAAGCTGGTCGCGCAGCGGTTTGACGCGGAGCGCCATCTCGTGGCCGTTGCCGTGTTCTTCGGCGCATTTTTCCTGCCTTTCCACCTGCTTGGCGTGCTGGAGCTGGTGAGCGGCATGCCCGGCGCCACTGCCGGCAATGCGGCGCTGTTGTTGATGGCGCTGGCGTTGGCGCTGGCGCTGTGGCGGGTTCCCGCCCCGGCTGGCTTCGTGCGGCCGCGCGGCCATTGGGGTTTCCTGCCCTGGCTGACGCTGGCCGTTTTCGCGCTGGCCGGCGTGATGCTGGCCGCAGGCCGGCCCCAGGGCTACGAAGTGATGGCTTACCACCTGCCGCTGTCCGCGCACCTGCGGCAAACGCACTCGCTGATGGCGTGGGACGGCAACTTCCCCCATACCTTCCCTGCCAATGCGAGCGTGCTGTGGGCCGTGCTGCTCGATGCGCTGCCGGAGCGGCTCGTTGCGGGCGCGAACCTGGTCTTGCTGGTGCCGCTCGCGCTGGCGGTCGGCATGCTGTGCCGGCTGGCCGACGCCGATCGCCAGGCTACGCTGTATGCCTGCTGCGGCATGCTGGGCGTGCCCATGATCGCCTTCTCGTCGGTGGAACTGGGCGCCGATATCGGCGGCATCGCCTTCGCGACCCTGGCGATGTGTTTCGTGCTGTCGCCGCTGCGCCCGGCCGTGGCCATGACGCTGGCCGGGCTGTGCGCCGGCCTGGCGTTCGGCTTCAAGAGCCTGCACCTGCTCAGTGCCGTGGCCATCGGCCTCGTTGCATGCGCGCGCGGCGCCGGTTTGGCCGGCGCATTACGCAATGCTGCCCTGTTTGGCGGGGTGGCATTGCTGTGCGGAGGCTTCTGGATGCTGCGCAACGTCGTCATGTTCGGCAATCCGCTGCACCCGGTCGGCGTGCCGCTGGTCGGCGCATGGTTCGGCTGGCTGCCGTCCGCCGATTTCGACCCGGCACTGCGCCTCACCACCGAGCACGAATGGGTGGACAGCGCCTGGCAATGGCTCGTCTATCCATGGACGGAGCCGCAGCGCTTCGGCCTGAATTTCAAGCACAGCTCGGGATCGGGCGCATTCGTGGCCGCCGCCATTCCCGGTACGGCGGTCGCTCTGGGTGCCGCCGTGGCGCGCGATGGCCTGCGGCGTCATGCCGTGCGGCTGTCGCTGCTGTTCGCGGTGCTGTTCATCGTGGCGGCCTGGTGCCTGCTGGGCGACCGGCAGCCGCGCTACATGCTCGCTGCGCTGCCGCTGGCGATGCCGTTGCTGGCATGGGCCGTCACGCAAGCCACGGGCCCATGGCGGCGCGTGTTCGACACGGGCCTGGCGCTGTGCATCGTGGCGATGCTGGGTGTGTTCCTGTCGCGGCAGGTGCTGCAGTTCGGCGACCGCATCGTGCTGTCACAGCAGGTCACCCGCCCGTCGTTCTACGAATATCCGGCAGCGGTGGATGCGCTGCCGGCCAACGCGACGATCCTGAACACGGCGGATCGCAGCTGGCACTATCCGCTGTTCGGTGCCCGTTTGTCGAACCGCGTGGTCAGCATGCCGCAAGCCCGGCACATGCTGGCATTGCCGCCCAGCCTGACCGCACCGCACGAAGTGTGGTTACGCTCCGCTCCGTTACGGGCAGCCGGCGTGACGCACGTGTTCGTGGCGGGTGCCAGGGTGATGCCGGATGCCTGCGTGCAGCTGGAAGAAGCGGCGCGGCTGGACCGCAATCCCGTCAATGGCATGCCGCTCGGCAGCCCGCGCGTGCTGTATGCGGTGCATTTCGACTGCGGGTAAGCGTTGCCGTAGCGGCCGAATTCCCGTCAGCTCTTCAGTACAATCGTCAGCAGCGCCACCGAATCGGCCACCGCCTTCAGGGCATGCGGCGTTGCGCCGGCCAAGTACAGCATCTCGCCGCCATGCAGCGTGGATGTGCGGCCATGCGCATCGATGGCGATCTCGCCAGACAGGCATTGCAGCGTGACTTCGCCTTTCACCCAGTGTTCGGGCATGGTCTTCCCGGCCGGCAGCACGAGACGGATCAGTTCGATTTCGTCGGTCTTGGCCAGCGCGATCGATGAAAACTGCGAGCCATCCTCACCGCTGCGCTGCAATGCGATGACCTGGCCGGATGATGCGTGTTGCAGAGCCATAAGCACTCCCTTATGTAAACGTTGTGCTCATCTTAGCAAACCGGCACGGGATGCCGCGCTGCATTGAACCGGGGTCAGGCGCCCGGTGGCTGCGCCAGCGCCTGCGCTTCCTCTTTCTTCAATGCGCCGCACGCGACCAGCGCCTCGATATCCCTGGCCCGGCCGCGCAGCGATTGCGTGGCAGATTGTGCCAGTACGTCGCGCCAGCGCGCCTCTTCGGCGGCCGCGTCGGTGTCAGGCACGGCGTCCCGCGCGACCGTGTGCTTGACCGAGGACAGCGTGAACGGCACGCGCGTTTCCTTGACGGCATAGGCCACCCGCTCCTTCAGCAGTTGCTCCATGCGCCCCGCTGCGGCCGTCATCCGTTCCGGTGCCGGCGCGCCGCTGGCGTGGAGCTGCAGGATTTCCTTGGCCGTCGCGAGTTCGGGAATGATGAAGTCCTTGAGCAGGAAGTAATAGCGCACCTGGGCCACGACGGCCACCGCGCCGGCGCGCGTCACCGCGCTGTCGTCCGCTGCCGGTTTCCCTGCCGCGCAACCATCCTTCATCGACTGCACCACCGCGCTGTCGAATGCCTGCGCGGCCGAGGTCACCACCGTCGTCTCACGCACGTCTTCGCGGAAGATGGCCAGCAGCCGTTCCAGCTCGATCTTGGCCTGCGCATCGAATCCGGAACGATGCTTTTCCACCTTTTTCGACAGCGCGGCAAGCTGCGCCGTGGCAGGATCCCGGCAGGTTTCGGCCAGTTCGTGGCTGAACGTGAAGACATTCTTTGCCAGCAGGGCCTGGCATTGCTGGTACGTTTCGTTCAGTTCATCCAGGTTCGCGGCGATATTGCCGACATTGACGGCCGGATCCTTCGGCTTGGCGTTCGATGCGTCGATGGCATTCTTGCCGAGGAAGAGCGAACCGACACCGCCGGCCACGACGATGAGCGCGGCGGCAAGCAGGACCAGCTTGAACTTCAAAGAGGATTTCACCTCATGGCCATAAAAGGCCCCCTGTATTTTCGGCTGCTGCCCGATGTGCGTGGCGATGCTTTGCCAGCCCCACACCGTGATCGACGACTGGCCAGCGGCTTTCCGGCTGGCGGTCAGTTCGGCCGCATAAGCCTGGACGGTGGCATCGTCCGCCCCTGCCGACAGCAGCACAAATTCATCGACCTTGTGTGGAAAGCCTGCCGCTTCCGCCAGCGCGGCGTCGATATCCGTTTTCGCCAGTGGCTGGCCGTAACGCTCGGTCCGCCCCTCGAAGCGCAACGCGATCACCCGGCCGTCCGGCGCGGTCGTCCACGCATCCACGCCATTCTTGCGCTGGCCGGCGCTGCCCCAGCGGCGGAAACGCGTTTTGTAGACTTCGGAGGCCAGCGCAGTGGAGAGGCGCTCGAAATCCTGCCAGTTCGATGGGCGGGTGGGTGATGTCATGAAAACTCCGGTGGGCCGGACCGGCCACATGGTCCTCTACTGACTGGGGACGATGACAGTGCCGGCAGCGTGATTCGCGAAAGGCTGCGATATTAGCAGGCTGGCGACATGCCGGTCGTGGTACAGGCCGGGACTCTGCGGAGTGCTGCGCCTTGCAATACCCGTCGACCAGGAAACGCAATCATAAAAAAGCGGCCCGCAGGCCGCCAAAGCGAGAGCGGGCAAGGCGTCCTTGATACGCCGGGCCCGGGGACTTCTCGATGGTTTCAGAAGCGGTACATGACCGAAGCTTCCCACGTGCGGCCGAACAGCGGCCGGGCATTGATCGGGCCGCTGCCGCCGGTGGTCAGGCGCGAATTGCCTTCGGTCAGACCCAGTTCGTTGTTCAGGTTGCTGCCATTGATGCGGAACTCGATCTTCTCGCCCAGCCGGTACACGGCGCCCAGGTCGAACGTCTTGTAGGATGGCAGGTACTGCAGGTTGGCCTGGTCGGCCCAGCGGTCGCCGATGTACGTGTAGGTGCCATACAGCCTCAGCTCGTTGTCGCCCATCGGGATCCTGTAGGACGGGGTGAAACGGCCCTGCAGTTTCGGTTGCCGCTGCACGCGCTTGCCAGCCGTTGTCGGATTGTCCTTGTACTCCGAATCCTGCCAGTTGCCCGTCAGGGTCAGAGTCAGGTCGCGCACCGGCCGCACGGCCAGTTCGAACTCCACGCCCTGCCCTTTCGAGCCGCTGACGGAATTGAGGATCGTGCCGTCGGCCAGGATCTGCTGGAACGCGATCCCGTCGAAGTCGGTGCGGAAATAATTGACATAGGCGCTGTACAGCGGCGAAGCGGTCTTGAAGCCCACCTCGAACTGCTCGATCGTTGGCGTGGGGAGCAGGCCGCGGTCGTCGACCTTGGCTTGCGTGCCGGCGTTGCGCAAATCGTCGAACGCGATGAAGGTATGGCCGCGGTTGGCGCGGGCAAACACGCTCGCATCGCGCGACAGCTTGAAGTTGCCGCCGATCGTGAACGAATTGGCGGAATCGGTGCGGCTCAACGCGGTGTTCGAACTGGTTGGCATCGAGGTGCCGTTGTTGTACACGGTCAGCGGGTTGTTGTCCGTATCGCCGGTGACCAGGTTCGACACCGTCGCATCGAGCTTTTGCCGTTCGCGGCGAATGCCGCCATCGACCTTGATGCGGTCGTTGATCTTCCATTCATTGGCGACGAACAGCGCGGTGTTGCTGCCGTCGTAGGAAGCCACCGGCGCGTAGTTGACCGGGCCCTCCTTGCCGCCGTTGGAAACGACGATACCGTTGTTCAGGCGCACGTCGATCAGCCGGGCGTTGGGCACGGCGGTCATCAGGTGGCTGTTGCCCAGGTACCAGACGTCATCCGACGAGTAGTTGGCAAAGTAGCCGCCGATCGTCACCGTGTTGTCCTTCATCCACTCGCGGCTGACGCGAATTTCGTCGGTGGCCGATTGCAGCTGTTTTTCCACGGCCCACAGGCCGGCCTGCACCACCTGCTGCGTGTCGGCGACAGGCGTGCCGTCCAGGTAAGTGGCAGTGGCCGCGGTGGCGGTGCTGCCCGTGACGGCATTGCGATAGGAGGACAGCGCACCGGCGTTGTACGCCCCCATCGACAGCGGGTTGTTCCCGGTGAACATGGCGATCGTATTCAGGTCGCCGTCGAAGTAATTGAACTTGTTCGACACGTTCCAGCCGCCGACCGTTTGCGCGAAGTCGATGCCGAACACGGTGGATTTCAGGCCGCGGCCATCGCCCAGGTCGTAGTTCAACGTGCGCCCAGACCCCGCCTCCACGGTGAAGCGGCGCATTTCGCCGCTCATCAGGGTTCCCGTCAACGGGTCGAAGCCCGGGAATGCCGAAATGGTGCGCCCTTCGTTGGACGAGATCAGCGGCACGCCCGTATAGAACGCGTTCTTGTCATCGGTGCGGCGGGCGTAGAACGTGACTTCGCCATTGTCGAGCTTGCGGGTCAGCGTGGCAGTCAACTGCGTGCCCTTGTCGGCCGGGAAGCCGGCATCGCGCACACCATTCGTATTGCGGTAGAAGCCGCCGATGGTGCCGTACCAGTTGTCGGCGATCTTGCCGCCATAAAACACGTCGACCCGGCGCAGTTCGCCCGTGCCGGTCGAGAAGCGGATCAAGCCTTCCGGCGTATCGCTACCCTTCTTCAGGATGAAATTCATCGTCGCGCCGGGCTGGCCATTCGAGAAGATCGTGCTGGGACCGCCGCGCAGCACTTCCACGCGCTCCACCGTATCGTCGAGCCGGAACGCGGACGAACCTTCAAAGAACGACAGCGTCGGTACCGGATAGATGGGGTTGCCCATCAATTGCACGGAAACAAATGGCGAATCCGAGCCGGACGGGAAACCGCGCACTTCGATGTTGGCGCCCGACTGGCCGCCCGTGGCTTCCGCATACACGCCCGGCACCAGCTTCAGGATGTCGGCCGTGCTGCTGGGTGCGGCCTGCCTGAGCTGTTCCTCGGTGGCGGTGGTGATCGAAAACGCCGAGTCCAGCTTGCGCACGCCGCCAGTGGCGACACCGGTCACCACAACTTGCTGCAGTTCGGCCTGCACCGCGCCGCCGCCCTCCTGGGCAGCGCTACCGGAGGCACCGGAAACGTCTTGCGTGGTGGCGGCCGGTGCGACCGCTTCCTGCGGCGCGGCGGCGCGCACCTGGCCCGTCAGCGCAAGGATGGCAAGGGAAATCGAGGACAGCAGGAACCTGTTGTTCATGGCAGTTTTGCTTTCATTTATGGATTGTCGTCTCCGGACAATGCGCCCCGATGGCGCCGCCGCTGGTCTGTGTGACAACATTGAAACGCACAAATGACATCGATGTCAATGAAAATGCTATCGATGTCATTTCGCGTGACAACAGTGTTGGATCTGTCATAATGGCCTCCAACTTTTTTCAGGACACCCGATGGCTGCCGCAAAACCCGACTCCGGACTGACAATGGAAGACCTGGCCCAACTGGCGGGCGTTTCCAAGATCACCGTGTCGCGGGCGTTGCGCAACAGCCCGCTGGTGACCGAAGCTACCCGCGACAAGGTGCGCCGCGTGGCCGAAGAGCAAGGCTACCGTTTCAATGTCAGCGCTCGCAACTTGCGCATGGGCCGCTCGTATTCGGTGGCGGTCGTGGTGGAGATGACTCCGGCCAAGGGCCGCCCAATGTCGGATCCCTACCCTCTTGAACTGCTGGGCGGTATCACGCAGGAACTGACCACGGCGGGCTACAGCGTGGTACTGACCTCGAAACAATTGCTGGACACGGCGCCGGTGCGGGGTGCGGACGGCCTGATCCTGCTGGGGCAAGGCTCGCATGGCGAAGCGGTGACGGCGTTGAAGAAGGCCGGCCTTCCCCTGGTGGTGTGGGGTGCGCCGGAACCGGGGTCGGATACGGTCGTGGTGGGCAGTGACAACCGCAAGGGTGGCATCAGCGCGGCGCACCGCTTCCTCGAACTGGGCCGCAAGAAGCTGGTCTTCCTGGGCGACGTCGACCATGCCGAGGTACAGGAACGGTGTGCCGGCTTCATCGAAGCGATCGGCAGCCAGGGCAGCGTGCACATCATGCGCCCCAAGGCCTTCACGTTCGAAGCCGGGTTCGATTGCATTTCAGCGTTGCTGAAGAAAAAAAGCCATGGTTTCGATGGCGTGTTCGCCGCCAGCGACCTGCTGGCGATGGGTGCCATCCGCGCGCTGGCCGAGAAAAACCTGCACGTGCCGGAAATCGTTTCCGTCATCGGCTACGACGACACGCCCGGCGCGGCGAGCTTCGTGCCACCACTGACATCGGTGCACCAGTACCTGCGCGACGGCGGCGTGCTGCTGGCGAAGAAAATGCTGGACCTGATCAACGGCCAGCCTGTCACATCCGAAATGCTGTCCACCATGCTGATGGTGCGGCAGACCTGACCTCCCTGTGCAACAGCCCGATGGCTGCTGCCGCCCATTATCCAAACCGGTTTGAAGGAGACAAGATGCAAGTCCGGAACCATCGCTTTCCCCCTGACCCCTGGTGCCTGCGCGAGGATGCGCCGGATGCCGCCAGCCATTTCCTGAACGAGACCTTGTTTGCGCTCGGCAATGGCTACATCGGCGTGCGCGGCACGGCGGAAGAAGGCTGGAGCGGGCCGGCCGGCACGTCGCGCGACGGCACCTACCTGAACGGCTTCCATGAATCCGAACCGATCCATTATCCGGAGACGGCCTTTGCACTGGCGAAAACCAACCAGTTCATGCTGAATGTGCCGAATGCCAAGGGCATCGCCATCTGGATCGATGACGGAAGTGCGTCTTCAGCGGAACGCTTCGACCCGCTGCAAGGGACTCTGGAGAACTACGCCCGTTCACTGGATCTGCGGCAGGGTGTCCTGGAACGCACGCTGACCTGGACGGCTCCGTCGGGCCGCTCGATCGCGCTGCGCAGCCGCCGGCTCGTGTGCCTCGACAACCGGCACCTGCTGGCGCTGGAAGTGGAAGTCACGCCGCTGAACTTTTCCGGCACGGTGCGTTTCGTTTCGTCGCTCGATGGCGCGGTGCGCAACCTGGAGGCGGGCGACGATCCGCGGATCGGATCGGCCGTCTCCGGCGCATCGCTGCAATTGCTGTCGGCGGAACAGGAAGGCGATTTCAGTGCACTGGTGCAGCGCACCCGCAACAGCGGCTTCACGCTGGTGAGCGCCACGCTGACCGAGGTCGCCGACCGGCCCGCGGTGCAGGCGCAATGCCGCCGTGACGACCTGCGGCTCGAGCAAAGCTACGCGATAGCGGTGGCGCAGGGCGAGAAGGCCACCGTGCGCAAGTACGCGTGCTACCACACGTCGCGCGACTATCCCGAGACCGAACTGATGCCGCGCAGCCGTGACCTGCTCGACGCAGCCAGGGCCGAAGGCTTCGATGCGCTGGTGGTCCGCCAGGCCGCGTACCTTGCCGGTTTCTGGCAGCAGGCCGACGTGGAAATCGATGGCGACGACCTGCTGCAGCAAGGCATCCGCTTCAACCAGTACCACCTGCTGCAATCGGTGGGCCGCGACGGCAAGACCAATATTTCCGCCAAGGGCGTGACGGGTGAAGGCTACGAAGGCCACTATTTCTGGGACACGGAAATCTACATCTTTCCCTTCTTCCTGTACAACAAGCCGGAGATCGCCCGTGCCTTGCTGGAGTACCGGTGGGCCGGGCTGGAATCGGCACGCCACCGTGCCCGCCAGATGTCGCATGCGAAAGGCGCACTGTACCCATGGCGCACCATCGCCGGCGAGGAATGTTCGGCGTACTTCCCGGCCGGGACGGCGCAGTACCACATCAATGCCGACATCGCGTATTCGATCCGCCAGTACCTCGACGCGACGGGCGACGATGCCTGGCTGCGGGCGCATGGTGCCGAGATCGTGATGGAAACGGCGCGCATCTGGACCGGCATCGGCAGTTACGACCGCCACGGCAGATTCGTCATCAACGAGGTGACGGGACCGGACGAGTACACGGCCCTGGTCAACAACAATTACTATACCAACGCGATGGCCCAGGCCCACCTGGAATTCGCTGCCGCCATCGCGACGCGGCTCGCCAGGGAATTCCCGGAAGACCATGCGCGCATCGCGCAGTCGATGTCGCTCGATCCAGCCGAACCGGAAGAATGGGCCAATGCCGCACGGCTGATGCGCCTGCCCTACGACGCCGAACTGCGGATCCACGAGCAGGACGACAGCTTCCTGTCGAAGAAGCGATGGGACTTCGCCAATACGCCAGCGGAAAACTACCCATTGCTGCTGAATTACCACCCGATGGTGATCTACCGCCACCAGGTCTGCAAGCAGGCCGACGTGGTGCTGGCGCTGCTGCTCCTGTCCTCCCGTTTCGAACTGGACGACAAGCGGCGCGACTTCGATTACTACGAAGCGGTGACCACGCATGACTCGTCGCTGTCGTCGTGCATCTTCTCGATCGTTGCCGCCGAGGTCGGGTACGCCGGCAAGGCCTACGACTACTTCATGGAAACGGCCCGCCTCGACCTGGACGACACGCACGGCAACACCTGCCACGGCGTGCACACGGCCGCCATGGCCGGCACCTGGCTCGGCGTGGCATACGGCTTCGGCGGCATGCGCACCGACGGCGGCAGCCTGCGCTTCGCCCCCACCCTGCCGGCACAGTGGCAGGGCTATCGTTTCCGCATCCAGCTGCGCGGCTGCCTGCTGGAAGTTGGCGTGAACGCCGCCGGCACGACTTACCGGCTGGCGCGGGGCGACGCGCTGCGGTTCACCCACCATGGCAGGCCGGTCGAGCTGACCGCTGCCCAACCCGAACACCAGGAGGCCGCATGAACGGCAGCAACAGACGCAGCATGAAGGATTTCAAGGCCGTGATCTTCGACCTCGACGGCGTGATCACCGATACCGCACGCTACCACTACCTGGCCTGGAAGCGCCTGGCCGAAGCGGAGGGCGTACATTTCGACGAGGCGTTCAACGAGCACCTGAAGGGCATCGACCGGATGGGTTCGCTCGAACTGATCCTGGCCTCGTCGCCGCGCAGCTACACCGATGCGCAAAAGCTGGCGCTGGCCACGGCGAAGAACGAACATTACAAGGAACTGATCGCCACGATGACGCCGGCCGACCTGCTGCCTGGCGCCGTCGACGCGCTCGATGCCTGCCGCGCGGCCGGCCTGAAGATCGGCCTGGCTTCGGTGAGCCGCAACGCCTTCACGGTGCTGGACAGCCTCGGCATCACCGGCAAGTTCGACTATGTGGTGGATGCCGGCACGATCGCCCGCGGCAAGCCGGATCCGGAGATCTTCCTGAAGGCGGCGCACGAGCTGGGCGTACCGCCCGCGGACTGCTTCGGCGTCGAGGATGCTGTGGCCGGCGTGGCGTCGATCAAGGCGGCCGGCATGTACGCGATCGGTGTCGGCGATCCCCGCGTGCTGGCGCAGGCCGACGCGGTGATCCCGGACCTGGCGGCGTTTGCGCTGGACTGACCCCATAAAAATAATCAAACGTTGGGAGGAGACACCATGCAACGCCGCCGTATCCTGTTCATCCTGTTCCTGATCTACTTCGTGTTCGCGATCCTGCTCAACAGCGTGGGCACCGTCATTCTTCAGGTTATCAACAACCATGGCGTCGACAAGTCCGCTGCCAGCGTGCTGGAAGGTTTCAAGGACCTGCCGATCGCGATCGTGTCGTTCCTGGTGGCCTCGTTCCTGCCGCGCCTGGGCTACAAGCGGGCGATGCTCACCGGGCTGGCGATCGTCACCGGCGCGTGCGTGGCCATGCCACTGGTGCCGGGCTTTGCCACCGCCAAGCTGCTGTTCCTGTGCGTGGGCGTGGCGTTCGCGCTGGTCAAGGTGTCCGTCTACTCGACGCTGGGGCTGATCGCCCGTAACCGCAAGGAGCACGCCGGCATCATGAACACGCTGGAAGGCTTCTTCATGGTGGGGGTGCTGTGCGCCTACTGGGTCTTCAGCTTCTTCATCGATTCGGCGGACCCGCGCTCGCAAAGCTGGCTGAACGTCTACTGGCCATTGGCCGCGCTGTGCGCCCTGACCTTCGTGCTGCTGGCCGGTACGCACTTCGACGAACGGCTGGCGGTGGTACCGGTGGAGCGCACCCTGGCACAGGATTTCGCCGCCATGCTGAAGCTGTTCTTCAAGCCGCTGGTGTGCATCTTCGTCGTCACGGCTTTCCTGTACGTGCTGATCGAGCAGAGCGTGGGCACCTGGCTGCCCACGTTCAATAACGAAATCCTGCACCTGCCGGCGGCGATGAGCGTGCAGGTCACCAGCATCTTCGCCGCCTGCCTGGCGATCGGCCGCCTCTCGGCCGGCGTGGTGCTGCGCAAGCTGCACTGGTACCCCGTGATGAACGGCTGCCTGCTCGGCATGGGTGCCGTGGTGCTGATAGCGCTGCCGCTGACCCACGGCACGGTTCCCGAAGCCGGCATCACCTGGTTCACGGCACCGGCGGCCACGTTCCTGTTCCCGCTGATCGGCCTGTTCATGGCGCCCATCTACCCGGGCATCAATTCGGTGATGCTGAGCTCCCTGCCGCAGCACCAGCATGCGCCGATGACGGGACTGCTGGTGATCTTTTCCGCACTGGGCGGTACCACGGGATCGCTGATCACGGGCTACGTGTTCGGCGCGTTCAGCGGCCATTTCGCGTTTTACCTGACGCTGGTTCCCATCGCCGTGGTGCTGGTGATGCTGTTCTTCTTCCGGCGCGCGGTGGAAGGCGCCAGCGGCGGCAACGGTGCCGGGGCCTCCGCTATAATCGGCGGCCAACCGCACTGACTTCCATTGTGCTCCGTTTCCTTCCCTGCCGCCCGCCTGCATGAACCTGAAAGCCCTGGCCGACACGCTCGGCATGTCGAAGACCACCGTCAGCCGCGCCTTGAACGGCTACCCGGAAGTGTCGGAAGCCACGCGAGAGCGCGTTCGGGCCGCGGCGGCCGCCAGCGGTTATCGGGCCAACCCGGTGGCGCGCCACCTGGCCGTCGGCCGCAGCAATGTGCTGGGTATCCTCTATCCGCTGCTGCCGGCCGACCTGGGCGACCCGATGTTTCTCGACGTGGTGGGCGGCATTTCCGCCGCGCTGGAAGCGGCTGGCATGAACTTCATCATCGCTCCGGTATCGCCGTCGAACGAACTGCCCTCGTACCAGCAGATGGTGCTCGGGCAGCGCGTGGACGGGCTGATCGTCAGCCGCACGCTGGTGGACGATCCGCGCATCGACTACCTGATGGAAGCGGGATTCCCCTTCGTTGCCCATGGCCGCACCGGCGTCAGCGACCGCCATGCCTGGTTCGATTACGACAACGCGGCCGGCATCCGCCTGGCGCTCGATGCATTGCTGGCCAATGGCCATCGCCGTGTTGCCCTGCTTGGCTCACCGCTGACATTGAATTTTGCACGGCAGCGGCGGGACAGCTTCGTCGATTGCTTGACCGATGCCGGGCTGGCGGCCGATCCGCGCCTGCTGATCGAATCGGCGATCGACCGGCGCAGCGGCTACCAGGCGATGCAACAATTGCTGGCCGAAGCGGAGCGCCCGACGGCGGTAATCGTCGATAACCACTTGTCCGGCGTGGGTGCGGTGCGCGCGCTGCTCGACGCGGGCGTCGGAATCGGCAGCGACATGTCGCTCGTGGTATGGGGACGGATGGCCGATGCACTGGCCGGGCTGGATGTGGCAACGATCGACCAGCCCGATGCGCGTGCCGCCGGCGCCCGGATGGGGGCGATGCTGCTGGCGTTGCTTGCAGGAGCGCCGGCTGCGTCGCTGCAGGAATTGTGGCAACCGGTGCTGCTGCCCGGAGCGTCGGTCGGCCGCCGCGCCGGTTGAAGAACTGGCGGTAACCGGCAGCGGTTCGTGGCGTGCGCGAGTGAGGAAGTGAGTGAGCGAGGCAAGCGTGACCGTGTGGCCGTGCTGCCACGGCGACCGGCCCAATCTGTCCCACATCCCGCACAAGACAAATTTCATACAACCCGGCACGGCGATCGGTTGCAGAATGGCCTGGTGGCGGAACGTCATCAATGCATGCACATGACTGCGTTCCCATTCTGAAACACAGCGGCTGGCGAGCCGGTTCTGGAGCGCACATTGCGCCATCCGCATCACCCGACAGGAAAGATCGAGGTCGATATGGGCATACACGGAAGAATTTCGTCTGCAGTCGCCTCGATGCTGGCTGGCTGCCTTCTTGCGGGACCTGCGGCGGCAACGGCCAGCCTCGGTGGCGTGGTCACGGCATTATCGGGCCTCGGGCAATGTCACGATACGCATATCGTGCCCGGTACGACGCTGCAGGATACGCTGACCCTCAGTGCTGCCACCGCTTGCCAGGGCGGCTCCGCCGGCGGAACGGTGTATGGCGATGCGGCCACCGGCGCGGTCGGCATGTCCGGCTACGCGATCGGCAGTTCGCCGGTACCGGGCAGCAGCCAGGTCGCGGCGCAAGTCCAGTACATGGATCACTGGCTCATCAGCGTACCTGCGGGAACGGCGCCTGGAACGATCAGCCTGCCCGTCGTCCTGACGCTGGAGGGGACGATCTCGGCAGGTGCACTCAGCGGATTCAACCGTTTCCTCGACTACAGCATCAACCTGCGCGACCTGTACGGCGCGCCGATCCCTGATCCGCCCTTCTCGGCCATCCTCAGTTCGACGGGTAGCGTGACGGCCACCGGCGCCTTTTCCAGCGTCGTCTCGGGCAACGTCAATTTCAATTACTACGGCCCCGGTTCGGCCCTGCCGATGACAGCGGAAGTGTCCATTACCATGGGCTATCCCGGCCTGAACGAAGGCACGCTCGATTTCAGCAACACGGCATCGATCGCGATGATACTGCCACCCGGCTTTTCCGCGACCACCTCGTCGGGCATCCCCCTCGACTTTACCTCCGCGGTCCCGGAACCAGCCACGGTCACCATGCTGCTGGCGGGCCTGGCCTTCATGGCTGCGGGCAGCCGCCGCAGGAAATTCCAGCGCTGACTGGCAGCTCGTCGACTGCCTGAAAACCGGGGGCTATCCGAACTGGCCTGCCAAGGCTTGCGGGGCCGCCTCTACATGACGTCCAGATGGCAAAAAGCCCAGCCATGAAGGCTGGGCTTTTTGCTTGAACGACTGGTGCCGGCTGCCGGTTTCGAACTGGCCACCTGATGATTACAAATCAACTGCTCTACCAAATGAGCTAAGCCGGCGTGATCTGAACAACAGCGAAATTATACGCTATTTGATCCTGGTCAGGGTAGGCCGGCCGCCCTTCTTCGGGCCGTCGCCGCCATCGTCCGGGCCGTTGTCGTCCGACTTGGTTGGCGCCGGGACCGGCGACACGGCAGGCGCCGGTGCGGATGACAAAGGCACCGACGAGAGCGCGGGCGCGGGCGGTTCCGCCGTAGGGGCTGGCGCGGGGGCGGAAGCCTGCCCCAGTACCGGCTCGAACGCCATGCCCTGGCCATTCTCGTTGGCGTAGATCGCCATCACGTTGTTGACGGGGATGAAGATCTCGCGCGACACGCCGCCGAAGCGGGCATTGAAGCGGATGCTGTCGTTGTCCATCTTCAGGCCCGCCGTGGCGCCGTAGCTGATGTTCAGCACGATCTCGCCTTTCTTCACGTATTCCATCGGCACCGTGGTCGCGGAATCGACCTTCACCGCCAGGTACGGCGTATAGCCGCTGTCCGTGCACCATTCGTAGATGGCACGCAGCATGTAGGGCTTGGTTGAAATTTCTGCCATGACTGTTCTTCTTGAGCCGGCGCCCCCGGTGGGCTGGCAGCGCCGGTATTGCGTGAGCTTGCGCGAGACCGCCGATCAGCGGCGCATCACCTTCTCGGACGGCGTCAGTGCTTCGATGTAGGCCGGGCGCGAGAAGATGCGCTCGGCGTACTTCATCAGCGGCGCGGCCGTTTTCGACAGTTCGATGCCGTAGTGATCCAGGCGCCACAGCAGCGGGGCCACGGCCACGTCGAGCATCGAGAATTCGTCGCCCAGCATGTACTTGTTCTTCAGGAACAGCGGTGCCAGCGTGGTCAGGCGGTCGCGGATTTCGGCGCGGGCCTTGTCGTGGCTCTTGTCGTTCGTTTTGTTGCGCTCGCTTTCCAGCGTGTGCACGTGCACGAACAGTTCCTTCTCGAAGTTGAACAGCATCAGGCGGGCACGGGCGCGCATCAGCGGGTCGGCCGGCATCAGTTGCGGGTGCGGGAAGCGCTCGTCGATGTACTCGTTGATGATGTTCGATTCGTACAGGATCAATTCGCGCTCGACCAGGATCGGCACCTGGCCATACGGGTTCATCGTCGAAATATCTTCCGGCTTGTTGAACAGGTCGACGTCGCGCACTTCGAAATCCATGCCTTTTTCGAACAGGACCAGGCGGCAGCGCTGCGAGAATGGGCACGTGGTGCCCGAGTAGAGAACCATCATGTTGGTAGTTCCTTAAGAAAACAAAGGGGGCGAGACCGCGAGCGGTTCACCCCAGTTGGCCCGGACCGGCATGGCCGGTTCGGCGCAAAAACCCCGACCTTACCAAAATCGGCTGGTAAAAATCAAATTTATTTGATTTCTTTCCAATAAGTAGCGTTCAGGCGCCATGCCAGGAAGGCAAAAACGGACAGGAACAGCAGCACGGCCACGCCGAGGCGCTTGCGTGTCTGCTGGGCCGGTTCCGCCATCCATTCCATGTAGCCGACCAGATCCGCCACCGCCGTATCGAACTCCAGCTTGCTCATCGTGCCGGGCGTGAGCTGCTCGAAACCGGCGAACTTGTGGATGGTCTTGCTCGCATCGTGCGGGTCTTTTTCGTCCACCCATCTGGCGCCCTGCACGCCCTGCAACTGCCACAGCACGTGCGGCATCGCCACGTTCGGGATCACCAGGTTGTTGAAGCCGGTGGGCCGGGTATCGTCCTTGTAGAACGTGCGCAGGTACGTATACAGGTAATCGCCGCCGGAGCCCGCCGGGCCCGACTTGGCCCGGGAAATCACGGACAGGTCGGGCGGCACCACGCCGAACCAGGCCTTGGCATCCTTGGCCGGCATGGCGGTGGTCATCAATTCGCCCACTTTGCCGCCGGTGAACAGCAGGTTGTTGCGGATCTGGTCTTCGGAAAGACCGATGTCGCGCAGGCGGTTGTAGCGCATCGACGAGGCGTTGTGGCAGTTCAGGCAGTAATTCACGAACAGCTTGGCGCCATTCTGCAGCGCTGCCATGTCGTGCGAGCGATCCGGCGCCCGGTCCAGCGGATGGCCGCCCTCGGCCCCCAGGGCCAGGGCCGGCAGCAGCGCAACCAGGGCGAAAAACTTCTGA
Source organism: Pseudoduganella sp. jia 12 (assembly GCF_055502675.1). Classification (NCBI taxonomy): domain Bacteria; kingdom Pseudomonadati; phylum Pseudomonadota; class Betaproteobacteria; order Burkholderiales; family Oxalobacteraceae; genus Pseudoduganella; species Pseudoduganella sp. jia 12. Next base: position 80,961 of record NZ_JBUXKP010000011.1, read on the forward strand.
GTGAAATTCATCATTCGTGTCCTTTGGTCGGCCCGGTTAATGTGGATGGAAGACGACGCGATCGGGCACCTTCTTGAAGGTACCCATCGTGCTCCACCACGGCATCAGCAGGAAGAACGCGAAGTAGTACAGCGTACCGGCCTGCGACACGATCGTCTTGGCGACCGAAGGCGGTTGCGTGCCCAGGTAACCGAGCGTCACGAACGTGATCGCCAGCAGCGCATACAGGTACTTGTGCCAAGTCGGGCGATACCGGATGGATTTCACCGGCGAATGATCAAGCCATGGCAGGAACGCCAGGATCACCACCGAGGCGCCAAAGAACACGACACCCCAGAATTTCGCATCGAGCACCTGCGGCAGCATGCCGATGATGAGGACGATAGCGATGACGGCGATGATGACCTTGGTAATGTACGCCAGCCGGGATTTCATCCACAGGAAGCTCACGTAGGCTGCCACGGCAACCATCAGCACCCAGATGAAGTCGGCGGTGACGGCGCGCAGCACCGAGTAGAACGGCGTGAAATACCACGTCGGCGCAATGTGCAGCGGCGTTTTCAGCGGGTCGCCCGGCAGGAAGTTGTTGTACTCGAGGAAGTAGCCACCCATTTCCGGCGCAAAAAACACCACGGTTGAGAAGATCAGCAGGAACACCGACACGCCGAACAGGTCGTGCACCGTGTAATACGGGTGCGACGGGATCGAGTCGACCGGATGGCCGTCCGGCCCCAGGTTGTCCTTGACCTCGATGCCGTCCGGGTTCGACGAGCCCACTTCATGCAGCGCGATCAGGTGGGCCGCCACCAGGCCCAGCAGCACCAGCGGAATCGCGATCACGTGGAATGCAAAGAAGCGGTTCAGCGTGGCATCGGACACCACATAGTCGCCACGGATCCACAGCGACAGGTCCGGCCCGATCAGCGGGATGGCGCCGAACAGGTTGACGATCACCTGCGCGCCCCAGTAGGACATCTGGCCCCATGGCAGCAGGTAGCCGAAGAACGCCTCGGCCATCAGGCACAGGAAGATGGCAAAGCCGAACAGCCAGATCAGCTCGCGCGGCTTGCGGTAGGAACCGTACAGCAGCGCCCGCGTCATGTGCAGGTAGATGACGATGAAGAACGCCGAGGCGCCGGTCGAGTGCATGTAGCGCACCAGCCAGCCCCACGGCACTTCGCGCATGATGTATTCGACGGAGTTGAACGCCAGGTTGGCGTCCGGCTTGTAGTGCATCGTCAGGAAGATGCCGGTCACGATCTGCAGCACCAGCACGAACATGGCCAGCGAACCGAAGATGTACCAGAAGTTGAAATTCTTGGGGGCGTAGTAGCGGCCCCACTGGTCGTTCCACAATTTCGACAGCGGGAAGCGGTCGTCGACCCAGCCCAGTGCCTTCTGTGCCACCGGCGCATCGGCCGGCAGTTTCGTCTCCTTGAACCCGCCCATGTTATGCCTCGCCTTTCTCGTCTTTGCCGATCAGGATGCGGGTATCGCTCAGGTACATGTGGCGCGGCACCACCAGGTTGTCCGGCGCGGGCTTGTTCTTGAACACGCGGCCGGCCAGGTCGAACGTGGAACCATGGCAGGGGCAGAAGAAGCCGCCATTCCAGTCGTCTGGCAGCGACGGCTGCGGGCCGGGAGCGAACTTGGTAGAGGGGGAACAGCCGAGGTGGGTGCAGATGCCGATGGCCACGAGGAATTCGGGCTTGATGGCGCGGGCCTCGTTGATGCAATAGGAAGGCGTGAATTCGTCGGGATTGCGCTCGGAACCGGGATCGGCCACCTGGCCATCCGTCTTCTTCAGCGAAGCGAGCATCTCGGGGGTGCGCCGCAGGATCCATACCGGCTTGCCGCGCCATTCGACGGTGACCATTTCACCGGGTGCCAGGGAGGAGATGTCTACTTCGACCGGCGCGCCCGCGGCCTTGGCACGCTCGGAGGGTTGAAACGTGCTGACCAAAACGCCTGCGGTACTGATTCCGATAACGCCCCCCGCAGCACACGTGGCCACTAACAGACCTCGCCGGCTGGGATCGACCTGCTTCTCAATGCTCATACAAACCCCAATCTTATAAAAATTCGAATATTTGTAAAGCGACAACAGACCTATAGCAACACAAAATTATAAGTGAACATAAACACTCATCAAAGCGAAAAGGTTGCAATAGTAAAAATGGTCGGCATGTTGCGGCGCACCGTAAACACCGGCTGGATACGCTTGGGTTCGCTATCAGAAAAACAGTATGATCCACTGTTCTGACTACCACTACCGGGAGGATCACCATGGGGATGATGCAGGAGTTCAAGCAGTTTGCAATGCGGGGTAACGTGATCGATCTGGCCGTGGGTGTGATCATCGGCGCCGCGTTCAGCAAGATCGTCGATTCGCTGGTCCAGGACATCATCATGCCGCCGATCGGCAAGCTGCTCGGCGGGCTCGATTTCGCCAACTATTATTTCCCCCTGAATAATCAGGACCCGAGCCTGCCCTTGCTCGAAGCCAAGAAGCTGGGCGCGGTACTCGCCTACGGGAATTTCCTCACCATCCTGTTAAACTTCCTCATCCTGGCGTTCGTGATCTTCCAGATGGTGCGGCTGGTGCATAAAGCCCGGCAGCGGCTCGAGGAACCAAGCAAGCCGACCGAGCCGGCACCACCGGCGGAAGACGTCCTGCTGCTGCGCGAAATCCGCGACGCCCTGAAAAAATAACCGAGCAGCTTGTAGCTGCCATCCTCCAGGAACGCCATGCAACGATTGTGGTTATTGTTTGCGCAAGCGGTGACCATCGTGCTGGCACTGTATTTCGTTTATTCCGCCGTGCAGCCGGACTGGCAGCGCGCGCGGCCCGGCACGGTGCAACAGCTGGGCACGCCAACGCAGCCGGCTTCGGCCATGGTGGCGGCCCCCGCGCCCACGCCGAATTCGTTCCGCACGGCCGCCGGCCGCGCCATGCCGGCGGTGGTGAACATCCTGACGTCGAAGGCAATGCCGGACAAGCACCCATTGCTGCGCGATCCGTACTTCAAGCGCTTCTTTGGCGACCGCGACGGCGAAGAGGAAGAAGACGATTCGAACAGTCTGGGTTCCGGCGTGATCGTCAGCCCGGATGGCTACATCCTCACCAACTACCACGTGGTGGAAGCGGCGGACGAGATCGAGGCCGTGCTGGCCGATGGCCGCAAGGCTTCCGCCAAGCTGGTGGGCACGGACCCGGAAACCGACCTGGCCGTCATCAAGATCGAGCTGAAGCAGCTGCCGGCGATCATGCTCGGCAATGTGGACAGCGCGAAGGTGGGCGACGTGGTGCTGGCGATCGGCAATCCGTTCGGCGTGGGCCAGACGGTCACGATGGGCATCATCTCCGCATTGGGCCGCAACAACCTGCACATCAACCATTTCGAAAACTTCATCCAGACGGATGCGGCGATCAACTTCGGCAACTCGGGTGGTGCGCTGATCGATACCAATGGCAACCTGCTCGGGATCAATTCGGCGATCTATTCGCAGACGGGCGGCTCGGTGGGGATCGGCTTCGCCATTCCCGTCAGTACCGCCAAGACGGTGATGGAGTCGATCATCAAGAGCGGCCATGTGGTGCGTGGCTGGATCGGCGTGGAATCGCAGGAGATCACCCCCGAGCTGGCGCAAAGCTTTGGCCTGCAGCGCGACGCCGGCGCCATCATCGCCGGCGTGGTGCGCAACGGCCCGGCCGACAAGGCCGGCATGAAGCCGGGCGACATCCTGCTCTCCGTCGACGGCAAGCCGGTGCGCGACACGAACGAAATGCTGAACCTGATCGCTCAGCTCGAGCCGGGCGGCAAGGCCACCATGCGCGTGCTGCGCAAGAACCGCGAAGCCGAACTGGCCATCACCGTGGGCAAGCGCCCAGTCCCTAAAAAGTAGAGAATCCAATGCATTTGCGTGACCTGAACGGCTACCTGCAAGAGCTGGCCGAGAACAACAACCGTCCGTGGTTCGTGATGAACAAGCCGCGCTACGACATCCTGCGCGAGGAGTTCACGGAACTCGTGACACAGGTGATCGCGGCAACGGGCAGGTTCGATCCCGAAGTGAAGTACTGCAATCCGAAGAAGGCGATCTTCCGCATCAACCGCGACGTGCGCTTCGCCCATGACAAGCGGCCGTACAAGGACAATTTCTCGGCCGCGCTCGCGCCCAGCGACCTGCGCCGGCCGAGCCAGTCCGGCGGCCCCACCTATTACTTCCAGCTGAACGGCCACGGGCAGGTGCAGTTCGGCGCCGGCGAATACATGCCGCCGCCGCACCGGCTGCGCGCGCTGCGCCGGCACATGGTCGACGATGCGGCGGGTTTCAGGAAGGCGTTGAACAGCCGCGGCCTGAAGGCGACCTATGGCACCATCCAGAACGAAGGCAAGCTGCAGCGCCCGCCCAAGGGGTTCGACCCGGACCACGAGCACATCGAGTTCATCAAGCTGAAAAGCTTTTTCGTGTGGACCGACGTGGACCTGGACCTGAACGACCCGGATGCGCTGGTGCCGATGATCGCCGGGGGCTTCAAGGATGCGCTGCCGCTGGTGCAGTGGATGCGGGCCGCTAAGTCGGAGGAGGAGGAGCAGGCGGCGTAAGCCACTGTTCCAGGAATTCGACGCACACGCGCAGCCGGGCCGACGTCGACAGCCGCGACGGATAGATCGCCCACACGTCAGCCGGCTGTTCGTAATCCGGCAGGATGCGCACCAGTTCGCCGCGCCCGATCGCGGGCCCCACGTCCCAGATGGAGCGCAGGATGATGCCGTGGCCATCGAGCGCCCAGCCGTGCACCACTTCGCCATTGCTGGCCGACAGCGGGCCAGCCACCTTCACCGTTTCCCCGCCTTGCGGCCCCTGCAGCGTCCAGCGGCCGAAATCCTCGTTGCGTTCGCGGATCACGATACAGCGGTGCGCCGCCAGGGCCGCCAGCGTGGCCGGTGTGCCGTGCTCCGCCAGGTAAGCAGGCGCCGCGCACAGGACCCGCGCGTTGCGCGCGATGCGGCGCGAGATCAGGTGCGGTTCGTGGGCCTGGCCGACGCGGATGTCGAGGTGAAAATCCTCGCCGATCAGGTCGACGGAACGGTCCAGCAGCTCCAGCTGGATCTCCAGTGCCGGGTAGCGTTTCGCCAATGCGGACAACGCGGGCGACACCCTGTTGCGCCCGAAGCCGGAACTGGTGCAGATGCGCAACAGCCCGGCAGGCGCCATCTTCTCCGTGGAAACCGCGTCGCCCATCTGTTCCACGTCTTCCAGGATCCGCAGCGCCCAGCCGTGTACCACTTGCCCCTGCTCGGTCAGCGCCACGGTGCGGGTGGTGCGATGCAGCAGGCGCACACCGAGTGAATCTTCCAGCACGCCGATCCGCTTGCTGACGAACGCATTGGAAACGCCGAGCGTGCGGGCCGTGGCGGCAAAACTCTTCAGCCGCACGACGGTGCAGAACAATTGCAGGTCGTCCAGCGCAGGCAGATTCTTCACGATTCGTGAACAGTCGAGTAACGAAACAATAGATTATATCCAACCTGTAAATTCGCTATGCTGGGGCCATTCAACCAGGAGGATCCCATGAAAACGCAACGCATCGCCGTGATCGCCGGCGACGGCATCGGCAAGGAAGTCATGCCGGAAGGCCTGCGCACGCTGCACGCCGCGGCGCAACGCTTCGACCTGCCGCTGGAATTCACCACGTTCGAGTGGGCCAACTGCGATTACTACCAGCAGCACGGCAAGATGATGCCGGACGACTGGTTCGCGCAGTTGCGGGGCTTCGACGCGATCTACTTCGGCGCCGTGGGCTGGCCCGACACGGTGCCGGACCACGTATCGCTATGGGGTTCGCTGATCCAGTTCCGCCGCCAGTTCGACCAGTACGTGAACCTGCGCCCGGTGCGGCTGATGCCGGGCGTGCCATGCCCGCTGGCCAACAAGCAGCCGGGCGACATCGATTTCTACGTGGTGCGCGAGAATACCGAAGGCGAGTATTCGTCCGCCGGCGGCCGCCTGTTCGAAGGCACCGAGCGCGAGACGGTACTGCAGGAATCGGTGTTCACCCGCAAGGGCGTGGACCGGATCCTGAAGTACGCGTTCGAGCTGGCACAGTCGCGCCCGAAAAAGCACCTCACGTCGGCCACGAAATCGAACGGCATCTCGATCAGCATGCCTTACTGGGACGAACGCGTGAAAGCGATGGCGCCTGCCTATGCGGACGTGAAATGGGACCAGTACCACATCGACATCCTGTGCGCCCGCTTCGTGCTGAGCCCCGAGCGGTTCGATGTGGTGGTGGCATCGAACCTGTTCGGCGACATCCTGTCCGACCTGGGCCCGGCGTGCACGGGCACGATCGGCATCGCCCCATCGGCCAACCTGAACCCGGAGCGCACGCTGCCCTCGCTGTTCGAGCCGGTGCACGGCTCGGCACCGGACATCTACGGCCGGAACATCGCCAATCCGGTGGCGATGATCTGGAGCGGCGCGATGATGCTGGACTTCCTCGGCAACGGCGACGCGCGGTTCAAGGCCGCGCACGACGCCATCATGGCCGCCATCGAACAGGTGCTGCGCGACGGGCCGCATACGCCGGACATGCGCGGCCAGGCGTCGACCACGCAGATGGGCGAAGCCATCGCCGCCCTTCTCTGATCCCTGCCGGGATTCTGCCCTGCCCTGCCCGGCCTGCGCGCCGGCAGGCCGGGCCACGGCCCGCCGCAAACGCAGTTCATGTCGTCGAAATCGCCGTTCGTCGCATCCGCGTGGTGGATGGACGGCGCTCTCCCTATAGTTCAATCACCGCAGCGCACGACACCAACGCCGCACTGACTGAACAGCCCACAGGAGAGCATCATGAACATCGCCAAGCACATGGAATCGATCTTCCTCGCCACCCTCGTCATCGTCGGTGCGACCGGCATGGCCAGCGCCGCGGTTTCCCGGATCGGCCACGAAGCGCCGGAACCGAAGGTGTATGCCGTCGCGGTCGAGGGTGCGCCGATGGCGGTCGTGAAGGTCACCGCGAAACGCCTGAGCGCCGCTGAAAAAGCCGCGCTGTAAGCGCGGCCAGGGCGCCGTGAACCGGCACCGGGCCGGTCATCCTCCATGCTCGTCACGGCGCCTGCAGGGAAGCCTGCACGGGGGGTCTTCCAGCCGATGCCGCGGCAGCGCGCTGATCCCATCCCAGCACGATGCGCAGGTCGGTGCGGGCGGCAACCGGGGAGCCTTCCGCCAGGACCGTCGGTGCCGGCAAGCCAAGCCGGCGGGCCAGTTCCCGCGCCACGATGCCTGCCTCGACATTGCCCCGGTATTCGATGCGCGTTGCCGGCACGGCAAAGGGCTTCTCGTTGGTCAGCCGCACCGACTTCCATTCCGGGCCCGCCAGCTGGCGCTTCCACGCTGCCGCCATGCCGCGCGTGCCGTTGCCGTTACTGATCTCGAGCCGGACACCGCCGCGTTCGCCGGTGCCTTCCTCGTCGGCCCTGGCAAGCGGCCACGCCGTTCGCATCGGCACGGCAACCGCCGCTTCGACCCTGCGCACCTCGATCACGGCGCCTGCCTGCCGCAACTCCGTACGGGCGAGCCCCTCGGGCCATGGGCTGGGGCCGAACGCCGTGGGAGCCGTGGGAGCCGAGGCAATCGTGGCAACCGTGGAAGCCGTCGGAATCCCGGGAGCCGCGGTGCTGGGCGCCTGTCCATCCTTCAACGCATAGTCGCGGCGGATGTCATGCATGCGCAGCGTGCGCGCCTGCTTCATCATCTGCAGCGCGCGGTCCGTCTGGCCGAGCGCTTCGAGTACGGTGGCAAGGTGTTCCCACGCCACCGGCTGGAAAGGATCCAGCACACATGCCTTTTCCAGCATGGCCAGCGCCTCGTTCCGCTCGCCTTTCAGGTACAGCGCATAGCCCAGGTTGCCGAGCAAGAAGGCCTGCTTGGCCGCCGGCAAGACCGTGCCTTCGTCCACCAGGGGGCGCCACAGCGCGATGGCCGCGCTGTAGTTGCCGCGTTCGGCGTGCAGCACAGCCAGGCCATTGCGGGTATCGGCATGGCGCGGGTCGAGCCGCAATGCCGCGTCCCAGGCACGCTGCGCGGCAGCGTACCGGTGCCCCACATGCTCGGCGCGGCCGATCGCATAGTACCCGTCTGCCCCGACGACCGGCATCGGTGCCGGATGCCGTGTCACGACAGCCTGGCGGCCACTGCACGCCAGGAGCAGCGTGCCGGCGCATGCGACGGCGGCCAGCCGGCCGGTTTTCTTGATGGTGTTCATATCGACTCCGTTCATTACTGGCCGGACATCGCCGGCAGGACCACCCTGATCAGGCGGATGGCCGCAGGCCCCACCAGTACCATCATCAGCGCAGGAAACATGAAGAAGATCAGGGGAAACAGCAGCTTCAATCCGATCTTGGCCGCGGCCTCCTCAGCCTGCAGCGAGCGCTTGTGGCGCAGATTATCCGAGTGCACGCGCAGCGAGTCGCCCATGCTGGTACCGAAGCGCTCGGCCTGGATCAGCATGGCGACCAGCGTGTCCACGTCGTCCACGCCACTGCGCAGTGCGAAGTTGCGCAACGCCTTCTCCTTGGAGAAACCGGCCCGCATTTCCATCAGCACGAGCTGCAGCTCCTGCGCCAGCACGACGCTCTTGACGTCGATCTCGGCCGCCACCTTCGTCAGCGCCCGCTCCATCGACAGGCCCGCCTCGACACACACGGTCATCAGGTCGAGCGCATCGGGAATGTTTTCAAAGATCTCGCGCTGGCGCGAGGCAGCGGTACGGGACAGCACGAAGTTCGGCAGGTAATAGCCGAGCGCCGCGCCGGTGAACATCACCAGCAGGAAGCCCTGGCGCAGCAAGCCCCCCGTGCTGCCGGCCAGCACGAGCGCCAGCAACGCGGGGACGCAAAGCGACAGCACGGTCTTGGTAGCGAAATACAACGTGGGCGCGTGCGGACTGCGCCAGCCCGCGTTGATGAATTTCGTGCGCAATGGCGAACGTTCCCAGCCATCTTCCGGCAGCGACAGCTTCGTCAATGGCTTGGCCACGCGCACGACACGCTCGACCCAGACGCCCTCGCTGGCCGGTGCGCTTTCCTCCGGGGCATTGCGGAATGCATGCAGCCGCTTGCGCAACGCAGCGGGCGCGAAGATCGCCATTCCCGCCAGCGCCACGCCGGCCACGACGACGAATACGATCAACAGGAAAAACAGCTGGTGCCCGCTCATGCTCGAATCCTCACGATCTTGCGCATCCATAAAGCGCCGAACACCATCGAGGCGCCGGCGAACCACATCATCCGGATGCCAGTCGGATCGGTCCACAGCAAGCTGATGTAGCCATGGTTCGTCACGCTCATGAAGGCCAGCATGACGAGCGGCAGCAGGCCAAGGATCCAGGCCGACATGCGCCCCTCGGCCGACAGCACCCGCACCTGGCCCTGCAGTTTCAGCCGGGCCCGCGTCAGCCGGCTGATGTTGGCGAGCAGCTCAGCCAGGTTGCCGCCGGATTCGCGCTGGATCAGCACGGCCAGCACGAAGTAACGCAGGTCGGTCAGCGGAATCCGTGCGGCCAGGTTGTGCAGTGCCTCGTTCATCGGCGCGCCATAGTTGATTTCCTCGTAGGTGGCCTTGAATTCGGTGCCGATGGGTTCGGGAAGTTCGTCGCCCACCATCTTCAGCACATTGGCGAACGAGTGGCCGGCGCGCAGCGCGCGCGCCAGGAAGTCCGCCGCCTCGGGCAACTGGCTCTCGATTTTCTTGAGCCGCGTGGCGCGCAGGTGCAGCAGCAGGCCATAGGGCCCGCCGATGGCGCCAGCCAGCATCAGGCATGCCGGCAGCAGCGGCATGCCCAGGGCAGGCACCAGCAGCAGCGCCATGCCCAGCACGCCGGCGGACCTGACGAGGAATTGCCCTACCTGGCAGCGCAGGCCGGCCTGCAACAGCAGGCGATCGAGCAGCGCCAGTTGCGGGATGCCGTGCAGCCACTGGTCGAACTCGGCCGATGCGGCATAGCGGCGCTGCTTCAGGATGCTGATCCGTTCGCCGCCCTCGGCACGGCCGGACATCAGGTCGAGCCGGCGCGCTATGCGGCGCGCGCTCCGGCCGTGGCTGGTGCTCCACCACATCCACGCACCTTCCACCATGAAGATCACCGCGGCGAACAACAGCACCGCGAATGCAGTGAAGACCATGTCCATTGCGCTCTCCTATTCGAACACGCGGTCCGGATCGAATGCATTGTCGGGCACCGGCACGCCGAACATGGCCAGCCGTTCGGCAAAGCGCGGCCGCACGCCGGTGGCGAAGAAATGCCCCTTGACCTTGCCGTTCGCATCCACGCCGGTCTGCTCGAAACGGAAGATTTCATGCATGGCGATCACGTCCCCTTCCATGCCGGTGACTTCCTGCAGGCTGACCAGCTTGCGCGTGCCATCGGTCAGGCGCGACACCTGCAGCACCACGGTGATGGCCGACGCGATCTGCTGGCGCGTGGCGCGCGGCGTCAGGTTCAGGCCGGACATGCCCACCATGTTTTCCAGCCGCGCAAGCGCATCGCGCGGGGTGTTCGAGTGGATCGTCGCCAGCGATCCTTCATGGCCGGTATTCATCGCCTGCAGCATGTCCACCGCCTCGGCGCCGCGCACCTCGCCCAGGATGATGCGATCGGGCCGCATGCGCAGCGCATTGCGCACCAGTGCGCGCTGGTTCACCTCGCCCTTGCCTTCGATATTGGGTGGCCGGGTTTCCAGGCGCACCACGTGCGGCTGGCGCATGGCCAGCTCGGCGGCGTCCTCGATCGTCACGATCCGTTCGGCCGCCGGGATATAGCCCGACAGCACGTTCAGCAGCGTGGTCTTGCCGCTGCCCGTACCGCCCGAGATCAGGATGTTGACCTTGGCATGGCCCAGCGCCTGCAGCACCTGCATCATCGGTGGCGTGAGGCTCTTGTTCTCGATCAGGTTCTGCATCGACAGCGGATTGACGGAAAAGCGCCGGATCGACAGGATCGGACCATCCACCGCCAGCGGCGGAATGATCGCGTTGACACGCGAACCATCCGGCAGCCGTGCATCGACCATCGGGCTCGATTCGTCGACCCGACGCCCTACCCGGGACACGATCTTCTCGATGATCTTCATCAGGTGCGCATTGTCGTTGAAGGTCACATCCGTGAGCTCGAGCCGGCCGGCGCGTTCCACGTACACCTTTTCATGCGTATTGACGAGGATGTCGGAAACGCTGTTGTCGGACAGCAGCCGTTCCAGCGGGCCGAAGCCCAGCATTTCATGCTGGATGTCGAGCACCAGGTGATGGCGCTCGGTCTGGTTCAGCACGATCCGCTCATCTTCGATGATGCGCTGGACGAGCAGCGCCAGCTCATGCTTGAACTGCTCGGACGTCAACCGTTTCAGGCGCTCCAGGTCGATGCGGTCCAGGATCAGCTGGTGCATCATCGTCTTCAGCTCGCGGTAGGCGGCCTGCGACTGGGCAGGCAGCGCGGCGACGTTCTGGCGGGATTCCTCGGTCAGGGCAAGGCGTTCTCGCAAACTCATGGCGGTCTCCGTGATAATCAGATTTCAACTTCGCTGCGCCCGAACAGGCGGTCGAACAGGCCCTTTGTTTCCGGCACCCGGCGCTCCGTCAACACTTCCACCAGGTCGGCCAGGCTGCGTGCGACCGGGCTGCCGCGCGACAGCTGCAGCACGGGAATTCCCTGGTTGACCGAGTCGGTCGCCGACAGGTAATCGTTCGGCACGGTATGCATCACGTCGGCGCCCAGCGCCTGCTCCAGGTCCGCCAGCCGCAGCTTGCCGCCCTTTTCGTAGCGGTTGACGATCAGCCGCGTGCGCTCCGCCGGGTAGCCCAGCGAACGGAAGATATCGAGCAGCCGGCGCCCGTCGCGTATATCGGGCAACGCCAGCTGCAGCACCGGGTAGATCGCGTCGGCACCATCGAGCGCGCGCAGCGACAACGCGTCGATCTGGCGGCCTACATCCAGCACGATGAAGTCGTAGTGCTGGCGTGCCACGCGCAGGATCGTCTCCATGTGTTCCGGCTTCATGTCGGCCGCCTTGGCCGGATCGTCGGCGCCGGCCAGCACGCCGAAGTTCGGCGTCACGTGCACCAGGCAGGAATCGAGGAAGGCGCCATCCATGCGGTTGATCTGCGCGCACACGTCCGCCAGCGTCATCGCCGGCTTCTGGTCCGACACATACAGCGTGGCGTCGCCGAACTGGCCGTGCATGTCGATCACCAGCACCTTCTTGTCGGCCAGCGCGCCCAGCGCATAGGCGAAATTCGTCGCCAGGAACGTGGCGCCGCTGCCGCCCTTGCAGGCGATGAAGGCGAGCACCTTGCCATCGCGCATGCGCGTGACGCCGGTTTCGATCTCGACCCGGTCCATCGCCTCGTGGAAGGCCCGGTGCACCAGCGGCAGCTGCAGCACCTCGCGCATACCGGCGCGCATCGCGCGGATCAGCAGGTCCTGGTGTGCCTCGCGTGCCAGCAGCATGAAGCGTGCATTCGGGTATTGGCGCACGAGCCGCTCGACGATCTCCCACTCGCCCGGCTCCACATCGCCGGCATCGAAGATCACCATGTCGGGATGGTCGGCCAGCGGCCGTTCGGCGGCGTCGCGCACGCCCTGGCGCGACGCCACCAGTTGCAGTGCCGGCATCCGCGCCGACCCCTGGGCGGCAATCTCCGCATGCAGCAGGCTATCCTTGCTGATCATCAGCGCTTTCATCTATTTATCCTCCATTCATGCAATGTTGCGATTCGGGTACGAAGCCGAGCGACTCGGCCTTGACGACGGTGGCCGAGGGCGGCACCGTCAGGGAGTTAAAGCCGGGCACGATGCCGCTCAGCGACCGGTAGGCCAGCGGGGTACACGCACCGTTCGCATCGGCCTCGGTACAGATGCTCACGCGAACGAGGCGGATGCACGAGCCGCCATGGGGATCGCGGTTGCAGTTCACGACGTTCTGTGCGGGGCAAGCAGGCCTGGCGATGGGGCGGATCGTGCCATCCGTATCCTGGCCCAGGTATTCGATGTTGATCTGCGCAGGCCCGAGTTCGGGCAGGAGCGGCATCGGGCCATCGTCGGCGCGCAGCAAGGCATTCCGGCGCAGCGCAGCCATGTCCTCGATACGGGTGTAGTCCGTGACCGCCGCGGCGCGCGCCGCGACGCGTGTCACATCCTGCACCGCGTTGAGCATGTACATGACGCGCACGACCTCGAGCGTGCCGATGACCAGCACCAGGAAGATGAACATCACGAGCGCCAGCTCGACGATGACCACGCCGCGCTCAGTTCGTTGGGGGTGGGGGTGGGCGCACATAGGTTTGCCGGTAGGTAAAAGCCATGTTGTACTCTGGCTGGATGTTGTAGTTCGCGGTGCCCTCGAACAGGCTGTTGCCAAAGATCGTGTCGTAGAAGCGGATCGCTGCCTCGACCGAGACGAAGGTGAAATTGAAATCCGTGCAGGCGCTGTTGCCGCACTCCGCATCGATGCCATCCAGCGGCTGCAAGTCGAGGCCCGCAGACCGGGTGGATGTCCGCACATGCCGTTCAGCCAGAGCCCTGACGTTGCTGGCACCACCGACCAGGGTCGTCCGCGGCAGCGTGGCAACGATGCGCGTGGTGTCGGCCACGCTTTTCACAAGCGCGGTGGCGTGCCAGGTCAGGCGCCCGACCAGCACGATGATTCCCAGCAGGAGGATGCTGGTAAGGAGCACGAACACCATTTCGATGGCGGCCGTTCCCCGTTCGCGGCAAGGGTGGCGGTTCATGGGAACAGCTCCACGGGGCCGGCCAGCGAGCCCTCTTCGGCAAGGGGCACGACGCCGGCGAATTCGGCAGGGATTTCCGTGTCGGTCGCGGGTGCGGACAGGTAGAACCTGCCATAGGCCAGCACGGTGGCCTCGTTGTCGTTTTCCGGACAGCGCAGCAGCGGAACATGCATCAGGCGCCGGCCCCGCAGGGACGGTCCGGCATCCGGCTTGATGTAATAAGACGCGGATAAGGTTGTGTAGTGATAAGGCCCGGTCGGCAACCAGCCGGTGCCAAATGTCATGTACGGTGCGCTGACACTGGGGGTCGATGGATACAGCATGTTCCACGATGCCTGGTATCGGATGTTCTCCGAGGTGCGCGGGCTATGGAACGCCCAGCGGGTACCGTATTGCGCCGCCGTGGGCTTGAACGCTCCGTTGAGCTCGGAAAACGGCCGGTCGGCCACCGTGGCGAGCCCACCGTCGACGATTGCCGGCTGGGCGCTCACCTGCGTCGTGGCCGCCTGCCAGGTGACGCTCCTGAACACCTTGATATTCTGGTCCGGCGGTGCGCCGAAGCGGTTGCAGGCTGGGGCGCCGCCCGCCGTGTCATATTGATTGAAGCGTGAATTGATCTGCCGCCACAGGGCGAATGGCCCTTTCACCGCGGGATCCTGCTTGCGCACGTTGAGGCCACGGTTGCCTATCCGGGAATACGCAACCGTGCCCGAGCACATGAACGACGCCATGATGTCGTTCGTCTTCTCTGCATTCATGCCCGTCGGTCCGGTCGGCGTAAGCGGATCGACGTGGTAGTACACGGGCTGGGTCCCGTTGGGGTTCAGGTTGAGCAGGTTGTAGGTGATTCCCGCGCGAAAGCCGTAGGCCACCTGCTCCGTCAGGGCGCTCGGGGCGACACCGTTGAGGCGGATCGTCAGTGCCTGGTTGCTGCGTGCGCAGATGGCCAGCGGCATCACGTTCAGCGAACCACGGCCGGCAACGGCCACCGGCCGCACATCGAATGCCTCGGTGCTCCCCAACAACCCCATCAGCAAGGGCTGGACCTGGCGCATCGCATCGGGCAGCGCGCCCATGTCGACTCGGACATACAACAGCTCGGCAGGAGCCGCTTGCGCAGCCGCCACGTTCCGCCACGCACTGGCTTCGGCACGGGGATCGCCACTGAAGCGCAGGGCCGCTGCCACTCCGGCGCTGCCGGCGGCGAAAACAACAGGTAGCGTTTTCGCGATGTTCGCCGCTTCCGCGACAGCCGCGTTCACGCCGGCAACCGTGCCGTTCAAATGGTGTGCCGCGCTAATGGCGATATTGTCGGCGGCAGCCTGCAACTGGGCGCGGCGCAGGTACACCAGGCCCAGGTCGACCACCAGGCCGCTGAAGCCCAGGATGAACGTGACCATCAACGCGTACATGATCATGACCACGCCGCGCTGGCGGTGCGCGGTGGCTGGCAGCCGTTTCATTTGGAACCTATCCCGATGGTGAATACCGGCGGCGCCGGCGGCTCGGCGAACGAGTTCTGGTAGCGCTTCTGGGCCGCGGCCGCGGCCTGGCCATCCAGGCCGGCGGCCGGGCGGGTGTCGCGGCCCGCGTCGGGGTTGATCACTTGCCGGGCGAACGCCGCGCGTGTCGCATCGCCGAAGCGGGCATCCCACTGCGGCGTCGTGCGCGAAATGGGGCCGCCGCAGCCGGCAAGCGAGCAGCAGCAGAAGAGTACTGCCATGGTCAGGCTGGTTTTCATCGATTCCTCCTTATTTCAGCTGGAAGCCGGAACCTTGCGCGGGCGCGGGCGCGGCCGCCGGGGTGACGGCACGCGTGCGCGATTCCATCCTGCCTTGCATGAACAGCTCGCCGCCGCGGGCCGGCTGCAACGCATCGGTAGGCAGGGCCACGCTCGAGGGCAGCGGCTTGACGAGATGCGCCGTGACCACGAACAGCAGTTCGGTGCGGTCCTGCTGGAAGTCGGTGCTGCGGAACAGCGAACCCAGCACGGGGACTTCACCCAGCAGGGGCAGCGCGTCGATGTTGCTGACCTGGTTATTGCGGATCAGGCCGCCGATTGCGAAGCTCTGGCCGTCGAACAGCTGTACCGTCGTGGTGGCGCGGCGGGTCGTGATCAAAGGCATGATCGCCCCGCCGGTGAATCCGTTGGCGCTGATGCCGACGCCCTCGCGGGACAGTTCCGACACTTCGGGCGCCACTTTCAGACTGATCCGGCCACCAGCGAGCACCGTCGGCGTGAAGCGCAGGCCTACGCCGAACTCCTTTTCTTCCAGCGATACCTTGTTGTTGTCCTGGGCGACCGGGATGAAAATCTTGCCGCCAGCCAGGAAGCTGCCTTCCTGGCCGCTGATCGCCATCACCGTCGGCTCGGCCAGCAGACGCACCAGCCCCTGGTCGCGCTGGGCATCGAGGCGCAGCGCGTTCGCCGGCGACTTGGCCAGGCTGACGCCGCCCTTCAACGTCCCGCTGAGGAAGTTCGATACCAGCGAAGCCGTCCATTCACCGCCGCGCAAGCGCATGGCAGTGCCGGCTTCGAGCTTGTCGAGCAAGGTTTTCGACACCTCGGCGATCTTCACCTCCAGCATCACCTGCTGTGGTGCGCTCACGCCCAGCAGGTTGACGACGCGCGTGCTGGCGCCGGCGGCTTGTGTGGTGCTGCTTTCGCGCTCATTGCCGGCCAGCGGCTTTGCCGGCTGCCGTACATACGCCTGGGCCAGTTCCAGGACGCGGGCCAGCGTCGAGCCATCCGCTACCGTGCCGCTGAGCACCAGCGTGTCCGCGGCGGCAGTGACCCGGATATCCTTCTCGTCCGGCAGCAGCGCGGCCAGGGTACCCTGCAGTGCCGAAGGGTCCATCGCCACGGTCACTTCGATCACGCTGCAGGCGCCGCTTTTGCCCTGCACGATCATGTTGGTGCTGCCGATGTCCACGCCTGCCAGGTACAGCGTATCGGGTGCCACCGCCATCGCCTGCAGCACGGCCGGGTTGCCGACACTGCGGCTGACGATCGGTTCCGGCAACCGCATCAGCGTGGATTTGCCGAGTTGCAGGGCCATCTGGCCCGGCACGGCAGCCTTGCCGCGGCAGCGTGGGCCATCGACGCGCTCGAGCGCGGCCGACTTGCGGGGCGCGGCGTTCGCGACGACGGGTGCTGCCGCGGTGGCGGCCGGCGGCAAGGTCGACAGAGCCGGCACGGTTTCGGCATGCGCTGCTGCCGACAGGCCGGCAAGCAGTATGGTGGAGTACAGTTTCATGATGGCATCCTTACAGGCACTCTTGATGGCTACGCAGGCCAGCAATGGTGCCGATGCAGTGGCGATGTGAGGCAGCGCTCGCCTGGCGTACCGTCGCACGCGACGGTGCTGGCGGCGCAGCAGGCTTGATCGGTTCCGGGGTAACGAGGCCGAGCAGGGTGTTCTTCGTTGCGCCGGCGGTCGTGCCGGGGTTCGGGTCGACCTGGTTGCGCAACACGAGGGAGAGGCTGCCGACGCTGCGTGCCAGGTCCAGCTTTTCCGCCTGTTCGGGCGACACCTCCAGCGTGACGGCATTGACGACGCGGGGCTTGGTATCGTCACGCCCCACTTCCTGCGCGACCGCCAGCACAAGGATCCGCTCCAGTACGATCTTCGAAATCGCGCTGCTCTCGCTGGCGGTGCCGGCATCGGCCTGGGTGCTGACGAGGATATCGACGAAATTGCCGGGTAGCGCAAAGCCAGCCACGCCGACCACGTCGTTGACGCGCACGGTGATCGCGCGCTTGCCTTCGGTGATCAAGGCCGAGAGGCCGCCCAGCGTGCCGGCCGGGGCCAGCTTTGCTTCCGTCAGCGGTTCCCCGCGCAGCACGCTGGTTTTCAGCACCCGCCCGGACAGTTGCAGCGGATCGCGCAATGCCCCGACCGGCAGGCTGCCGGCCGGCCAGTCGGACAGTTTCACCATTTCCGGCCCCAGGCGCTGCCCAAGGCTGACATCGGTGGTTGCCACGACGACGCGGGTGGCATTGCCCGGCGCCTGCCCCAGCAGCCAGCGTGACGCCAGGGCGACTGCGGCAAGGCCAAGCACGATGGCGAAGGCCATCATCATGTAAGCACGGCGATTTTTCATTCGATCCTCTCGAACAGGTTGGTATCGGTAAAACCGGCGAACTGCACGCCGGTGATGGCAAACATGCTTGACCAGGCCTGGTCGACGGTGGCAACCGAGACGGCAGGCGATTGGCCGGTGAATGCGGCAAAGTCGGCAATGCGCGACAGGATGTCGCGCGGGAAACTGGCGAGCAGCGGCTGCCCGCTGCCCTGGTGAAGCTCCTCGATCAGGTAGCCCAGCGCCACCTCGTCGGGCACGATGCGCATGGCGCGGCACTGCTGGCGGAACAGCATGCGATAGGCGGTTTCGCCGATCGGCCCCACATGCACCTTGTAGCCCAGCCGGCGCAGCGACGAGGGATCGAGCACCGCCTGCGGTTCCAGGCTGGTAACAAAGATCATCGTCACATCGAACGGCACGGAAAACTTGCGGCCGCCTTGCAGCGCCAGTTGCTCGGTCCCCGTGTCGAGCGGCTGCGTGAAGCGGTTCAGCAATTCGGCGGCCGGTACCCGCTGCCGGCCCAGGTCGTCCACGATGAACAGTCCACCAGCCGCCTTCACTTGCGGCGGCGCCTGGTAACTGCCGGAGAACGGGTCGTGGCGCAGGTCCAGCATGTCCAGGGCCAGTTCGGCCCCCATGTGCAGCACGGGGCGGCCGCACACTGCCCAGCGGCTGTCGGTACTGCGCCGCTCGCCCATCGGACGAGGCGCCTGTGCCGGCGGCGGCTGGTGGATCGCGCTGTCGTACACCTGCACGATTTCCTGGCCCACGACAACCGCGTACGGAACACCGACCGTGCCCTGCAGCAACCGGCCAAGCCGGCGCGCCAGCGTGGTCTTGCCGCTGCCGGAGGGGCCATGCAGCAGCAGCGAACGGTGCGCATGCAAGGCGGCCCCCACCAGTTCCCGCACCTGGGCAGGCAGGCAGTCGTCGGCAAACTCCGCGGTGACG
Organism: Pseudoduganella sp. jia 12; assembly: GCF_055502675.1. NCBI lineage: Bacteria > Pseudomonadati > Pseudomonadota > Betaproteobacteria > Burkholderiales > Oxalobacteraceae > Pseudoduganella > Pseudoduganella sp. jia 12. The sequence goes on from NZ_JBUXKP010000011.1 coordinate 99,795, forward strand.
GCTTGTGCCGCGACCGGTGGCAACAAGGCAGATTGCCGTTGCAGCAGGGTCCGGTACTCGTCCAGCGGCACCGGCGCGGGACCGCAGTATGGGCTGCGCTCGAGCCAGGCGGCGGTGCGCTGCCGGCCGGCCGATGTCAGCTGGTATTGCACGTCGATGTCGGCATCGCCACGCCATGCCACTTCGGCCAGCTGCTCGGCCACCATGAAGTCGAGCACTTCGCGCAGCACGTTGATCGACAGTCGCAGCCGGGTTGTCAGTACTGGGAGGTGAGTCTTGCCGGAGCTGAACAGATGCTTGGCCACCAATTCGGCAAGCAGGCTCAGCTCCAGCCCGGTCTCGCGTACCGTTTTCGGCTGTGGGGGCAGTTGAGTTTGCCCATCGGTACGTTCGCCTGCGGGTGTGGGAAGGTCTGACATTGCGCTCCTCCGTTGTAGAGGAGCAATTTTAGGCGGGGGTTTCCTGGTGGATATTGATCTCAAACAAAGGTGAAACCGTGTTGTTCCAGGACGACGAAAGCCGTACCGGCGGCAATGGCCACGCCATATGGCATGCTGCCAGCACTTTCCTGGCGGCTGATCGATACTGCCTGCACCCGATAGCCGGAGATCTGGCACAGCAGTGGCCATAGCAGCGTTTTCATGTTCTGGGCAAGAATGTGCCAGCGGCCATTCGCCACCAGCATGCCAACGGCGAGGACGCCGCCGATCAGGCAGGACAGGATCGCAATCTGGAACGCCAATGCGGGGCCAACGAACGCGCCCGCCATCGCCATCAGCTTGACGTCGCCGGCTGCCATGCCGCGTAACAGATAGAGGGGCAGGAAAAGAAAGAAACCCGTGGCCAAGCCAGCCAGCCAGGTGGAAAGCACGGCACCATCGGCGCCCGTGCGCCAGTGCAGCAGCACCGACAGGGCAAGGCCGGACAGCACGAGTACATTGGGAATGCGCCGCAGCGCGAGGTCGGTGACGGCTGCCTGCAACACCAGCCACAGCAGCAGGATTTGAAGTGCCAGGTTCATTGCGTGCCTATCAATGAAAAAAGCCCGCCGGTCGGACCGGCGGGCTGTTCCGGATCAGGGCGTGACCGGGGCCGGGTTCAGGGCGCCGGTGATCTTGGTACCGATGGTGCCGAATGCCTCGCCGACGGTTTTGCCGAGCGCGGCGAACGCAACGCCGACCACACCAGCAACGACAGCTGCCAGCAGGCCGTATTCGATGGCGGTGATACCTTCTTCGTCGTTGGCGAATTGGCGTGCAGCGATGATCAGTGCTTTCATGGTTTCCTCCTGAGTACTTTGTGGTTGGGTTTTGGTGCTGGCCGTATGTCGTGTGCCAGTAGAGAAACTATAGTTTTTATGCCGCCGGCCAACATTGATGTAGCGCAAGCTTGCCCAAGGGCACGCCGAATGTGTGGCGGATTTCTCCAATGCCCTTTGTCGCACCGGGCGCGCTGCCGAAATAGCGACTCCGTGTAGAATCGTGGCGCATTTCAACAATTTTTCGATCGGGATAATTGCTCCTGAAATAGAAAAGATTTATCCTTATCAACTATTCTCAGGAATGGCCTCGTGCTCAGCATTACTATGTGCCTTGTTCCGGAAAAAGCCGCTGCAACCTTCTAGACGAGAGCATGGATTCCCTTCTGAAACACATGGTGGACATGACTGGCCACCGCGATCACGCGATGCTGGATTTTTCCGTGATCTCGGCGGTCCAGGAGCTTGCCGGCGCCAGTTGCGCCCGGGTACTGACACTGGCGAGTGTGCGCGGGCACTTGTATGTCCGCTCGCGTGCCATGGTGATGGCCGGGCAGGCAGCCAGGATGGAGGAAAGCCCGGATCCGGCCAGCCCTGGCGAACCGATCGCCTGCTTTCCCGCGCTGGAGCGTTGCATTGCCCGCCGCGAGTTGTCCGCCGACGACGTGGATGACGAAGGCAAGCACACGTTGTGGTTACCGATCTGGCTGGGAGAAAAGGCCGATACCTGCCTGGAAATCGTCAATCCCACGCCGTACACCGCCGACACCATCCACGTCATCCGCGGTATCGTCAGCGTTTACAAGAACTTCCAGAACCTGCTCGACTACAGCGAGCGTGACTCGCTGACGGGCCTGTTGAACCGCAAGACGTTCGACGACCAGCTGGCCAAGATGCTGCTGGCCGCGGGCGGCGAGCAGGATGGGCTGACGCTGCTGCCGGGCGAACCGGAGCGCCGCCAGCATACGGACCAGGAAAAGCAGTGGCTCGCCGTGGTCGACGTCGACCATTTCAAGCACGTCAACGACCGCTTCGGCCACCTGTATGGCGACGAGGTGCTGATCCTGATCGCCAACCTGCTGACCTCGTCATTCCGTGCCCAGGACCGGGTCTTCCGCTTTGGCGGCGAGGAATTCGTGGTGCTGCTGCGCTCGAGCACGCTGGACAATGCCAGGAAGATCATCGACCGTTTCCGCATGAATGTGGAGCAGCATGATTTCCCCCAGGTGGGCAAGGTCACCGTCAGTGTCGGCTTCGTGTCGATCAGCCCTCTCGAGGCACCGGTGGTCATCCTCGGCCGTGCCGACCAGGCGCTGTATTTCGCCAAGAGCCACGGCCGCAACATGGCATGCCATTATGACGAGCTGGTCAGTGGTGGCCTGCTGCAGGCCGTGGAATCGAACGATACCGCCGAATTCTTCTGACCTGCCGGGTCTTTTGAAGTATTTGACGACAGCCTTCCAGGAAACATGGAACTACGGCAGTTGCGCTATTTTGTTGCAATCGTGGAGCATGGCTCGTTATCGCGCGCTGCCGGGGTACTGCATGTGGCGCAACCGGCACTTACCCAGCAGTTGCGACAACTCGAGGCGGAATTGGGGGCACGATTGCTGCATCGGAGCGCCCAGGGCGTGCACAGCACCGATGCCGGCAAGGTGTTCTACGAGCACGCGCAAGCGATCCTGAAGCAGGTGGCCGATGCCCGCTCCGCTGTCAGCCAGTCGGCCCGGCCATCCGGCACCGTTACGCTGGGGCTGCCGCACAGCATTTCCGCCGCGCTGGCCCTGCCGCTGCTGGCGGCGGCCCGCGAACAGTATCCCGACATTACCTTGCAATTGACGGAGGAACTGACCGGCCACCTGGCCGAGCAATTGAAATCCGGCCGGGTCAACCTTGCCGTGCTGTTCGACGATGGCCAGCTGACGCCGTTCGCGACCACGCCGCTGGCCGAAGAAGCGCTGTGCTTCATTTGCCGTGCCGATGCGCCATGGTTTCCGGACCGCACGGCGGTGACACTGGCCGAAGCACTGGGCGCCACGCTGATCCTGCCAGGGCTGCAGCATGGTGTGCGGCCCCGCATTGAATCCGTGGCGCGAACGGCTGGCCTGGCAACCTGCGGCGTCATCGAAATCAACTCGATCGCCATCCTGAAGTCGGCATTGATGGCGGACATGGGGGCGACGATCCTGCCGGTAGCGCCCGTACTGCCCGAGATCGAGCGGGGCCAGATGCCCTGGCTGGACATCCACGAACCGTCGATTTCCCGCACCGTGGTGTTGTGCGCCTCGCGCAACCTGCCGCCCACGACGGCTGTCACGGCCATCAGCACGCTGGCTGTCGACGTCGTGCGCCGCCTGTGCACGGGCGACGTATGGCCGGGTGCCACGCTGCCCTGATCCGTTAGCCATCATTTTTTCTTATACCCCTATCCCCAAACGCTATTTCCGTATACGTCAACCCGGGCGTACACTGGGCCGATAACCGCCGATGACGGCGGGCGGACCCGAGCACGACCGGCGCACCACCGGCATGCCATCGGCGAATCCGACAGTGGCCTGGGCTGGAATGTCTCTACCCGAGATGCGATGGCGCAGGCGCAACCGAAACAAGATTTTGGAGACAAGCCATGCCCGATACCTCGGTAAAAGGTTCCGGTGCCGCCGCACCGCTGCCCGGTGCCAACGGTCCGCAGCCAGCCCGCCTGAACGACGTCAGCCTGGACGACAAATACACTGCCACATCCGGCAAGATCTTCCTCTCCGGCATACAAGCCCTCGTGCGCCTTCCCCTGATGCAGCGCAAGCGCGACGTGGCCGCCGGCTTGAACACGGCAGGCTTCATTTCCGGCTACCGCGGCTCCCCGCTGGGCGGCCTTGACGAAACCCTGTGGAAGACGCAAAAGCACCTCGAAGCGCATCATGTGCAGTTCGTGCCCGGCGTGAACGAAGACCTTGCCGCGACGGCCGTCTGGGGGTCGCAGCAGGTCGACCTGATCGGGCCAAGCAACTACGATGGCGTGTTTGCGATGTGGTATGGCAAGGGCCCCGGCGTGGACCGCTGCGGCGACGTCTTCAAGCACATGAACCATGCGGGCACGGCCCGGCACGGCGGCGTGCTGCTGGTGGCCGGCGACGACCATGGCGCCTATTCGTCGACATTGCCGCACCAGTCCGACCATATCTTCTCGGCTTGCATGATTCCCGTGCTCTATCCGTGCAATGTGCAGGAATACCTGGACCTGGGCGTGCACGGATGGGCCATGTCGCGCTTCTCCGGTTGCGCGGTGGCGTTCAAGGCGCTGGCCGATACCGTGGAATCGTCGTCTTCGGTGGATGCCGATCCGTTCCGCGTGCAGGTGAAGCTGCCGCAGGATTTCCACATGCCGGAGGGCGGACTGAATGCGCGGTTGTCCAACGTGCCGCTGGGCCGGCAGGCACGCAACCAGGAAGCGCTGATGCAGGATTACAAGATCTATGCGGCGCTGGCCTATGCGCGTGAAAACCGGCTGAACCACACGACGATCGACAATCCCGATGCCAAGCTGGGCATCATCGCTTCGGGTAAATCCTACCTGGACGTGCTGGAAGCACTGGAAGAGCTGGGCATCGACGAAGACATGGCGGCGAAGGTGGGGCTGCGCCTGTTCAAGGTATCGATGCCGTGGCCGCTGGAACCGGATTCGGTGCGCGAATTCGCCCAGGGCCTCGACGAGATCCTGGTGGTGGAGGAAAAGCGCCAGTTCGTCGAATACCAGTTGAAGGAACAACTGTACAACTGGCGCGACGACGTGCGGCCGCGTGTGATCGGCAAGTTCGACGACAAGGGCGAATGGGTGGCGCCGCGCGGCGAATGGCTGCTGCCGCCTAAGGCCGATTTCTCGGTCTCGCAGGTTGCCCGGGTGATTGCCTCGCGCGTGAAACGCTATGTCACCGATCCGCATATCTGCGACCAGATCAAGGCGCGGCTGGTGTTCCTGGATGCCAAGGATGCCGTGTTGCAGAAAGCGATCAGCACACCGTTCCGTCCCGCTTTCTACTGCTCCGGCTGCCCGCACAACACGTCGACCAAGGTACCGGAAGGCAGCTTCGCGCTGGCCGGCATCGGCTGCCACGTGATGGCCACGTCCATCTACCCGGAAATGAACAAGCTGACCACGCACATGGGTGGCGAAGGCGCACCGTGGATTGGGCAGGCGGCGTTTTCCAAGGTGCCGCACGTGTTCCAGAACCTCGGCGACGGCACGTATTTCCACTCCGGCTACCTGGCCATTCGCGCCGCCGTGGCCGCGAAGGTCAACATCACCTACAAGATCCTGTACAACGACGCGGTGGCGATGACGGGCGGCCAGCCGGTCGACGGCACGGTATCGGTGCCGATGATCGCGCAGCAGATGGCGGCCGAGGGTGTAAAGCGCATTGCCCTGGTGACGGAAGACCTGTCGCGCTATGCGGACCGCTCGAACCTGCCCGCCTTCCTGACACTGCACGACCGCAAGGACATGGATGCGGTGCAGCGCGAGCTGCGCGAGATCGCCGGCTGCACGGTGCTGATCTATGACCAGACCTGCGCGGCCGAGAAGCGGCGCCGCAGGAAAAAGCAGGAGCTCGTCGATCCGGGCAAGCGCATGGTGATCAACGAGGCCGTGTGTGAAGGATGCGGCGATTGCGGCATCCAGTCCAACTGCGTGTCGATCCTGCCGAAGGAAACCGAGTTTGGCCGCAAGCGCACGATCGACCAGTCGAGCTGCAACAAGGACTATTCGTGCGTGAAGGGATTCTGCCCGAGCTTCGTGACGGTCGAGGGCGGCACACTGAAGAAGTCGCAAGCCGGCAAGACCCAGACGGAAGAATGGGGTGCGTTGCCCCAGCCGATGATCCCGGCGTGCGAGCACCCATACAACATCCTGATCAACGGCATTGGCGGCACGGGTGTGATCACCGTCGGCGCGCTGATGGGCATGGCCGCGCACCTGGAAGGCAAGGGGGCATCCGTGCTGGACATGACGGGCATGTCGCAGAAGAACGGCTCCGTCACCTCGCACGTGAAGATCGTGCAGTCGCCGGCGCACCTGCGTGCGCAGCGCATCGCCACCGGCGAGGCGGATCTCGTGCTGGGTTGCGACATGCTCACCACGGGCGCGGCCGACGCGGTGGCGAAGATGCGGCCGGGCCGCACGCTGGCCGTCGTCAACCTGCACGAGCAGCCGCCCGGCACGTTCGCGCAGGACGCCGACTGGGAATATCCGGTGGGCGACGTGCGCGCGCTGATCGAGGAATCCGTGGGCGGACCGGATGCGGCCGACTTCGTCGACGCGACGAAGCTGGCAACGGCGCTGATGGGCGACTCGATCGCCGCCAACCTGTTCATGCTGGGCTATGCCTGGCAGCACGGCCGCATTCCGCTGACCGAAGCGGCACTCTTGCGCGCGATCGAGATGAATGGCGTCGCCGTCGAGTCGAACAAGAAAAGCTTCCTGTGGGGCCGCCGCGCGGCGGTGGATGCGAAGCGGGTCGAGCTGATCGCCACGCCGGCGCAGCCTGTCGTGCTGCAGATGCCGCAAGGCCTGGAGTCGATCGTGCGCAAGCGTGTGGAATTCCTGACCGGCTACCAGGATGCCGCTTATGCCGGGCTGTACCAGCAGTTTGTCGAACAGGTACGCGAGCGGGAAAGCGCACTGGGCATGCCGTCGAAACGCCTGTCGATCGCGGTGGCGAAATCGCTGGCCAAGCTGATGGCCTACAAGGACGAATACGAGGTGGCACGGCTGTACACGGATGGGCGCTTCGTCGAACAGTTGAAGACGCAATTCGAAGGCGACTTCACGTTGAAATTCAACCTGGCGCCGCCGATTTTCGCGAAGAAGGATGCGCAAGGCCACCTGGTCAAGGCCCAGTATGGTTCCTGGACGTGGCGGGCCTTCCAGGTGCTGGCCCGCCTGAAAGGATTGCGCGGCGGCCCGCTCGACGTATTCGGCCGCACCGCCGAACGCAGGATGGAACGCGCGCTGATCGGCCAGTACCGGCAGGTGATCGCCGACGTGCTGTCGCGCCTGACCGCCGAGAACTACGACACCGCGGTCGCACTGGCCGCCCTGCCGGAAAAAATCCGCGGCTTCGGGCACGTGAAGGAAAAGGCCGTCGCCACGTATCACGCCGAGCAGGCCCGCTTGCTGGCCGCCTTCGGCGGCTCGCACCAGCACGCCGCCTGATGTTTCTCGACACCGGGGTCAGACCCCATTTTTAAGAAATATTTCCTGAAACCGGGGTCTGACCCCGGTTTCAGGAAACGAAAGACGATATCTTTACGTTTACGTAAGCGTCATATAATCGGATCATTGCGATCCGCCAGAATTTTCAGGGACCTCCATGAACGATCTGACTTCCGCCAAGACCCTCGCCGCCGATGCACAGCCGCCGCGGCCGGCCAACAAGGTGCGCTTTGTCACCGCCGCGTCGCTGTTCGACGGCCATGACGCTTCGATCAACATCATGCGCCGGATCCTGCAGTCGCACGGCGTGGAAGTCGTGCACCTTGGGCATAACCGCTCGGTCGACGAGGTGGTGACGGCGGCGCTGGCCGAGGATGTGCAGGGCATCGCGATTTCCAGCTACCAGGGCGGCCATGTCGAATACTTCAAGTACATGATCGACCTGCTGCGCCAGCGCGGCGGCGCGCACATCAAGGTGTTCGGCGGCGGCGGCGGCGTGATCATGCCGGCGGAGATCGCCGAGCTGCATGCCTATGGCCTGACGCGCATCTTCAGCCCGGAAGACGGCCAGCGCATGGGCCTGGCGGGCATGATCGCGTGGATGGTGCAGCAGTGCGATGTGGACTTGTCGCAGTATTCGCCCACGTCGCTGGCGCCGCTGCTGGGTGGAGGTAGCACGGACAACGCGCCGGGCGACATCGTGGCGCGCCATCGCCCGCTGGCGCAGCTGATCACGGCACTGGAAAACGACAAGGCCGATGCCGCGCTGCGCCGGGAATTGGCAGAAACGGCCGACCGCCTGCGCGTGCCGGCGCTCGGTATCACAGGCACTGGTGGCGCCGGCAAATCGTCGCTGACCGATGAGCTGATTCGCCGCATCCGCCTCGACCAGGGCGATGCGCTCAACATCGCCGTGATCTCGATCGATCCATCGCGCCGCAAGTCCGGGGGCGCTTTGCTGGGCGACCGCATCCGCATGAACGCCATCAATCCATGGAGCCTCGGCGGTGAAACGCGGCATCGCGTCTTCATGCGGTCGCTGGCCACGCGCGAGGCGGGTTCCGAGATCTCGCAGGCCTTGCCCGATGTGATCCGTGCCTGCAAGGTGGCCGGGTTCGACCTGGTCATCGTGGAAACGTCCGGCATCGGCCAGGGCGATGCCGCGATCGTGCCGCACGTGGACGTGTCGATGTATGTGATGACGCCGGAATTCGGCGCCGCCTCGCAGCTGGAAAAGATCGACATGCTGGACTTCGCGGATTTCATCGCGATCAACAAGTTCGACCGCAAGGGCGCGCAGGATGCGCTGCGTGACGTGGCCAAGCAGTACCAGCGCAACCGCGAGCTGTGGAGCCGCCAGCCGGACGAGATGCCGGTGTTCGGCACGCAGGCTTCACGCTTCAACGACGACGGCGTTACCGCGCTGTACCAGGCCCTGCTGCCGAAGCTGGCGCAATTCGGGCTGCGCACGCAACCCGGCCAGCTGGCCCGCGCGGACGTACGCCACTCTTCGGGCAAGAACGTGATCGTGCCGCCGGCCCGGGCACGCTACCTGGCAGAGATCGCCGATACCGTGCGGGGCTATCACAAGCACGTGCGCCGGCAATCGGTGCTGGCGCGCGAGCGCCAGCAGTTGACGGAAGCAAAACGCATGCTGGCGGCGGCCGGCCGCACTGCCGACTTCGACGACGTCATCAGCGAGCGCGATCACGCGCTGGACGCCGGCGCGAAAAAGCTGCTGGCCATGTGGCCGGACATGCAGGCGGCATATGCCGGCGACGAATACGTGGTGAAAATCCGCGACAAGGAAATCCGCACGGGCCTCGTGCAGCACACGTTGTCCGGCACGAAGATCCGCAAGGTGGCGCTGCCGAAGTACGAAGACCACGGCGAGCTGCTGCGCTGGCTGATGCTGGAAAACGTGCCCGGCTCGTTCCCGTACACCGCCGGCGTGTTTGCGTTCAAGCGCGAAGGCGAGGACCCGACGCGCATGTTTGCCGGCGAAGGCGACGCATTCCGCACCAACCGCCGCTTCAAGCTGGTGTCGGAGGGGCTCGATGCGAAACGCCTGTCGACAGCGTTCGATTCCGTGACACTGTATGGCGCCGATCCGGCACCGCGGCCGGACATCTACGGCAAGGTGGGCAATTCGGGCGTCTCCATCGCCACGCTGGACGACATGAAGGTACTGTACGACGGGTTCGACCTGTGCAGCCCGTCGACATCGGTATCGATGACGATCAACGGCCCGGCGCCGACGATCCTGGCAATGTTCATGAACACGGCGATCGACCAGCAGCTCGACAAGTTCGTGGCGCAGAACGGGCGTCAGCCGACGGATGATGAAGCGACGAAGATCCGGGCCTGGGTGCTGCAGAACGTGCGCGGCACGGTGCAGGCGGATATCCTGAAGGAAGACCAGGGCCAGAACACCTGCATTTTCAGTACGGAGTTCTCGCTGAAGGTCATGGGCGATATCCAGGAATACTTCGTGCACCACGGCGTGCGCAATTTCTACTCGGTGTCGATCTCCGGCTACCACATCGCCGAGGCGGGGGCGAACCCGATCTCGCAGCTGGCATTCACGCTGTCGAACGGCTTTACCTTTGTCGAAGCCTACCTGGCGCGCGGCATGCACATCGACGACTTCGCGCCGAACCTGTCATTCTTCTTTTCCAACGGCATGGATCCGGAATACACGGTGCTGGGCCGCGTGGCGCGGCGCATCTGGGCGGTGACGATGCGCGACAAGTATGGCGCCAACGATCGCAGCCAGAAGCTGAAGTATCACATCCAGACATCGGGCCGTTCGCTGCACGCGCAGGAGATCGACTTCAACGATATCCGCACCACCTTGCAGGCATTGATCGCGATCTACGACAACTGCAATTCGCTGCACACCAATGCCTATGACGAAGCGATCACCACACCGACCGACGAATCGGTGCGCCGGGCACTGGCGATCCAGCTGATCATCAATCGCGAATGGGGCCTGGCGAAGAACGAAAACCCGAACCAGGGCGCCTTCATCATCGACGAGCTGACCGATCTCGTGGAAGAGGCCGTGCTGCAGGAATTCGAACGCATCGCCGAACGCGGCGGCGTGCTGGGCGCCATGGAAACGGGTTACCAGCGCGGCAAGATCCAGGAAGAGTCGCTGCTCTACGAGCACAGGAAGCATGACGGTTCGTTGCCGATCATCGGCGTCAACACGTTCCGTAATCCCAAGGGCGCCGAGGTGCCGCAGGCGATCGAGCTGGCCCGTTCGACCGACGACGAAAAACAGTCCCAGTTGCACCGGTTGGCGGACTTCCACCTGCGCCATGCGGATGCCGCACCGGCGGCCCTGGCAGCGTTGCAACAGGCGGCGATCGACAACCAGAACGTGTTCGCGAAGTTGATGGATGCCGTGCGCGTTTGCTCACTGGGCCAGATCACCAGCGCACTGTTCGAGACCGGTGGCCAGTATCGGCGCAATATGTAAGAACACGGCGAGCCCCCCGCGCCTGCGGGTCCACCTGTGCGTTGACCCGCGGGACAGTCGAACTGATCTCCATCAAATCGGTAACCTTGCCAGAAGCCGTATGGCTGTGGCGCCTGCTGAGCATCAATACCGCAAACTTCCCCTGCGCTAACTTTCTATCTCATTGCCTGGCCTCGGTGGAGACCGATATGAGATATGCACGACTGACGCCGGGTCACGGATTCAAGCCCGCCAACAGCTTCCTCTATTACCTGCAGCGCATCATCGTTTCCCCTCCCCTGCGTGGCCTGTGCGTACGCATGTTCCGCAACTGGGTGCGCGCCCGCCATGGGATCTCGACCCGCGTGTCGGTGCCCGCGCGCCTGCAACTGCTGGACCGGCTGCACGCCGAAGGCTACGCATCGCTGGGCAACATACTTACCACCAGCCAGTGCGACGACATCCACGGCTATTTCGCCAACAAGATCCTGACGGACCGGCAGAACGAAACGTCCACGTTCACGCTGGCACGCGTGCCGCCGGCAGCGCGGCTGGCCGAATACAAGCTGCACGATATCGTTCGCTGCCCGCACATCCTGGCACTGGCCAACGACACCCGGCTGCTGGAACTGGCCGAACGCTACATCGGCTGCAAGCCCACGATATCGCAATTGGGTGTTCGCTGGTCGTTTCCCTCGCCGGGGCTGCGCTCGGACCTGCAGACGTTTCACCGCGATTCCGAGGACTGGCGGTACTTCAAGGTGATCGTCTACCTCACGGACGTGGGGCCGGATGACGGCCCCCATGTGTACGTGCGCGGCACGCACAAGACACGCGCACCGGTGCGCCTGAAGATCCAGTCCGACGGCGAGATCAGCCGCGAATATGGAGAAGAAAGCCTGATCACCGCAGTCGGCGAGCGGGGCTTCGGCTTTGCCGTCGATACCGCCGGCGTGCACAAGGGCTCTCCCCCTGTATCGAAACCCCGCCTGATGCTGCAGATTCAATACTCGCTGTTTCGCAGCTATGCCTATGTGTATGAACCTGAACCGTACAGCGGCAGCTTGCCTTTCGACCCCTACATCAACCGCCTGATTCTGGCCTGACAGAAAGACTCCCGCCTATGACGACGATCGAAATCAATCTCCCGCGCGACCTGGCCGAAGAGGCGGCCGAACTGGGCCTGTTGAAATCGCAAGTGGTGGCCGACTTGCTGCGTGACGAAATCCGCCGCCGCACCTTTTCCGACCTGATCGAACATGGCGGCTACGCGGCCAATGGTTTTGCAGCACCCGAGGAACCGGATCGCGCTGCACCACCGCGGCGCCGAAAAGGCTGATACCCGGCGCCGTGCCCGGCCCCTCGTTATGCCAGTTATCGGCATCGGCTCCCACAAGACCTGCAATGCCGCAACAACGGGCCGTTCAGCAGCCCCGGCCCCTGCCCCGATTTCGTTCCGTGACAGTCCCTTCGCTGGCTTCAGCGCGTGGTGGCAACTTGCCACCAGCGATCATCGACATGCGCCGCGGCCAAGTGGATGGCCTGGCCGATCAGAGGCGTGGCGAGCCGCTGGCCTGCCTGGTCGGCAAGCGCGGCAATGCGGTCGAGCGGCTCATGCCAGGCGTGGAAGGCCAGGTCGAACGTGCCATTGTGGATCGGCAGCAGCACTTCGCCACGCAAGTCGATATGGGCTTGCAGGGTTTGCTCCGGCTGCATGTGCACATCCGGCCACTCCTTGTCGTAGGCGCCCGTTTCGATCATCGTGAGGTCGAACGGGCCGAAGCGGTCGCCGATCGCCTTGAAGCCGCGAAAATAGCCGGAATCACCGCTGAAGAATACCCGGTGTGCGCGGCCGGCGATCACCCAGGAACACCATAGCGTGCTGTTGCCGTCCGCCAGGCCACGGCCGGAGAAATGCTGCGCCGGCGTGCAGGTGAGTTCGACATTGCCCAGCCTGATGGAACGCCACCAGTCCAGTTGCCGTACCTTGGCGGCTGGAATACCCCAGCTGACGAGCCGGTCGCCAACGCCGAGCGGCGCGATGAAATACCGCGTTTTTGCCGCCAGCGCCATGACCGCACCGCGGTCCAGGTGGTCATAATGATCGTGCGACAGGATGACGCCCTCGAGCGGCGGCAATTCCTCGAGTGCCAGTGGCGGCGCATGGAACCGTGCGGGCCCAAGCCAGCTGAACGGCGAGGCCCGGCGCGCGAAGACCGGATCGGTCAGCCACAGGACGCCTTCCAGCTTCAGCAACACGGTTGAATGCCCGAGCCGCCACACGGTATGGTCCGGCGCCGCCTCGATGGCGGCACGCGCCATGGTCTGCACTGGAACCGGCGCGGCCGGGACGGTGTTGGCAGGCTTATGGAACAGCGCACGCCACATGATCCCGAGCATCTTGCCGAATCCGCTGCGGTGCATCCGCGCCGGATTGCGGAAGCGGCCATTCTGGAGCTGCGGTGACACGTAGGCGGTGGTGGATTGCACGATAACTCCTGGCGGCTGGGTGGCATGAAATGTAAACTACACAGTGTAGTTCAAGTGTAGCGCCCGGACTCTGGAAAGTAAACTACCGGTGTAAAATAGGGCATGACCACTACCCGCCTGACCGACCGCAAGCGCGCCGCCATCGTGCAGGCCGCAATTGCCGAATTTCGTGCCAACGGCTTCGATGCAACGTCGATGGACCGTGTGGCCGCCACGGCCGGCGTATCGAAACGGACCGTCTACAATCACTTTCCCAGCAAGGACGACCTGTTTGCGCAGATCCTCGAAGAGTTATGGGATTGCACTGCCGCCACCGATCCCGCGTCTTACCGTGCTGATCAGCCGCTGCGCGGCCAACTGATGGATTTGCTGCAGCAAAAGATAGCGCTGCTGCGTGATCCCTACTTTCTTGACCTGGCACGCGTAGCGATCGCTGAAGCGATCCACACGCCCGAGCGGGCACGCAGCATGGTGGCAAAGCTGTCTCAGAAGGAAGAAGGTGCTGCGGCACTGCTGCGCGCCGCACAGGCGGAGGGCAAGCTGAAGCCCGGTGATCCCGCCTTCATGGCCCATGTGCTGCAGGGCCAGCTGAAAGCGTTTGCATTCTGGCCCCAGGTGGCAATGGGCCAGCCGGGGCTGGACGAGGCACAGGAAGTGGCCGTCGTCGAAACGGCCGTCGACATGTTCCTGTGCTATTGGGGCAAGTAATTCCCGGATCAGGCGAATGGAATGTAATCGAAACCCTTGCCGATCGTGGCAGCCAGGGCGTTGCGATTTTCCTGGCTTTCGCTGAAGAACATCAACACGGCAGTACGGTCGCCTTCCCTGTCGAGCACATCGAGCCAGTAGTCGTGGCCGGCCTGTTCCGGCGCGCGATGGAGGATATTCTGATACATCCGGGTGACGAATGTTGCATTGTCCGGGTTGCTGCCTCTACCCGGGGCCAGTTCAACCCACCCGGTGCGCAGCCCATCGATATGGATGGCATCGGATAGCGGGACATTGCGATGCCGGATAGCATAGCCACTCAATTTCCTTGTTCTTTGCAAATTTGACAAGCATTCAGGAGCGGCGCGGGCGAGTCAACCTCTGTGTCAGGCTAGGCGAACCGCACCGCGTACACGGGCGGCAGGTGGGCAGCGATGGTGTGCCACCTGGCGCCGCCATTTCCGGACACCCACACGCCACCCGTTGTCGACGCCATCAACAGCGTGGCGCCATCGTCGGCGACCGCCAGCCCGTGCCGGTAAACCAGATCGTAGCAATCCCGTTGCGGCAGGCCGTTGCGCTGCGTATCGAACGTGGCACCGCCATCGCGCGTGTGGTTCACCGCCAGCGCGGCGCCGACGGGCACCCGCTGCTGGTCGGCAATGGCTGGCACGAACCACGCCATGCGTCCGTCGGCGGGATGCGCTGCGACCGCGAAGCCGAATGAAGATGCCGGTGCCTGCAATTCCTGCCACTGCCCGCCATTGTCCACCGACCGCCAGATGCCGCTATGGTGCTGGCACCACAGCACGTCGGGCATGCCGGCACAGCGCACGATGCGGTGCGGATCCTGCGCCGCGCCATCATCGACCAGCTCGGGCGGCATGTAGCGGGCCGCCATGCCTTGCGTACGGAGGGCCCACGTACTGCCGCCATCGTTCGTCAGCCATGCGCCGCCACACGATACACCGACCAGCACGCTGGCGCTGTCGCGCGGGTCGACGCAGATGCTGTGGATGCCCGGCGTGTCGTAACCGCCGCCGAACCATTCGGCGCGTCCGGGAACGTTCCATAACGATTCAACCAGTTGCCAGCTTTCGCCGCGGTCGTTCGAGCGGAACAGCCCACCCGGCAAGGTACCGGCCCACAGCACCCCTGGCTGGTCCGGGCCGCCCGCTTCCAGCGACCAGATCTGCTTCAGTGTCCAGTCGGTCTTGTCACCGCTGTCCTGCGGCTTCGGGGGATACACGGGCACGGCGACTTCCTTCCATGCCGCGCCGCCGGCGTCACGCCGGTGCAGCTTCGCGCCAAAGTGGCCCAGGTTCAGCGCCGCGTAGGTGGTGCCATCGCGCCGGTCGGGCAGCACGATCGAGACCGGATCGCCGGGAAAATGCGGCGCGGACAAGTTCCACGCGCCATCCTGCTTCGTCAGTTCGAACAGTCCCTTGCGGGTAGCAATGAATGCGTGGCGCCTCATGTCAGCCTCCGGAAAGTGCCTGCAAGATGTGGATGGTGGAATCAGGCCGGAGGGGATCGTCCAGCAAGGCACTGTCACGGCAGCGCCGGCCGTCGACGAAGGCAACGACGTTGGCGCGCAACCGGCCCTGGTCATCGAGCACATAGGCGGCCAGGCGCGGGTGGGCCGCGGCCACCGCATCGAGCGCATTGCGCAATGTCGTGGCATCCGTCTCCATCTGGGGCACGGGCAAGAAGCGCGCCAGCTGTTGGGTGAAGATGATGAGCGCCAAGGGAAATCGCCTCCGGATTGGACGATTCTAGCGCGGCTGCCGGCCGTGTTGGCCTACAATGAATTACTGACGGACGGAAAGCAACACAGGAGCTGCCAATGTCGATTACCCAGCAAGAACTGGAAACGCTGATGCAGGAAGTGGAGCAGGAAGACCCGATCGATTTCGCCGACCTGCCCTTCGACGAGAAAGACTTGCGTGGCATCGTCGCTGGTCGCCTGTGCGAGATGGCCGGGGCGATGGAGTCGTTCAGCGAGGCTGATCGGCAGATGACGCTGCTGGCCGTGTCGGCCAAGCTGGTGCTGGAAAACCTCGTGCTGCACGTGCAGCTGCTGCGGCGCCACGGCCAGCCATTGAACGAGCAGACCGAGGCGCTGCTGGCCCGGCTGCGCAAGCCGGACGGCGCGGGCTGACCGCTGGCGCTAGGACTCCAGCTGCGGGATTTTGCGTGCCGCCGGTGCGATCAGTGTGATGTCGCTTTCCGCTACCGCCACGCACGGCAGCACGTCGTGCGCCAGCCGCTCGTCGAACGACAGGCCGGGCCATTCGACCAGGTACCGCACCCGCCCGCCATCGCTGCCGCACAGGCAGGTGCGGCAGGTACCGTTGCGGCACGAACTGGGCAGCCGGATGCCCGCGCGCTCGGCGGCATGCAGCAGGGTCTCGCCTTCTTCCGCATCGAACTCGAACTGCTTCGGCAGGATGCGGATGCGGTTCACCGCCATCAGGCCACCTGCCGCTTGCGGCGCAGCATGCCCCAGATCTCGGCGACGGCGGCGCGATTGAGCAGGCAACTGGCGGCCACGTAGCCGACTGCGCCGACGGCGACCTGGATGGCCAGCGCGATGCGGCGATCGGCCATGTCGTCGAGCATGCCGTGCACGCCGGCCACGGCCGCGCACATGGCGGCACTGGACAACATTGCCGGCAGCATTCGCAGCGCCACCTCGCCCATCGTCAGGCCGATCACGCCAAGCATGCGGTGCATGTTGATCAGCAGGACAACCGGATACACCAGTGCCCATGCCATGGCTACGCCGAAAATGCCCCAGTGCGTGCCGGCATAGAACGCGAGCGGCATCAGCGTGCAGGCAACGATACCGTTCTGCAGCGCGATGCCGGGGCGGCCGACCGCATCGGTGACGGCGGGAAGGAACTGCACCACGGTGCGGAACGGCATGATCAGCGCCAGCACGCGCAGTGGCAGGATCGCTTCTTCCCAATGCTTGCCGAGAAATACCAGCACGATATCGCTGGCTGTCGCGGCCATGCCCCAGAGGACCGGGAACGCAACCAGCGACACGAGCTCGAACGCCTTCAGCAACTGGCGGCCGATCGCGGCACGGTCGTTCTGGTAACGTGCCAGCGCCGGGAACACGACCTGGTTCAGGATGCCGGAGACGCGCTGCACCGGCAGGCTGGCGAGATGCAGCGCCACCGAGTACACGCCGAGGATTTCGCCACCCAGCGTGCGGCCGATGATCACCGTATCGGCCTGCGTGAAGAAGAACCACAGGAAGCGCGAAGCCGAGATCTTGCCGCCGAATGTGAACAGCTCACGCATGCCATGCCAGGAGAACAGCGGCATATGCGGGAACGGCGCCACCATATTCACCGCAACCGTGCGGTAAACCGCGGCGACGAGGATGCCCAGGGCCAGCGACCACACGCCCATGCCCCACCATGCCAGCGCCAGCGTGACGAACGCGGTGAGCACGGATTGCGACAGGTCCAGCAGCGAGCGGGCCCGGAAGTTCAGGCCGCGCTGCAACAGTACTTCGGATACGAGGCCGAATGGCGCCAGCACGAACTGCAACGACATCAGCCGGATCAGGTTGGCCAGGTTCGGTTCGGCAAAGAAATGCTCCGCCAGCGGCGCGCATGCCACCAGTACCAGCACCACGGTGAAATTGACCAGCATGAACAGGCCATAGGCCTGGCGCAGCTTTTGCGTGGATACTTCCTTGGCCTGCACCAGCGCTGGTGCCAGGCCCATTTCGACGAACATCGCGCACCACGCGAGGAACACGGAAGCCATTGCCATCAGGCCGTAGTCGGCCGGCACCAGCATCCGCATCACGATGATCGTGATGACCCAGCTGATGATCTGGCTGGCGAATTTAGCGCCGGCAACCCATTTGAGTCCGTGCAGGACGTCCTTCTTCAATGACATGCGGGGATGTTCCTCGTTATTGCTTGTTACGCCAGCCGGGCGCTCGTGGCCAGGTTGCGTGCCATGCGCAGGACGAAGCGCAAGCGGCTCCGGTCCCATGGTGTGAAGCGTGGCAGCTGGAAAGGATCCGGCCGGACGCGGCTCGCCCCCCAGGAGGTCGACACGGCACCCTCGAAACGCAATTCGCGCGCCATCGCGACGTGACGTGCTTCATAGTCCTCGCCCGGCTTGCCGTTCGGGTAGGCGAACAGCGATACGCTGGCGCCGATCATGTCTTCCAGCGCCAGCTTGCCCTGCGCGATTTCCTCGCGCGCTTCATCGTCGGGCAAGCGCGCCAGGATCGGGTGGTTGACCGTATGCGCGCCGATGCCCATGCCGGCCAGGTGCAGCTTGCGCACCTGGCTGGTGCTCATCATCAGGTCATCCGGCAGTGCGGTGCCAGCCAGCACCACCAGCCGGTCGACCTGCCGCTGGCGCTCGGCCATCGGCAGGTACTTCAATTGTCCGATCAGCGCCGTGATGGCTTGCCGGCGCTCGGCCAGCGTGTGCAGCGGATGTGTGCCGAGGCCGAGCGGCGTGGCATCGAGCACGCCGTCTGGCGCGCGCCGAACCAGTTCATACACGCTGTCGTTCCACATGCGGCCACCGTTCAGGAATCCGGTGGCCACGAAGAACGTGGCATGCAGGCCATGGCGCTGCAGGACCGGCAGCGCCACCTCGGCGTTGTCGGCGTAGCCATCGTCAAAGGTGATCGCCGCCGCACGCGGGGGCAATGTGCCATCCTTCGAGCGCCGTACCGCTTCCAGCAGCGGCAGCACATTGAAGTGCGATTTCAGCATGCCGATTTGCGCGGAAAATTCCGCTGCATCGACTTCGCTCGGGAACAAGGCGTCCTTCCGGGGAAGCACGCGGTGGTAGATCAGGATCGAGAGGCCATGCCGCCCCCCTGGCGACAGCAGCGACAGCAAGCCCCTCTCGAGGAGCGGGGCATTGGTGGCTTGTGCGGCAGTGGCTGCGATTGCGGGAGTCGCATCGAATTCAGGCTGTTTCATGGCGAAGCTCTTCTTCTGGGGTCGTTTCATCCGGCGGGTCGGGCTCCGGCGCAAGGGGATTGGCGAGCGGTTTCGGCACCAGCACCTTGCGTTCGCGCTCGACGATCAGTTGCGTGGCCACCATTGCCGCCATCAGGTAATACGGTACGTCGAAATAGGTCAGGCTCAGGAAGGCGCCGCCGACCGCGAAGCCCAGCAGGCTGACCTGGACCATGCGTGCCAGGTTGCCGGCCCAGGCCAGTTCGGCGAACGGGGCGGAGCGGCGGATGATGCGCGAACCGGCCAGCCACGTAAGGATGCCGAGCGCGAGATAGATCGCCAATCCGCCCCAGCCGTGTTCGCCCAGCACCTGGAAATAGATGCTGTGCGCGGCGTGTACATCCTCCGGGATCGGTGCATACAGCTGGAACACGTGGGAATCGTAGATCTCGAAACCGCCGCCCAGTGGCCGGTCATTGGCCAGGTGGTAAGCCATCCACCATGCATTGATGCGGCCCATCGCCGACATGTCCTGCTCATACTCGTCGATGGTGTCGATGCGCGCATGCCACTGCTCGGGCATGAACACCAGTGCAACCGGCACGCACAGCATCAGAAGCGTGCCGATCATTGCCTTGTTGCGGCTCTTCAGCCAGAGGAAGGCAAGCATTCCCACCATGGCGATGGCCGCGCCACGCGAATAGGACGCCAGCGATGCCAGCGCGCACAGCAGCATCGACAGGAGCATGGCCCGCTTCGCCCATTTGTGGGTGAGCTGCGTGTACAGGTACAGCATCAGCGGGATCGTCATCACGAGTGCGAGCGCGATTTCATTGTTGCCGTCGATGAAAGTGCCGATCGGGCCCCATACGCGGTACTGGCCGCCGCTGCGCAACGTGAAGATGCCGCCCTTGACGCCATAGAAGCCGATCGAGATCACCACCGTCCAGATCAGCCATTCGACGTGCGTGCGTTTGCGCAGCAGCATCATGACAACGATCGTCATGCCCATGATCTTCATGACCTTGATCAGTTGCGGCATGATCTGGTCAGGATGGATCGCGAACGCCGCTGTCAGGCACATATAGGCAATGAAGGCCAGGAATGTGACGGTGACCGGTGTCAGGGGGTAGCGGTATTTGCGATGCGCATTGGTCGCCATCGCCGCCACGGTCGTCACCGCGATGATGGCGGCAAACGGGAATTCGCGTGCAAAGCCCCATCCTTGCGTATGCGGATTCATCACGCTGATCCAGATCCACATCACCATGCCGATCGAGGGACGCTTGAAAATATACGGCAGCGAACCAAATACCAGCAGCGTGATGATTACGTCCCTCATGCCGTCACGCTCCCGGTGGCGACCTTGCTGACCACGTAGCGGAACTTGCCCGATTTTTCCGGCGCGATGTCGGCGACCTGCCCGACCTCGACGGCGACACCGGCACCGAGCCGTGCCTTGAAACCGCGCTCGATCTGGCCCTGCAGCTTGCCGAATGCCTGGACATCGAGCGGCGCGGCAAGCACGACCTGCACACGCGTCAGGTCCAGGCTTTCCTGGGTGATCTTGAATGCCTGCACCTGGGGCAGGTCGCGCAGGATGTACACGAGCGCCAGCCCATGCATCACGGTGCCGTCCTGCGCCACCAGGAAATCGGTACTGCGGCCCTGGATTTCCTGCAGCAACGGCAAGCCGCGCCCGCAGGCGCACTGCTGCGTGCCCAGCACGCCGATGTCGCCGGTGCGGTAGCGGATGAACGGGAAATCGCCGGTGGCCAGGTGCGTGACGACGATCTCACCGGACTGGCCGCGCGGTACCGGCCTGCCATCGACGTCGAGTATCTCGACCACGATATCCTCGGCGGTGATGTGCATGCCGCCTTCCGGGCATTGGTGGGCGATAAAGCCGGCGTCGCGGCCGCCGTAGCCGTTTGCGACCGGGCAGCCGAACGTGTCGGATATCTGCATGCGCTGTTCATCGTACAGCCGCTCGGAAGTGACAAAAGCGACGCGGATGCCCAGGTCGTCCATCCGCTGTCCCCTGGCACGGGCATGCCGGGCAATATGGGACAGCGCCGAGGGATATCCGAACAGCATACGCGGCTTGTGGGCGCGGATGCGGGCAACGAAGCCATCGAGCTTGGCTGCCGACATCTCGAACGCCGGCAGCAGATGCGTACGCAGCAGCAGGTCGCGCAGCGCACGAACCCGGTCCTGCGCACCGAGTTCGATCGGCGACCCCCATACGACGATTTCCGGATCGCCGATATCGACGTTCCACCAGCGCGTGGCACGCCATTTCGCGGCCACGTCGTGGCTGACGCGTTCCTTGCCGATGTAAAAGATCAGCGGTTCTCCACTGGAGCCGCCGGTGTTGAACCGGGCAAGGCCCACCGCGTCTTCCGCCTTCAGGCGGTCGACATTGGCCCTGATGACCGACTTGTCCATTAGCGGCAACCGGGCCAGGTCGTCCAGGCTGCGCACGTCGCGCATCGGATCGAAGTCGATCTCGGCGAACAGGTCGCGGAAATACGGTACCGAAGCGCCGGCCCGGGCCAGCAGCCGGCGCAGGCGTTGCAGCTGCAGGTCGCGCAGGCGCTCTTCCGGCCAGTACTGCGATTCCTCGAGCTGCTTGCGCACGGCCACGCTGCGATGTTGCTTGACACGTTCGTGCAGCGGGAAAATCAGGTTCGTGACGAGCGCCGTATAGGGCGCGGGGCGATAGCGGGCATTCTGCATGCTCATGGCTGGCTCACCGCGGTGGTACCGGCGCGAGCCGCCAGCACGTGTTGATAAACGGCGAGCAGGCGCGGACGCACGCTCGACCAGGTGTAATGCTGCACCTGCCGCAGGCCCGCCTCGCGCAGCGATGCCGCCAGCGCAGGCTCGGTGGCCAGCCGCAAGACGGCGGCCGCCATTGCCTGCGGCGCATTCGGTGGCACGAGCAGCGCCGTACGCCCGTCTTCGACGAGATAGGGCACGCCACCGACGTGCGTACTGACCACGGGCACGCCGCAGGCGAGTGCTTCCAGGACGGAATTGGGCGTATTGTCGACGAGGCTGGGGTTGAGCATCACATCCGCCTCGCGGTACAGATCCGCCATGGCCGCATTGTCGACGCGTCCGGTGAACGTGACGGCGCTGGCAATGTCCAGTTCCTTCGCCAGCCGTTCGAGCTCTTCGCGAAGCGGCCCGGAGCCCGCGATGACCAGCGTCGCGCCAGGGTGGCGTTCACGCACCAGGACAAGGGTGCGCAGCGCGGTGGCATTGTCGTAGATCGGTTCAAGATTGCGGGCCACCAGCAGGCGCAGGCCGGCTCCGGCTGGCGTCTCCCGGGCCGACGAGAAGCGGTCCAGGTTGACGATGTTCGGCACGATTTGCGTTGAAAAACCGTATTTGCCGAACACGGCTTCCAGGAAACCCGATGGCACGATGACGGCATCCGCCCGCGCCAGGCTCGGCGCGACCCAGCGGCGTGCGCGGGCCAGGAAGCCATCGGCTTCGCCCCCTCGATAATTCACAACGACCGGCTTGCCCCGCAGGTGGGCGATCCAGATTGCCGGCGCTGCAAACAGGTGCCACGACCAGCCGGAATTGGCCATTACGTGGAATACCTGTACCCGTCCGGCCGTGCGCCAGAGGGAGGCCAGGTACGGCAACAGTCGCGCCACGGCGCGCAATCCCTTGATACGGCCAGCCCACGCAGGCTGGTAAGGTGCGTTGACCTGCACGGTCTCGACCTTGATGCCTTCACCACGCAGCAAGGCGGCCAGTTGCAAGGTCTGGTTCGCCATGCCGCCGGAGGGTGGCGGTAGCGGACCGACAAGACCGATCGACAGTGCCGTCATGCGAGCTCCCCCGCGACCAGCTTGCCATATACCTTGCGATAACGCGCCACGCTGGCAGCCCAGTTGCGCTCGTTTTCGACGAAGCGCCGGCCTTGCTCCTTCAATCGCGGCCACTGCTCGGGGGCAGCCAGCAGCGCGAGCACCCGGCGCGCCAGCGCGGCGGCATCGCCAGCCGCGAACAGCACGCCGGTGCGGCCGTCTTCGATCAGCTCGCGGTGCCCACCCACGTCCGACGCGGCCAGCAGCCGCCCCTGCGCCATCGCCTCGAGCGGTTTCAACGGCGTGACGAGATCGGTCAACCGCATCTTCAGGCGCGGGTAGCACAGCACATCGACCAGGTTGTAGTAACGCTGCACTTCCTTGTGCGGCACCCGCCCCGTGAAGATCACCTGGTTCTCGATACCGAGCGCCGTGGCCTGGGCGCGCAATGCGGCGTCCTGCGGGCCTCCGCCAACGAGCAGCACGCGCAATCCTGGCTGCTGGGCCAGCATTGCCGGCACCGCGTCGAGCAGCACGTTCAGCCCTTCGTATGCATAGAACGAACCGATGAAACCCAATACGGTTGTCCCATCCAGGCCCAGCGTGCGCGCCAGCGCTTCATCGCGCGTACCGTCTACCGAGAAATCGCCGACATCGACCGCATTCGGGATCACCTCGATCTTTTGCGCCGGGATGCCGCGGCCGACGATCTCCGCGCGCAAGCCCTCGCAAATCGTGGTGGCGGCGTCGACGCGCTTGAGTGCCCACGTTTCCATTGCCCGGGTAAGGCGGTAGCGCACGCCCCACTCCTTGCTGGTGCCGTGGTCGACCGCCGCATCTTCCCAGAAGGCGCGGATTTCATAGACGACGGGAATACCCAGCTTGCGGCCCACGCGCAGCGCCGCCACCGCATTCAGGGCGGGCGAATGGGCATGCAGGATATCCGGCTTCACTTCCTGCGCCACTTCCAGCAGGCGCGCGGCCAGCCGGTTGATCACGGCCAGCTGGTTCAGCACGGGCAGCCGGGACAGCATGCCCAGCGCCGGTTCGGTGCGGAAGAAGCGCAGGCCGTCGACGGTTTCCTGCGTGTCCCCCGCCTTCTCGGCCGCCGCAGCATGCTTGGGGCTGGTGATGTGGTCGGTCATCCAGCCCAGCGCGCGTTGCTGCTGCAGGATCGAACGCGTACGAAACGTATAACCGCTGTGCAGCGGAATCGAATGATCCAGCACGTGGAGGATCTTCAGCGGCCGTCCGGTAATGCCGGGAATGTCGGAGATACCCATGTTACGCCTGCATTTCTTTTTTCAGGAAGGCTTCGAACATCAACAGCGTCCAGATCGGTGCGCTGTAGTCGCGACGGCCTGACTGGTGATGGTCCACCATCTCGGCCAGGAAAGCGCCGTTGAACATGCCGGTGGCGGCCAGGTTCGGCCCCAGCAGCGACGTGCGCACGCGTTCGCGCAGCGGCCCGCGGAACCAGGCGGCCAGCGGCACCGCGAAGCCCTGCTTGCGGCGGTACAGGATGTCCTGCGGCAGGTACTTTTCCATGCTCTTCTTGAAGATGTACTTGCCTTCGCTGCCCTTGAGCTTCAGGTCCGGAGACAGGCCGGAAATCCATTCGACCAGCTGATGATCCAGCAACGGTACGCGCACCTCGAGCGCATGGGCCATGCTGGCACGATCCACCTTCGTGAGGATGTCGCCCGGCAGGTAGGTCTTCATGTCCAGGTACTGGATCAGCGACAGCGGATCGTCCGTCGGCGAATGTCGTGCATGGCCGCGCATCACGTCGATCGCACGATAGCCCTGCAGGCTGGCCCGGAAATTGTTGGAGAACAGCTGGGCGCGCATCGCATCCGTCATGATCGACACGCCGTGGAAATAGCCTTCCACCAGGTCGCGCGACAACGATTCGAAGGTGCTCTTGGCGCGGAACACGCGCGGTGCCCAGTCGGCTTTCGGGTAGTAGCGGCCCAGCGTGCCGAACAACGGGCGGCGCAATGCGGAGGGAATGCGGCCGCGCACCCGCTCTTCCGCCATCGTGTAGCGGTAGCGGCGATAGCCGGCCAGGTTCTCATCGCCGCCATCGCCGGACAGCGCCACCGTCACGCGCTGGCGTGCCAGCTGGCACACGCGATAGGTGGGGATCGCGGAACTGTCGGCATAGGGTTCATCGTACAGGTCGGACAAGGTATCGAGCAGGCCGAAATCGTCGGTATCGACCGTTTGCACGTGGTGATCGGTGCGGTATTGCTGCGCCACCTGCGCGGCATATGCCGATTCATCGAAGGCCCGGTCGCGAAAGCCGATCGAACAGGTATTCACCGGGGCATTGTTCAGGCCCGCCATCATCGCCACCACGGCACTGGAGTCGACACCGCCGGACAGGAATGCGCCCAGCGGCACTTCCGCCACCAGCTGGCTGCGCACGGCATCGCGCAGCCGCTCGACCAGCTCGCCCTGGGCATCGCTTTCCGTCATCGTATGGTGCAGCTTGAACGGCACGTCCCACCAGCGCTGCGGCATGGCAAGGGGCGCGCCCACCTTCTGCAGCAGCCGGTAGCCCGGCGACAGCTTGAAGGCCCCCTTGTAGATCGTTTTCGGTTCCGGCACGTAGCCATAGGCAAAGTAATCCTCGACCGCGCACGGATCGATCTCGCGTGGCAGGCCGGGCAGCGAGCGCAAGGCTTTCAGCTCGGAGCTGAACGCGAACAATCCATCCGGCAGCATGGTGTAGAACATCGGCTTGACGCCCATGTGGTCGCGCGCCAGGAACATGACCTGCTGGTTGCGGTCCCACAGGCCGAAGGCGAACATGCCGCGGAAGCGCTCCACGCACGCTTCGCCCCACTCCTCCCAGGCATGCACGATCACCTCGGTGTCGCTCTTGGTGCGGAATACGTGGCCCAGCGCCTTGAGCTCGGCCGTCAGCTCGCGATAGTTGTAGATCTCGCCGTTGTAGCAGACCATCACGCTGCCATCTTCGTTGCCGAGCGGCTGCTGGCCCATCGACAGGTCGATGACGGACAGCCGGCGGTGGCCGAAGCCGACGCCTGGCTCGCGGTAGATGTCGCCCTCGTCGGGCCCCCGGTGGAACTGGGTATCGTTCATCCGCCGCAGCAGCGCTTCGTCGATTTCGCGCCGGCCCCGCGTATCCAGCATTCCCACTATTCCGCACATGATGTCACCGCCCCTCTAGTCTTGATCTTTCGTTCGCACAGGCTGTCATACATGCCCTGGTAGGCGGCGACCATCGCCGCCATGCTGTAGTTGCGGAGCACCCGTTCGCGGCCCGCGGCACCGTGACGGGCCGCCAGTTCCGGCGCCGCCGCATAGCGCGCGAGTGCCGCCGCCATCGCCCCGGGATCGGACGGCGGCACGAGCATGCCGGTGACACCATCGTCGATCACCTCGGGAATGCCGCCGACACGCGTGCCGACGACCGGCAAGGCGCATGCCATCGCTTCGAGCGCGGAACCGGGCGTGCCCTCGGCGATCGACGACATCGCGAATACGCGCAGGCTGCGCAGGATGTTTGCGATATCGGTGCGCGCACCCGGCAGCCACGCCACGCCATCCAGGCCGAGCCCGGAGGCCTTGGCCCGCATTGCTTCCAGCAAGGGGCCATCGCCAACGATCGCCAGGCGCAGGGGCAGGTCCGGTAAGCGGGCGCGCAGCAGGGCGAAGGCATCGATCAGGACAGCATGGTCTTTCACCGCCTGTATCCGGCCAACAGTGCCGATGACGAGATGCCCCGGCCCGAATGGCCAGTGTTCCGGCAATGCCGCCTCGCCGGGCACCCGTGGGTGGAAACGCTCCACATCGATGCCGTTCGCCAGCATCCGGCTCTTGTGCACAGGCACGCCGATGATTTCCCGGTTCCAAGCCTCCATCGCCGCCGAATTCGCGTAGCAGCAATCGTAGAGCGGCACCATGAGGCGGCGCAGCGCGTTATGTTTGCGATTGGTACCATGGGGATCATCGTGATCCCGCCCATGCGCGCCATTGACACGCACGGGCACGCCGGCCAGCAATGCGGCCAGGCCGTATTCGACAGCGGACAGATTGTAGGAATGCAGCACGGCTGGACGCAAATCGCGCAACAGGCGCCACAGCGCCACGTGCGTTCCCGGCGACTGGCCTGGCTGCTTGTGCAGCGCGTGGATCGCCACGTCGGTGCGCGTGATTTTCCGGGCAAAGGCGGGATTGAAATCGGTGAGGCAAACGATTGCGTGCCGATACGCACCAGCCGGCATGCGGTTGATCCGTTCCACCATCAGCGTTTCCAGCCCGCCAAAATCGAGCCGGTAGATCAGATGGACGATGAGCGGCACGTTGTTCATGGAAGTCACTGTCGCGCGTTGGCCGCCAGCACGGCATCGATGGAAGCGAGATGGCTCTCCAGGAACGCCCGCAGCGCAGGATGAGCCGTCTCGGGGGTCTCGTCGTATGGCGAGAATAGCATCAGCACTGCGCCATCATCACTGCCAGTCAGAAATTTCTGTTTCGTTTGCAACAGCTTGCCGACATAGTTGCTGGCCGTTGGCCGGCCGCCGATGTCATACCATTGCCAGACGACGAAGCGAGTGCCGGCACCTATCAGGGTGGTTTCCCGGATGACGAGCGGACGCCCCGCGATGGTTTCGGTACGGATGGCCACGCCAGTTTCGTTCCAGCCGCTACGGATCGCCGCGAGCCTGTTGGTGGAGCTGATCAGCTTGCCGCCGTTGCCATCGCGGTAATACTTGAGGGTGAATCCTACCGGCTGGTTGCCGACCTGGTAAAAACGGCTCAGCGTGGCGCTGGCCGGCGCGAAATCGGGCGTCCATCCGGTAAATGAGGCGGCGGCAGGCGCCTTTGCCGCGAACGAAGCCAAATCGACCGTTGGGGGCGTCACATTGCCGCGTTCGATATACCAGCCATACGCGGGCCACACGCTGACACAAGCCGCGACACCGAGCACGGCCATGGCAACCTTCGCCGGCGAAGCGGAGGCGGCATATCGCGTGGCGTTTGCCAGCGCAGGCGCGGCCGGTGCATCCTCGCGCCAGAAACTGCCGATCCAGAACAGCAGGAGCATCACGAGGCCGAAGAATGCCCAGCCATAGATCAGGTGGTCCACCCCGACGGCCAGCGTCATGTTGCTGGTGTGGCCGATCATCACGATCATGTATGCGCGCAGGCCGTTGGCCAGCACAGGCAACGCAAGCGCGACAATGACAAACAGCACACGGCGCCAGGTCGACTGGTACGTCAGATACGCGTACAGGCAGCCCAGCGTGACCGATGAAATAAGGTACCGCAATCCGCTGCACGCTTCGACCACCGACCAGTCACCGCTCGGAATGCTGAAATTGTTCCCTTCACGCAGCACAGGAATCCCCGTGAAGCGCAGCGCGTCGACCGTGAAATCGGCGGTGATGCCGATCAGCGGATCGATCAATCCTTCGCCGACCGGAACGCCGAACAGCAGGAACGCCAGCGGAAACGCCAGCGCCCGGGTGATCGGCGCGCCATATACGGCCAGGACGGTCAGCGGCAGCATCACGGCAAACGCATACTGGCGCACCACGAGCACATCGCCCAGCGTGGCAAGCATCCAGGCCGCGCCGCACAGCAGCAAGGCGGCCAGTGCCGGCCAGCAGGGCTGAACCGGCAGCAGTGCCAGTTCCTGGCGGCGGCGCCATACCAGCCACAGTGAGATCGGCACGATCACGAAGCCATGGGCAAACGTTTCCGAGCGATCCCAGATCGACACGATCGAGGCGCCCGTATCGAAATAGGCAAGCAGCGGCAGCAACACCGCAAGCGCTGCGATCCACCATTGTGCCGTCGGTGGCGCATCGTCTGCGGGTCGCGCGGCGGCCAGCCTGGCTTCTTCGGTAACGGTAATGGTGTTCATGCCCGGTTCCATGTCGGTGAGGGAATGCCGGCTGGAAGCGGCGTGGCGGTAGCGGGATGCCGGGGTGCTCCCAGCAATGCATCGAGCGGTGCCAGCCGCGCATCCCATCCATACGAAGCCTCGACACGGGCACGGGCCGCGTGGCCGATCGCCGTGCGCGATGCGTCGTCCGCCAGCGACGCAAGAATGGTCTCTGCCACGTCGCCGGCATGCTCGGCCAGCAGCACCTCGACGCCGGCGGTCGCGTCGATGCCTTCGAGCGCCTGCGGGCTGACAACGACGGCTTTCGCCATCGACATGGCCTCGAGCACCTTGTTCTGGATGCCCCGTGCCACGCGCAATGGCGCCACCGACAGGGTGGCATGCGCAACATAGGGGCGCACATCCGGCACGGTGCCGGTAACGGTCACCCCGGGCAGGTTCGCCAATGCCTGCACTTCGGATGTCGGCCTTGCGCCGACGATCACGAACGACGCCTGTGGCACACGGGAACGCACCAGCGGCAGCACATCATGCGCAAACCACTGTACGGCGTCCACGTTCGGCCAGTAGTCCATTGCGCCGCAGAAGACCAGCGCGCATTCACCGGGCCCATAGGGATTGGCGTAGCTGGCATCGGGCGAAAAATACTCGGTATCGACGCCGTTGCCGAACCAGCCGATGCGGGCTGCGCTTTCCGGCGCCAGCGAGCGGAACAGTTCCGCTTCGGGAGCCGACACGAACAGTGCCGCATCGGTCTCGGCCGCCACCTTGCGCTCGTAGCGCAGCAGGCGGCTTGCCTCATAGCCGTACAGCAGGCTGGTCGGCCATGGCTTCTTCTTCGCATAGGCGCGCCATTTCTCGGAATCGACATCGCACAGGTCGACCACGCGCAACGCTTCCGGCAGGCCGTGCGCATACTGCGCCATCGGCGACGAGAATACGACTACCCGTTCGATGCCGGTATCACGCACCGTCCGGCCCACCCAGGCACGGGTGGAACGGTCACTGTAGTAATCGATCGAGAGCGCCCGGTTGGCCAGCAGTGCGCGAAGGCTGCGCAACCGTGCGCGGCGCGGATTGAGCGGCGCGAAATGGCTCGAAGCACACAGCTTGCGCACGTGAGGCACGTATTGCCAGTCTTCCGGGTCGTCGACGAACGTGGCCAGGTGAACGCGATAGCGTGCGGACAGGTGCCGCAGCAGGTGCCACGAACGGATCTTGTCCCCCTTGTTCGGCGGGTAGGGAATGCGGTGCACCAGCAGCAGCAGGTCTTCCACGGTGTCACCCCAAGTCTTTGACAATGTGCGGACCCAGCGCGTTCGCCAGCGGCAGCGGCAGTTTCTGCCACAACCTGATGAACAGCTGGTATTTCGGATTCAGTGGATTCACATCCGGAAGGTCTTGCGAAGCCACCAGCCGGTATTCATACGGCAGCGGCTGGGCCACGAAACCCCAGTTCTTCTTGAAGTCGAATGCTCCGGTGCCACGCTTGCTCCGGCCGAAATCGAAGATGCGATATCCCTTCGCGGCCGAGGCCTGCATGAGGTTCCAGTACATGAAGTCGTTCCCGGCTACATCGCGCGCGACCGGCATGCCGCCACCGTAATACGGCAGCACTTCATCGCGGAAGAAGAAACTCAATACCCCGGCGACCAGTGTTTCGCCTTGTACGATGACGCGCACTTCGCAGTCGTCACCGAACTCGTCCTTCAGCAAGCTGAAATATTTTTTGGAAAACACCGGAGTACCGAGCCGGTGCACGCTGCTTGCATACGCAGCGAAAAAGCGGTCGACGTGCTGGTCCACCTCGCCCGTCAGCCCCAGCTTGATGCCCTTCCGAACCATTGCCCTCTGCTTGCGGGGAATCGCATTCATGTTGGCTTCATCGTCGCCGCTGATCTCCTTGCGGAACGTCACGTACAGGTCCTTGCCCGACCACGCTGGATCGCCCGGGTGGGCTGGCGAGTAGTTGCGGTATTCGAGATGGCCCACGTTCAATGACGCCGCCAGGCGCAGCGCCTCGGCATCGAGTGCGGCGCGCGCTTCGTCGCTGCGGCCAGCCACGCCGCCATATACGCAGAATGGCAAGGCGATCAGCGAATGTCCGAACAGCCGGCTCCTGATCTGCGCCAGCGGCAGGACGGCTTCGATCTGCCCGTTGCGCTCAGCCAGGAAGAACCATGTGCGGTGGCCGAAAGCTTCCTCGATTACCCGCTGCCAGCCGGAACGGTGAAAGAATGTCGCATCCGGACAGTCCAGCACGAACGCATCCCACCTCGCGCGATCGGCGTCATCGGCGCGCATCGGGCGCACGGAAAGCGGAGCGGGTTCGGCGATACCAGGCAAATCAGCCGTGACTGCCGGCCTGGCGGCATCGCCTGCCTGCGCCCTTTGCATCGCCTGCTCGATGATGGCGCTCATGCACGCTCCAGGAAGATACGGTCCATGCGATCCCATTTGAAATCGCGTGTCAGCGCGCGAATGCGACGCTCCATCCGCTGCAGGTTCACGTAATGCCGGAAGCGCGTCTTGGCCCCCACCCCGCCAATGCGCGGTTGGCCCGGATCGATTTCCCAGGGATGGAAATAGAAGATCGCCGGCTGTTCATCCTCGCGATTGACACGGCGCATCAGCCGGCGCGACAGTGCGTAGGGCAGCAGGCGGAAGTAACCACCGCCACCGGCCGGCAGGTTACGTTCCATCATCCGCACAGTGGTAATCGGCACCTCGAGCAAGCCATCGGTACCGTTCGGGTAGAACGCGAAGCGGGGTGCATCCGGCATGCCGTAGTGATCGTGCACGATCGGGTAGATCGAGGAGCTGTAACGGTAGCCCGCTTCCTGCAGCACGTCCAATGCCCACAGGTTGGCGGGGCCGATCGAAAAACTGGGTGCGCGGTAGCCCAGCACCGCAGCACCGCCAATGTCTTCGAGGATCGCCTTGCTGCGAGCGACATCGTCCATGAACTGTTCGCGTGTCTGGTCCGACGCACGCAAGTGGGCATAACCGTGGCTGGCCAGTTCATGGCCGCCGGCGACGATGCGCTTCACCATCGCGGGATAACGCTCGGCGATCCAGCCCAACGTGAAGAAAGTTCCCTGCGCGCCACCGTCATCGAGGATCGCAAGGATGCGTTCGATGTTGGCTTCGACCCGGCATTCGCGCGATGGCCAGCTGTCGCGGGCAATGTGGTCGGCGAATGCGGATACCTGGAAATAATCCTCGACATCGATCGTCATCGCGTTGCGCAGCATGGCGGCGCCCGGCGCGGCCGCATGCAGTTGGCGTACTGGCGCATTCATCGTGGCTCCTAGCGGCTTTCCAGCCAGCCGGCCGGCATGCTATCGAACAAGGCCATCTCCGGCGACATGTTCAAGGAACCCGGCCGTGCTCCGATGCCGCACGCGCTATGGTGGATTTGGTCGCTATCGCTCATGTTCATTCATCCAAAGCCTGATTGACACCGGCAGGCGTGCTCACGATTCGCTTCAGGATCGACAGGACCGATCCCATCGATCGTTCCAGCCGCAACATGCGCTCGTCCAGCACGGATGAATACTGGTTAGCGAACACAGCGCTATCAGGATCCCCCCCGGCGGGATCCGCCAGCGACGCGGCAGGCGCCTGGGTGCCGGCTGGGGCCTCGAATTCCTGCTGGATGTCGCGGATCACAGTGTCGACGTCGGCATCGGTGAACGCATGCATTTCCTCCAGGAAGCCCATCAGCAAAAGCCGATCACAGAGGTGGTTGGTCTTGCGTGGAATGCCTCCGGTGAATTCGTAAATGGCCGCGTAGGCTGCCGGGGTGAACGACGGATCGCCTTTCCAGCCCACTGTCAGCAAGCGGTGCTCGATGTACGCCTGGGTTTCCAGCTCGTCCATCGGCCCCAGGTGATAAGTGGCGATGACGCGCTGGCGCAACTGCTGCATGCCGGGGTTATGCAGCGTTGCGCGGAATTCCGGCTGGCCCAGCAGGAACGTTTGCAGCAGTGGCTTTTCATCGGACTGAAAGTTCGACAACATACGCAATTCTTCCACCACGCGGGGCGTCAGGTTCTGCGCTTCGTCAACCACAAGTAGCGCCCGCTTGCCGTCCCGATCACATGTGCGCAAGAAACCTTCGAGGCGCGCCAGCAGTGTGGTCTTGCTTGCGCTGTCTTCGAAAGGCAGGCCGAACGCGGCCACCACTCCCCGCAAGATATCGTCGGCGTTGACATGCGTGTTGACGATGTGCGCGGCCACGATGCGATCCGATTCGATCTGGCGAAACAGGTTGCGCATCAATGTCGTCTTGCCAGCGCCCACTTCGCCGGTGATCACGATGAACCCTTCGCCTTGTGCCAAACCATATTCCAGGTAAGCCATGGCACGCTTGTGGCCCCTGCTGCCGAAGAAGAAATGGGGGTCCGGGCGCAAGCGGAAAGGCTTATCGCTGAGCCCGTAGTAATTCTCGTACATGAAAACGTCTCGCTCGGTCAGAATTTCATCGAAAGGGAGGCTGATACCGCGTTCTCCGTATAGGAGCTGTTCTGCAGCGCCAGCCCGCCGGAATTGCGCCGCACTTCCAGGCTGCCGCTCAACCGCGGCTGGAATGTATGCGTCATGTGGAACCGGAATTGCCGGTTGTTTTCGCTGAGGTCGCCGCTGAGCGATTTGCTGCGGCTCAGGTTGGCGGACAATGCGGCGCTGGTACGCGCGCTGAGCTTGTAGCTGGCATTCAGCGACACGCCGGTCTGGTCGGTGTTGTCGTTCAGGTTTTGCTGGCCGCTGCCCAGCAGCGGACTGTCGTACTGCACCAGGGACAGCGCTTCGCGGCGCATCTTGAACACGGTGACCATCGTGGTAGTCCGCGCGGAACGCAGTGCCACCGACGCGTTGAACTGCCGCTGCAGCGAATAGCGGTTGCTGAAGTAGTTCACGGCATTCGGTATTGAACGCGGCAGTCCGAGGGCCTGGATATAGGCTTCGACGAATGCGGCACGCTGCGTTGGATCGGGATAATTCGCCAGGAACATCTGGTTCAGCATGGATGCCGTGTCGACGGTCGAAGGCAGCAGGAAATTGCCGCGGCTGGTACTCACGTCATCGCTGTAATTGATGCTCCATACGGTGTTGCGGCTGCGGTGGGTGGCGGCCAGGAAGTAGCTATTCCCATAGTAACGGCGGCCTGCCGACGCCCGCAGGCTGGTCCGGGCGCTGGGCTCATAGTTGAATCCGAGCGACCACGACGCGCCTTTCGTCCCTTCACCCATGCCTTCGTAATCGAACTTGTCGTAGCCACTGGTGGTCGTCAGGCTGAACTGCCGGTTCAGCGAATAGCGCAGCGAAGCCAGTGCCGAACTGTTGATCGATGTCGGTGCGATGCCATCTTCCAGGTTCTCCCGGTTCAGTTGCAGGCCCCATCCAAGTGTCTTGAACGCCATGCCGCTGTTGAGCGAGAGGTCGATCACATCCGATGTGCTGCGGCCAAAACCGCCCAGGTCGCTATCGACCACATCATGGGAGTAGCGCAGCTGCGTCGAAGCGAAGCTGCCGAACTGGTGCACGATGAACGGCGAGACGCGGTAGGAGCGGACTTCAGAGCGGTTGTTGTTGGAATAAGGGCTGTTGCTGACGGGGCCAAAGGCGGAAACCGGGGTCTGCGCGATGCCCGCCGAGGCATCGAAGTACAGGAAATCGTGAATGAGATTGCCTTTGGCAGTTCCGCTCAGCGTGCTGTTGAAGCGATCGCTGCCGGTCACCCGCTCGTCCGAATATGCAAACGCATTCAATTGATATGCCGCCGCCACCTGCAGCCGTGGCGTGTCGTTCGAGATCGACACGCCGGGCGATACGGCCGTGATGAACTGGCTGCGCTTCTGGTCATCACTGCGCAGTTCAGGATTATCCGACCATGTTTCGCGCACTTCGACACTTGGCTTGACCTGCCATGCCGCACGCACCGCAGACGGTAGCAAGGCGAGCAGCATCGCCGAGCCCAGCACGGCACAGCGGGCCTGACGTTTAGCCATAGTGGTAGTCGTACTTGCTGGATGTGTTCAGCTCGCGCGACTTGTTGTAGACCAGGTTGACATTACTGCAGCCTTCGAGCTGGTTCAAGGCTTCCTTGACCGCGTGCTGGGTGGTTTTTTCCGACTCGACGACAACGACGATCTGCCCCATATGGCTGGCCAGCACATGCGCCTCGCTCGTCAGCAACAGGGGGGGCGAATCAAAGATCACGATCCGGTCCGGATAACGATCAGCAATTTCGAGGACCAGCGACTTCATCGCCTGGCTGGCCAGCAACTCGGTGGCGCGCGGATTCGACGTGCCGGCAGGCAGGATCGACAACGTATTGACGTTGGTGCGCAGCATGACCTCGGACATGTCGAGATGGTCGTCCAGCAAGATATCCATCAAGCCGCGCTGGGCTGGCAGCCCGAGCGTGCGCAACACCGAAGGCCGGGCCACGTCGGCATCGATCAGCAGCACCGTATGATCGAGTTCCATCGCGATGCTCATCGCCAGGTTGATCGAAGTGAATGTCTTGCCCTCGCCCGGCAGCGAGCTGGTAATCATGATCAGGTTGCCCGGATTCGCATTCGGCTTGCGCGCGCCGAACGCGCGCTTGATCAGCGGCCGCTTGATGATGCGGAAATCTTCGACCAGGTTGGTCCGGCCACCAGCCGCCGTAACCAGGCCGGCTTCGTTCATCCGCGCCAGGTCCAGTTCGATCATGCGGGTATTGCGGGGGCGCGGCTCCGGTGCAGCCGGCTCGGGATTCGACAACGCAACCGTGGGGCCCTGCGCAGGCGCCAGGAATTCCGGCATCGGAGCGTCCGGCAACTCGGCCACGGCAATGTCCGGGCTGTCCATCATGGGCTCGCTCGTAACCGGCACGGCTTGCGTGCGCACCTGGGCCAGCGGAGCAGCCGGGGCTACGGGTTTGCCGATGCGGTTCGCGGCTTTTTCAATGATGCTCACGTTGTAACCTGTGCTTTCCCCGGCTTAGGATTGCCGGAAAACGGTGATGGCCAATACTCCGCCGTACGCCGTAAACAGCGAGGCGACCGCAGCAGCGAAGGCATATACGCGGCGACGGCGGCGAACCTTCTGCTGGTCGGTCCAGTTCATGCCGATACTGCCCAGGATCGGCAAGCCGGTGACCTCACGCAGATTGGTCTGGCTGAGGAACGTTGGCCGAATCTGGCTCAACAGCAGCGCAGTGCCGAGGCCGGCAACCAGCGACGCCAGGAAGACCAGGGTATACAGGCGCGGTCGATTCGGGCCGGCGGGCGTGCTCGGCACGGCAGGAGGATCGACAACACGGAACGTCATCATGTCGGTGGCGGTGGACAGGTCACCCGACAGCTTGGCCGCCTCGCGCCGTTGTACCAGCTTCTCGTAATTGTCCTTGTTCACCGCATAGTCGCGGTTCAGCTGCGCCAGCTGGGCTTCGACTTCCGGCGCCTGTGTGCTCATCGAGCGCATCTGCGCGAGACGCGCCGAATATTCGCCCACCCGTGCCTTCAAGGAAGCAATGCGGGCTTCTTCGACCGACAACTGGACATTCATCTGCTGCAGCATCGGGCTGTAGCTGGCGCCCGGATCGACCGCGCGGATTTTCTTGGCTTCTTCCTTCTTGCGCTGTTCGAGTTGGGCCACCAGGCGCTTGGCGGCAACGATGTCCGGATGTTCCTCCGTGAACTGCATGCGCAATTGATCGAGGTTCTTCTCCACCACCGAAATGCGGCCATCGATTTCCGGATTGACGATCGCCCGTTCCGTCGTATCGGTAACAGGAGCCATGTCTTCGCCGGCCATCTGGCGCTTGATCGCATTGCGCGCCTCCTCAGCCTCCAGCAGCTCCAGGCGGGCCTGGCTGATTTTTTCGTTCAAGTCACCATAAGCGGAGGCGTAGTCGCCGCCCTGGCGTGGGAGCAGTCCCATGTGACGGATCTTGAAATCCTTCAGTGCATTCTCACCGATCGCCAGCTTTTCTTCATACATGTTGATCTGGTCGTCGATGAACTGGATTGCCTTTTCCGATTCCTGCTTTTTGCCCCCGAAGCTGCCCTCGACGAAGATCGTCAGCAGCGATTGCACCACGTCCTTGCCCAGCTTTGGATTGGCGTTGCTGTACGAGATCGTATAGATATCGTCGCGCTCGGTACCGATCACCTTGATCTGGGTCATCAGTTCGTCGACGATCTTTTCATGCTCTTTGGGCGTCTTGGCCGTAATGTCGAGATCGACCATTCTCAGCACACGTTCCACGTTCGGGCGGCTGATCAGCGTGCGGCGCATGAACATCACCTGCTGCTCGGTGTTGGGCAGCGTGGTCATGCTTGCCAACAGCGGTTTCAGGATACTTTGGGTATCTACGTAAACACGGGCGGATGCCTGGTAATCGTTGGGCATGCGGGAAACAACGGTCCAGCCGACAAGCGCTACCAGCCATGTGATTGCCACCGCATACCAGCGGTACTTGCCAATTGCTTTGAGGAAGCTCAAAAGCAGGGCCATCATTTCTGCCATCTTGTTAACTCGCTTTCAGCTAAGCCATTCAGGATGCCGCACCTGCTTCAACCCGACGTAATACCATCCAGAATATTGCTTAAATTACATCAATCGCTCTATCATACCGCAGAATTCGTTGCCTGTTGATATTAATTTTTCTTTCCAACATGACACGGGACCGAGCGTTGCAATCTGCTGACAATCTATCAGTAAATTTCCTTATGGAAATTATTCCTGTCACTGCAAGTTAATATTTTTCTGCTATCCTGACCCGATGAGCTCCGTGATCCGCCCCTGTTATCTCGTGCTGCTGGCATGCATCGCCGCCGTGCTTGCTTTTGCGCTCCCGGCACCAGCCCGGGCGGCCCTGAAGGATACGATTCCAGCGATCAAGCCATCGGTGGTTGGCATCGGCACGCTGCTGCGTACTCGCAGTCCGGCGATCGTTTTCGTTGCTACCGGCTTCGCCGTCGCCGATGGTCTATCCATCATCACCAATGCCCATGCACTGCCGGATCTCGATACGGAAAAGATGGAAACACTGGGCATCGTGATTGGTACTGGCCAGAAGTTCGATTTCCGGCCCGTCACGGTGGTCGCTGTCGATCGTGAGCATGACCTGGCACATCTGCGCTTGACCGGTGTGCCCCTTCCCGCACTGCGCCTGGACGTTAACGGCACCGTGGCCGAGGGCCAGGCGCTGGCCTTTACCGGCTTTCCACTCGGTATGAGTCTGGGTCTCACGCCCGTTACGCATCGCGCAATGCTCTCGGCCATCACGCCGATGATTCTTCCATCATTGAACTCGCGCCGGTTGGACGCGCGCGTTATCAGTCAATTGCAGCGCCGCCCATTTTCAATCTTGCAACTGGACGGTACTGCCTACCCGGGCAATAGCGGCAGCCCCGTGTATGACCCCGAAAGCGGCATTGTTCATGGCGTGTTGAACATGACTTTCCTCAAGAACCAGAAAGAAAATGCGCTGAGCCAGCCAAGCGGCATTTCGTATGCAATCCCCATTCGCTATGTTCGTGAATTGTTGCAGCAAAACACGAGCGAAAAGTAAAAAATTGCACGGCCGCCTCACTCCCTCGTATAAAATAAGCAACATAAGATTGACACAATGATAGTTACGAGCTCGTACGGCACAATGTCGTATGCCAGTTGCCATAGTCCCGTGCCGTAACAACCAAACTGGAGAGTCCCGTGAAATACCAAACGCTGTTCAAATGGCTGGCGGCAGGCGCGGTCATGCTGGGTGCCCTCGGTGGTTGCGCCAGTTCGGGAAATACGATGGTCGATGCCGGGCCAGCCCCAGCCCCCGACTACCTGATTGGCCCGGGCGACAACGTCAGCATCATTGTGTGGCGCAATCCGGAAGTGTCGCAAAGCGTGCCCGTGCGGCCGGATGGCAAGATCACCACGCCGCTGGTCGAAGACCTGGAGGCAATCGGCAAGACATCGACCGAACTGGCACGCGATATCGAAAAGGCGCTCGCCAAGTACATCCAGCAACCGGTAGTCACGGTCATCGTCACCGGTTTTACCGGCACATACGGCGAGCAGATCCGCGTGATCGGCCAGGCTGCGCGGCCACAGGCACTGCCATACCGGCGCGACATGTCGCTGATGGATGTGCTGATCGCTGTCGGGGGAGTGACCGAATTCGCATCCGGCAATCGGGCAACGATCATTCGTCATGTCGACGGCAAGCAGCAACAATACCGCGTGCGTTTGAACGACCTGATCAAGGAAGGCGATATTTCCGCGAATGTGTCGATGCGCCCGGGCGATATCCTGGTGATTCCAGAAAGCTTTTTCTAACCGCGTCGAGCTGTCGGGAATCTTTACAGCATCTGAGACAGCTCAACAATAAAGCGTGCTTTTTTTGCTTTAAGTCATTGATTTAAAAGTCTATAAGCACCGGGTCGGCAGTCGGGAACGGGAATTGCTTACCATTTTCGCAATATCTACCCAACTGTCAGACCACCCAGAAGGAAATCGACGTGGCCACCGAACAACAGCATGATGCCGCAGCGCCGGGTCCGGCAAACTTGTCGCCTCAAGGCGAGGCACGGCGCCGCTTTGCCCGCGCCGGCGTGGCCGCATCCGGCGTTCTGCTCACATTGCACAGCCAACCCGGCATGGCAGTGGAAGTATGTACCACGCCATCCGGTTACCTGTCCGGTGGATTGCAAAGCTTTCGGGGCCCGCCCCCCACTTGTGCCGGCCGGTCGCCGGGGTACTGGAAGAATCACAGCTGGCCGCGCGGCTGCGACAAGAATCAGCTGTACACCCGTGTTTTCAGTAGTAATGGCAATCAAGCAAAAACGTATGGAACCGTGACCCAGGCAGCTATTCTGGATCCGCAAAAATGGGACAAGTACGGCATTGGCCGGCACCTGGTCGCATGCTACCTGAACGTGCAGGCTGGCCTGTCGACGTTCCAGACGGTTCCCATGCTCCAGCGTATCTGGCTCGAATACCAGGCAAAGGGTTACTACACGCCCACGGCCGGCGTGCGTTGGGATGGCCCGAAAATTGTCGAGTACCTGCAAGGCACCATGTACTGATGGCTTCATCCTGGCGTCTCGTCCCCGGCCAGACCCTGCTGCATCGCGGCTGGGATGGCGCCTTCGTGCTTTACAACGACCTGTCCGGCGATACCCACCTGTTGTCCACGGATGCGATGGCATTGCTGACAGCGTTGCGCGATGGCGATGTCACGCCGGAGGAGCTGGCGGCACCGGAGCTGACCGAGTTGCTCGCCACACTGCGCCAGCTGGACCTGGCCGAACCCTGCTGAGTTGCGTATGAGCTTGCGTATGAGCTTGCGTATGAGCTTGCGTATGAGCCGCATATGACCACGGTCGGCAGCCTGACCCGCGCCCAGTTGGGCGAGCGCCTTGCCGGCCCCGGCATCCACCTGCGCACAGGCCACTTCACTACACTGCTGCGCTCGCCGATCGGCAGCGTTGCCGATGGCATCCACTTGCTGTACGAGGACTATCCGCTGCAGGAAGGCTTTGCCGATTTTCATCTCGACCTGGTGCGGCCGGCCACGCTGCGGCGCTGGCTGCGCCCGCAAGTGACGTTGCTCTACGATGGCCGTTCGATGTTCAAGCCATTGCCGCTGGACCAGGCATTCCCGATGTTCGAATGGGGCTTGAACTGGTGTGTGTCGAGCCGGGCCAACCGCTACCTCATCGTGCATGCGGCGGTCATCGAAAAAGGTGGACGCGCCGCGATCCTGCCCGCCCCTCCCGGTTCCGGCAAAAGCACGCTCTGTGCTGCGCTGGTGGGTCGTGGCGGCTGGCGGCTGTTATCCGACGAGCTGACGTTGCTCAGGCTCGATGAAGGCGTGCTGTATCCCTTGCCGCGTCCCATCAGCCTGAAAAACGCATCGATCGGCGTCATCCGCGACTATGTACCCGGCAGCGTGATGAGCAGGGCTGTCACCGACACCGTGAAAGGCACGGTAGCGCACGTGCGCGCACCGGCTGGCAGCGTGGCGCGGGCGTCCGATACCGCACTGCCGGCATGGGTCGTATTCCCCCGCTTCGAAGCCGGTGCCCCTGTCACGGCCGAGCCGATGCCGCGCGCGGAAACGTTCATGCAACTGGCCCAGAACTGCTTCAACTACAGTTTGTTGGGGGCCGAAGGGTTTACCGCGCTGGCCGACCTTGTCGAGCGTAGCCAGGGCTACCGTTTCCGCTATGGCGTGCTGGATGAAGCGCTGGCCTTTTTCGACAGCTTGCCATGACGTGCCGCATGGAACCGCTGTTGAGCGCCGCACTGCGCGCCTTGACGCAATCCCCGCCGCAACTGCCGGCGCTGGACGATGCCAGCTGGGACTTGCTGCTGCGCCAGGCGGGGGCCGCAAACCTGCTGGCGACGCTCTCGTGCCTGCTGGAAGAACATGGCTTCCTGCCTCATATCGTGCCGGCAGCACGCGAGCAGCTGGGCTGGACCCGGGTGCTGGCACGCCGGCATCGCCAGGGCGTGCTATGGGAGGTGCGGCAAATCCGCCAGGCGCTGGCCAGCCTGGACATGCCGCTGATCCTGCTGAAAGGCGCGGCTTATACGCTGGCCGGGCTGCCGCCCGCGCATGGCCGGCTGTTTTCGGACATTGACGTGCTGGTGCCGGAAGAGCGCCTGGGCGAGGCGGAGGCGGCATTGATGCTGGCAGGCTGGGCCGGCACACATCACGACGCCTACGACCAGCGCTATTACCGGGAGTGGATGCATGAGCTGCCGCCGATGCGTCACTTGCGGCGCGCTTCAATGATCGACGTGCACCATGCAATCCTGCCGAGAACAGCCGCGTTGCGGCCGGATCCTACCTTGTTGCGCAGTGCCGCGGTGCCGCTGCACGGCATGCCAGGTGTCTATGTGCTGGCGCCGGTCGACATGGTACTGCACAGCGCAGTCCACCTGTTCAGCGACGGCGAATTCAACAATGCGCTACGCGACTTGTTCGACATTCACCGGCTGCTGTGCCATTTCGGTTCGGACCGCCGCTTCTGGGCCGAGATGGCGCCGCGTGCACGCCAGCTGGAACTCGAGCGGCCGTTGTTCTATGCGCTGCGCTACAGCAGGATATTGCTGGGCACGCCCGTCCCCGCCAACGTGCGTGACGAAGTCGCGGGACCAGCGCCGGCGCTGCTGGCCCTGATGGATGCGCTGTTCCGTCGCGCACTGCTACCGGACCATGCCAGCTGCGGCGACCGTTACAGCCCCCTGGCACGCTTTCTTCTCTACCTGCGTGGTAACTGGCTGCGAATGCCGCCGCTGCTGCTCGCGCGGCACCTGT
This sequence comes from Pseudoduganella sp. jia 12, assembly GCF_055502675.1. NCBI lineage: Bacteria > Pseudomonadati > Pseudomonadota > Betaproteobacteria > Burkholderiales > Oxalobacteraceae > Pseudoduganella > Pseudoduganella sp. jia 12. The sequence goes on from NZ_JBUXKP010000011.1 coordinate 141,900, forward strand.
TTCACAAGGCATTCCTGTCGCCGCGCAAATCCGGGCCAGAAGCTGCGTAAACTGGCAGCCACGGCCACTAGAATGAATCGATCCCCTGGAGGCAGCGATGGCCGACGATCTGTTGAACAAAATGCACCAGCTATGCCGCGGCATGCCGGCCACGCACGACGATCTGGCATCACACGCCGAGCTGGCAGCCTCGCTCGTCGGTGCGGACACCTGTTCGGTGATGCTGATCAACGGCGAAGGTGACAACGCCCGGATGAGCATCGCCGCCAGCCATGGTCCCCTGGCGCAGGATGCCACTGCCACGCTCGTCGCACGCGGTGAAGGCCTGGCCGGTCGCGTGCTGGCCAGCGGCGAGCCGTTGCTGGTGGACGATATTCTCGCTTCTCCCTACGCCGCACTGGCCCGCCGGCCCACCGATCCCGGCCGCAGCTTGATGCTGGCCCCGATCCGCATCGAGGGGCGCGTGGTCGGCACGCTGACCGCCAGCAGTGGCTGTGCGAACGGTTGTTTTGGCGAGCACGAGCTGGCATTGCTGGAAACCGTTGCATTATTCGTCGGCCGGGCCGTGCAGTTGCGGCAGTTGCGCGGCATCCTGGCTTCCCGCTTCACGCAGCTGGCACTGGCTCGTGAACTGCAGGGCGCCGCCGCCACGACGGCCTATCAAAAACCGGACCATGTGGCACGCCTGCTCGCGCGCTCGTTCTACCGGGAGATGGCCCGCGCCGGTTTCGACTCGAACCAGATCGTGCAGGCTGCCTCCGAGATCATCACCCAGCTCAACAGCAGCCTGGCACGGCATAACGCTCGCGAAGGCCGCAGGTGATGCCATGCTCCATCGCCTTCCCATCTTGCTGGCACTGTTGTGCGGCGCCGCCGGTCCGGCAAATGCCGCTCCTGACAATATTGCGCTGCTGATCGCCGAGGCGGCGCAACTCGAACACGGCGAGGGCATGGCCCGCGATCCTGCGCAAGCCGCCGCGCTGTATTGCCAGGCGGCACGCCTGGGTTCGCCGGATGCCCACTATGCGCTTGGGTGGATGGCCACCAACGGCCGCGGTATGCCGCGTGACGACGCCGTTGCATGGCGCTTGTTCTCGGCTGCGGCTGAACAGGGCCATGCCCAGGCGGCGCATCTGGCACAGGCACTGCCGGCGCAGCCGGATGCGCCGCTGCCAGCCTGCATGGCTGCCGATCTGCCCCTGCAGGTGAATCTCGATCCCGATCCCTGGGCTGCCGGCCCCGCCGTTTATCCGCCCGCCAGTGCCTCGGTGCGCCGCATTGTCGAACGGCTGGCACCTGCCTACGAGGTTGATCCCGAACTGGCGATGGCCGTCATTGCGGTGGAATCCGGTTTCCGTGCCAACGCCGTTTCGCCCAAGAATGCGCAGGGCCTGATGCAGCTGATTCCTGAAACCGCCCAGCGGTTCCAGGTGGCCGATCCCTTCGACCCGGAATCGAATGTGCGCGGCGGCCTGGCCTACCTGCGCTGGTTGCTCGGTCTGTTCGATGGCGACGTGCGGCTGGTGGCCGCGGCCTACAATGCCGGCGAGGGAGCCGTGCTGCGTCATCGCGGCGTGCCGCCCTACCGCGAAACCCAGGAGTACGTTATACGAATCGCGCGCTTGTACAGCCTGCCAGTCCACCGCTACTATCGGAGTTCGTCCAATGACCCACTCTCGAAGCGATGAACGATTCCCACCTATCGGCACTGGCCGAATGGCGCGCCGTGCCGGGCGTGGCACAGGTGCTCGACCAGGCGGCGGCGGCGGCCGCGTACGGTAGCGATACAGGCGGTGTCAGCCGGCGCATCGCGGCGGCCCTGAAGATCACACACGGCGGCGCCCTGCCCGCCGTGCTGGCGATCGCCCGGCGCCACGGTTGCCATGTCTACCCGATCAGCACAGGCAAGAACTGGGGATACGGCAGCTCCCAACCGGTGCAGGATGATGCCGTGATCGTCGATTTGTCCGGCATGCAGCGCTTCTGTGTCGACCCGGTGCTGGGCGTCGTCACCCTGGAACCCGGCGTCACCCAGGGCATGCTGGCCCGCTTCCTCGACGAACAGGGTTATCCATTCATGGTGCCGGTCACCGGTGCCGGGCCAAGCGTCAGCCTGCTGGGCAATGCGCTGGAGCGCGGCTATGGCATCACGCCCCACTCGGATCACTTTGGCGCCGTGACCGACCTGGAAGCGGTGCTGGCCGACGGCTCCCTCTACCGCACTGCCTTGTCCGAGGCGGGCGGTCACGAACTTGCACAATTGTTCAAGTGGGGTATCACGTCGTACTCGGCCGGCCTGTTCACCCAGAGCGGGCTTGGCATCGTGACGCGGATGTCGATCGTGCTGGCGCGCCGGCCGGAAACGGTCAAGGTGTGCCTGTTCAACCTGCGTGACGATGCGCTGCTGGAGCCGGCGGTGGAAAAAATCCGGCATATTCTTGCAACACTGCCTGGTACCGTGGGTGGCATCAACCTGATGAACCGCCACCGCGTGCTGGCAATGACGGCCCCTTACCCTGCTGCCGAGGTCGTTGATGGCACCATTCCCGATGCCGTCATCGCCCGGCTTGGCCGCCAGTACCAGATCGCGCCCTGGACGGGGTTTGGCACGCTGTATGGCACGCGTGGCATGGTCGCGGCCGCGCAGAAGGAAATCAGGGCGGCCCTGCGTGGTATCGCCAGCCGGCTGCTGTTCCTGAGCCCGCAAAACGCGCATTTGCTGGCCCGGGCGTCGAACATGATGCCGGGCCCGCTCGGCAAGGGCATCGCCTCGACCAGCCGCACACTGGCCCATGCGCTGGAGCTGGTCGGCGGCCGGCCCAACGAAACGGCATTGCCGCTTGCCTATTGGCGCAACCCGGGCCACCAGCCCGACCAGGATCGCAACCCTGCCCGCGACGGTTGTGGCCTGCGCTGGTATGCGCCGCTGGTACCGATGCGGGGCGCCGACGCGCGCGCTTACGTCGACATGGTTACCCGCATCACCCGCGAGCACGGTCTGGAACCGCTGTTGACGTTCACCTCGATCAGCGACCGCTTGTTCGACAGCACGGTTCCACTTTTGTTCGACCATGGCGTGCCTGGCGCCGCGGCACGCACGCGGGAATGCTATGACGCCCTCGTGCAGCAGGGCCGTACGCTGGGAGTCTTCCCGTACCGGGTAGGTGTCGATGTCATGGAAGCGCTGGCGCAGCGCATGCCCCATGCCACCGCTTTCAATGCCCGGCTCCGCGCTGCGCTCGATCCGGAAGGCCTCATCGCGCGTGGCAGGTACTGACCTGTCGAAAAACTTTACACCGTAAAACCTTCTCTCCGCACAAGTTCCACGAAAAACCTTACTCTTTGATTAAAATCAATTACTTACCGACGATCTCCATGAATTGGCATGGTGTTTGCTTTTAGATAAATGTGGTGGGAAGGTCCGCCCCTTAAAGCAGCACTAAATACCAAACTCAAGGAGTATTTGATGAACATGTTGAAAAAAGTAGCGCTGGCGGCGGCCCTGACAGTGTCGACGATGACCGCAGCGATGGCAGCCCCGATCAACGTTGGCGGTGTCATCTGGGATCCTGACTACCCAATCGACTTCTCGTCGTCGTCCGTGCAAATCCAGCAGATCGTCGATCCGAACACCGGCTCGCTGAGCGGCTTCGGCTTCGTGTCGACGATGAACGGTGACGGGCAATCAGAATTCTGCCCAGGTTGCGAACTGACGTTCAAGTTCGGCGGCTACACCCCGATCGGCACCGATGGTACGACCATCCTGTACGGTGGCGGCCAGGTTGACATCTATGTCAACTTCGCACCCTCGACGATCGATCCTTCCGACCCACTGACGATGAACGCGGGCAATACCGGCCTGGGTACGCTTTGGCTGAGTCTGGCTGGCGCCCTGCATAACGGCAGCACGCTGCGCGGTACGGTCAATGCGGTTTCGCCGCCGAATCTGAGCGGTCTCGGCCAGCTCGACGTCATCGGCGGTCTGGCCGCGGCCAACTTCGATACCAATCAGCAAGTCAGCGGTTCCGACCTGTCGTTCAGCACGAGCTTCACGCAACCGTATCCGGGCGACCCGAACCGCGTCGTCGGCACCGGTAACTTCTTCGGTCAATCGATTGCGACCGACATCCCGGAACCGGGTTCGCTGGCACTGGTGGGCCTGGGCCTGCTGGGCCTGGCGCAAGTGCGTCGCCGCAAGCAGAAGTAATCCGCGGCACACGCGGACGCGGCACCCTGGTGCCGCAAGCAACAAAAAGACCTGGCCATGCCAGGTCTTTTTTATTGATAAAAGAATTACTGCTGTCGCGGATCGCAGGCGCGAACGGTCACGAGAACGCAAACCACGGCATGTGGTGGCGCACCGGACCGGCGCGACAACGATGCGGCCGCAGCCGCATCGCTTGTTGTCAACGCGCTTGTTGCAAACAGTATCTCAGCCGATCTGCAATAACCGGCTTGCAATGCCGCGTTCTTCCCTTGGCGAGAAGAAGTAGGGATACAGCGAACGCTCGCCTGCCGGGTGGGTACTGGTGCCACCGAGCTTGCGGATCTGGTCGTTAACGTAATCCATGCTGACATGCAGCAGGTATGCCGGCGCATCAACGCGCGGATTACTCCGCAAATCACCGATCTGGTTAAACCCCAGCATGTTCATATAATATCGCCTGTGTCGGGGATTTACTTCAATGAACACATCGGTACATTGATGCAGATAATGACCATAAATGAAAAGCACATGAAACAGCGACGCCAGGGCGCTTTTCGATTTAACGTGCGGCGCGAATGCGAGCTTGGTGATTTCGCAGACCTTGGCGCCGCGCGCACGGAACTCTCCAATGTAATCGGAAAAGACCTCGTCCGCCAGGATTCCCATCGACGAATCGATGCCCAGCGTGACAGTGCCGATGACCTCTCCCTTATCGGAGGCAGCGAGGGTGATACGGTTAGGATTGTTATCGATCCGGTGTGTGCCCGTATAGCCGCGCCAGGCATACATTTTATTGATGAGCATACTTGCGGAAGTACGCCCAGCCTCGGTATCGGCAACGCGGATGCCGAAATCGGATTGATTAATAGTCACATGCGTTATGTTTGCAGAGTTATCTTCTTCGACAGCGCAAATCAGCGGCTCTCCGGATTCGTAATCATCCGGCAGAAACTGGTCGACGTTGCCGTCCTGGGTAAACTCTGAGGCCATAGCACACTCCCCTGTTGAGTGGCTCGACATGAATACCGATAACGGAGCAGTCATCGGTCTTGCCGTGCATCTTCAACAACTATTTAGTTTATTATGTAATAATATATTAAAATATTATATTTTTTGCTACAGGTACTGCTTGCTCATAGCTGCCGGAGCAGCGCTTTCGCCTGCTCGGCCTCGCTGAATCCAGACCCGGCAGCCAGTGCCTGTTCCAGCGCCTTGCGGGCGCCGGGCTTGTCGCCCGATTTCAAGAGACCGACAGCCAGATGGTAATGCACTTGGGGGGCTTTGGGGGCCGTCGAGGCTGCTTTTTTCAGCAGCGTAACAGCCCGCTCGTAAGAACCCTGCTCTACCAGCATCCAGCCGACCGTGTCGAGCACCTCGGGATTGGCATCGTTCAGCTTGAGCGCACGTTCGGCCGTGGGCAGCGCGCGCGCATCCTTTTGCTGCTGGTATATCCAGGCCAGGTTATTGAGCGCCACGATGTTGTCCGGGACTTGCTGGACAACGCCCTCCAGCAGCTGTTTCGCTTCAGGATAGCGCTTGAAGGCAATATAACTTTCCGCCAAGAACATAGCCGCCAATGGATCTTGTGGATTTTTCCTGATGAACTCTACGACACGGGCTTCAGCTTCCTTGAGCTTTCCGGAGTCACGCAACGCCTTGGCAAGCTTGATCAGCACAGGTGCTTCGGTGGACATGGCCAAGGCTTGCTCATAGGGCCGCACCGCCGCTGCCGCATTTTTCTGCTGCATGAACAGATCGCCTTCCAGCATGTAGCCGACCGGAGTTTTCGGGAACTGCTTTTGCACCTGGCGTACGATTTCCAGCGCCTGCGGAGCATTCCCCTGGCTTACCGCGAATTCGGCCTGCGCAAGGTATGGCTGGATGTTGTTCGGCTCCAGGCTCGCTGCTTTTGCCAGGGTAGCGCTGGCACCCGAAGGATTTTTCATGGCCATCTGCGCACCGGCCAGCCGCAACTGGGGGGTAGCCGCCCGCGGCAAAACGCTGGTCAGCTTGCCAAAGGTTTCCAGTGCTGCCGCAGGATCCTTGTTCGCCATTTGCGCTTGGCCAAGCACGTCGAGTAACGCGGCGTTGTCCGGGTTGGCTGCCTGGTACTTGCGCAGCAGTGTTTGCGCCTTGCCCGGCTGGCCACTGGCATTGTAGTGCGCGCCGAGACGCAAGGCGGTTGTCAGGTCATCCGGGTTCAGCTCGTTGGCTTTCTCGAGCCACTTGGTGGCAGCTGCGGTATTGCCTTGTGCTATTTCAAGCTGCGCCAATGCCGTAAGCGCCTCGATATTCTTGCCATCCTTCGCCAGCAGCGCTTCAAAGCGCTTGCGTGCCGCATCCGGCTTTTTATCCGCCATGTCCAGTTGCGCGAGACCGGCAGTGGCAGTGAAATTGACGGCATCGGCGGCCAGCGCGGCGTCGAATGCGGCCCGGGCCTTGGCCCGATCCCGCTTGGCAAGGTAGGCATGACCTTTCATGACCAGCACTTCCGCGCTGCCGGGATGCGAGGTTTCCATTTTGGCGATGGCCGCCAGCGCCTGGTCCGGGTTGCCCAGGTCGAGCAACGTACGCACCAGGACCGAGCCGGACTGCAATGAACCGGGCTCGAGGACCAAGGCTTTCTGCAACTCGGCAATTCCCCCTGTGCGGTCTCCCTGGGCCAGCTTGACCAGGCCGAGCGACGTATGGGAAGCGGCGCGATCGGGTTCCCGCTTGACCGCCTGCGACAGGTAGTCCGCGGCCTTGCTGAAATCGCGCGACAGCATTGCCGCTTCACCCGCCAGCTGCAGCACAGTCACATCCGGCGCTTCGCCCTTCAACACCGGAGCCAGTATGGCCTGGGCTTCGCGACCCTGGCCCGACTTCAGCAGCGTGCTGGCGAGCATCATGCGCGATTGCAAGTGATCGGGATTCCACTCGACATATTTGCGGAGGCTGCCTTCGGCTTGCTCCAGCAAGCCCAGATTCAGGGCAACGACACCTGACAGCAGCACGCCCGGCATGTATTGCGAGGCAGCCTGGTTAACCTTCAACAGGTTCGTTTGCGCCTCTTTCAGCTTGCCACGCGAAAAATCCAGTAATGCCTGGTGATAAGCGACGAGGAAGTTGCCTGGCGTACTCTTGCGCGCTGCGTCGATATCCGCTTGCGCCGCTTCGTATTTTTTCGCTGCGATATTGATGGCCGCCTGCTCCAGGTGAGCCGTCCGGTGATTTGGCTTGATCTTCAATACCTGCTGGTAGGCCGCCATCGCCTCATCGCCTTTGCCCGCCACGCGCAGCAAGTCGCCTTTCAATTGCCAGGCATCGAAATTGGCCGCATTTTTTGCGATCGCCTCGTCGAGCAGCCGCAGGCCGCCAGCCCAGTCCTGCTGCAGCGCTGCCAGCCGTGCCTGCCCGGTAATGGCATCACTGAAGCCGGGCTGCTGTGCCAGCGCAGCGTCGAATTCGCGTTTTGACTCGTCCATCTTGCCCAGCCCGAGCAAGGCATGGCCGCGCAATGTCAGGATGCCAGCCGTACGCGGGCCTTGGCTCGTTTCATCCAGGGCTTCCTGGAATTTGCCCTGGAGCGTCAGCGATTTGCCCAGCACGGGCAGTACCTGCTCGGCCGGGTATTTCAACGCCAAGGCACGCCGTGCTTCCTTCTCGGCAGCCAGCGGATCATCCATGTCGATGGCAAGGGAAGCCAGCATGAAGCGAGCTTGCGCATCGTCCGGATTCTTTTCCAGCGCATTCTTCAGCTGGATGACAGCTGCCTTGCTGTCTCCCTTTTGCTGGTGCTGCCGGGCATCTGCCTTCAGCGATTCCGCCGTGTCCGAGCTGCACGCACCAAGGACGGTAACGGCCACCAGGGCCGCGGCTGCGGCTTTCGTCAATTGAGAAGACATGATGCACCTACTAAAAGTTAATAATCGAATAATGACACGAGGGCGATAGCCAATCAATAGCCTCTGGCCGCCAAGTGCACGAAAGCCATCATGCTCATCCAGCCCGGTCGAGCCGGCGCAATACACGCAGGTGAGGTAGCCACAGCAGCGCGCGCAAGACGCGCAGCCGGACTCCGGCATTGCGGTCGAGAGCCGGGCGGCCATGACGGCGACGCAAATAATCTTCAACGCCGAGCAACGCCGCCCGCGCCTGTTCCGGAAAACCCCGGTAATACAGCCGGTTGACGTCATACAGTGCGCGGTCGAGCAACTTCAAAGCGAGGCCGCGCCGATGCGCCGGCGGCGTGCTGCCCTGCCAGAAAATCAGGTAATTACGCGCCATCAGGTAAAAGTAATACGGCGGGCGGTCGGTCTCGCGCCGCGGCATGGCATGGAGCACGCGAGCGTCGTATGCCACGGCGCTGTGCCAGCCATGCGTTGCCAGCCTGGCGCATATTTCGTCGTCTTCGTAGTAAGCGAACATTCGCTCGTCGAGCTTGCCTGCGTCACGCAGCGCTTGCGTGCGCAGCAGCATCGCCGTGCCGGGTACCCATTGCTGGGCCAGGCGTTGACGGGCGGTGGCGCGGGCATCGTCGACGTTGCGGGCATGGTGGGTATCGAGCCGCGCCCAATCGTGGAAATTACCGCAGAAGTAGACTTTTTCCGGCTGGTCGAGGATGGCCAGCAGTGGCGATGCAGCACCGCACCGGTCGTCCGCCGCCATCAGGGCCAGCAGTTGCGCCAGCACGTCGTGGCTGCCCATCGCGGCATCGCTGTTGACCAGCCACAAGAAGTCGTGGCCTTCTTCCAGCGCACGGCCAACAGCCAGATTGTGACCGCCCGCAAAACCATGGTTGACGGCCTCGCGGCGTAGCGCGACCGGCAGGCCGGCCAGGCCCTGCACGAGCGTTTCCGCATCGGCGGGCGCCGAGCCATTGTCGATGACGAGGATATCGGCAGTGACGCCACCGGGCAATTGCTGGCGCAGCAGATCGCGCACGCAATCGATGGTTTGCACCGCGCCATTCCAGTTCAGGATGCTGACGAGCACCCGGCTCACGCGCTGTGCTCCCGCCGCAGCATCAGGCCGACCGCCAGGGGGATGAAATACAGCACGCTGCGCACATCGATCCGCCATTGCTTCCACATCACATCAAGGAATGGCTTGCGATGCGTTACGCGATGCAGCACGTCCGCGACGAAGCCCCGCCGCAGCATCAGCACGGCCTCGCGATTTTCCTTCACCTGGCGCTCGGTCAGCGGATACAGCCGGGCGATCGCCTTCTTGTACTTCATTTCGTAGTGCAGCCGGATCAGCGATTTTTCCGTGCCCCACCCCGAACCCGCGAACACGTTCACACCATCGCGGCACACCACCTCGCGGGCGGACGAAAACACGATGCGGTCCGTCATGCGCGACAAGTCCAGCCAGAACAGGTAATCCTCGCCCGCGTACACGAACTCCTCGCGGAAGCGCAGCGTGCGGAACGAGCGGAAGCGGTAGACGACGGACGATGTGCCGATCACGTTGCCACCCAGGATCTGCGCCTGCATGTCCGCCTGATAGATGTGGAGATGGCGCTCGCCCGGCAGCAGCGCATGGCGGCCCGGCTCGATCCGGCCAGCCCGCTCGAATGCGCTGACCGTCTGGTCCAGTTGATAAAAATCGGCGAAATAGAAATCGTAGCCGGCACCCAGCGCCCGCATCGCATTGGCGAGGTGCTCCGGTTCCCAGGTATCGTCGGAATCCAGGAAAGCGACCAGCTCGGTATCGGGCGTGACATGTCCCAGCGCCGTGTTGCGGGCCGCGGCCGGCCCGCCGTTCTTCTGTTCCACGATGCGCACAGGTGAACGTTCCGCAGCCGGCAATGACGTCACGAATTGGGCGACTTCGTCACGTGCCGGCACCGGCGAACCGTCGTCGACCACGATCACGTCCAGCTGCGCTTCGACCGTTTGTGCCGCGACCGAGCGCAATGCGCGCGCCAGGATGCCGGGCCGGCGCTGGAAATAGGGAATGACAACCGCGATCTTCACGACACGGCCTCTTTGCATGTGCCGCGGTCACGTGCGCCGGGCGGGTTCATCCTCTGCATCGTCGCTCCAAGTTAAATGTCAGCCTGTACGCCGAAGCGCGTGCCACAGGTCGCGCAGGAACGGGGCTGGGTCAGACCAGGTAAACAGGTAATAGCGCGTGGACGGCCGCACGAAATCGCACAGGTATCCAGCCAGCTCGCCCATGCGCGAAAACGTCAGTTTGCGATCCGCTACCGCGCCGGGACGGAACAACAATCGCGCAAGGCGTTTTGTTTCCGGGATCATGAAACGGCAGCGCATGCCGGCACGATAGCCGGGTTGCGGCTGCGGCGTGCCAACCCCGAGCAGGCTATATGCCAGCCATGGAAAATCGGCTCCGGCATGGCAAGCCAGTGGCAGGCTGCCCCAGAAACGGCCGTTGATTTCCATCAGCGCCGCTTCATCGCGATCCGGGTCGTAGCGGTATTCGACCATGGCGATGCCTTCCCAGTCGAGTTCCCGCAGCAAGGCCAGCGAGCGCTCGCGCAAGGCGGCATGGTGTTCGAGCGCTACCGATTCGCACAGCGTGGAGACGCCCCCTTCCGGAGGCCACTCGTGCAGCCGGCGATGCTGGAACATGCCGTAGGCTTTGCCTTCATGCATCAGGAAGAACTGCCCCAGTCCGTAACCGGCGCAATACTCCTGGATCATCGGATAACGGCCGACCGGCTCGAATTGGCGCAAATAGTCCAGCAGTTCTTCACCGTCATGGCAATAGCGGGTCTTGTCCAGGGACAGCCCGGCACGGCGCAGCAGGATGCCGGCCTCGTTCGGCTCGGACCACTTCAACACCACCGGATAGCGCAGCGTCGGTGCCGCGGCCTGCGCCTGGGCGAACGTCTCCGGTTGTACCGTCCGCGGCACCGGAACGCCTGCCTTGCCGGCGGCGGCGTAGGTCTTTTGCTTGTCCACCACCGCATCCATCCGGCGCGTATCCGGAAACATCAACCGGTAGCCGGACAGCCGGTCCCGGTGCCGATTGAGCAACGCGATGTCGCCCTCCGAAATCGCGAACAGGCACGAAGGCCCGATACGGCCCGCCAGCTCTTCCAGCTGGTCGAGCGTGCCGGCGGCGTCCTGCGCGCGCAACATGCCCTGACGCAGGTAACGCGACGACAAGCCTGGCGCCGCCGCGCTGCGCGCGATGCCGTAGACAGAAACGCCGCGCCGCCCGAGGCTGCGCACGATCGCCAGGCCGATGGGCGTGTCGATGCCCAGTACCACCGCCGGCAGCAATCGCTGCGCCGGCGCCTCGCCGTCGACGGGCGCCGTATCATGGAGGTTCGATGGCGCGTTCATCTCGCACCCCTTGCCGCCAGCCAGCGCCACCCCTGCAGCGACTGCAGCCGCGCGAGCAACCATGCACGCAGCAGGTGCCTGCGCCCTTCCGTGACCGACCCCACGAGCCAGACGGTGACGAGAATGGCCGCCAGGACTTCGATGAAATACAGTGGACCGCGCGGATCGCCATCGATCAGGGCGCCGAAGAACAGCAGCAGCGGCTGGTGCATCAGGTACAGCGAGAAGGTGTAGCCGGCCAGCCAGCGAATCGGCCGCTCGAACGGCAGCAGCACCCGGCCCAGCACGGGCGCGACGGCCCGGGCGCCGACGAAATTGACTGCCACGATCAGGCCCAGCAGGTAATCGGTCAGCGCAAAGCGGGAGAACGTCAACTGATGATGCAGCGCGTCGCCAACGAGGCTGCGCATCCACGCGCTGCCCATATCCGTCAGCCGGTAATGCTCGAACAAACCGAAGGCCACGAACGAACCGACGAACAGCGCCAGCCCCGCCGCAAAGGACGTGCGCTGCAGCAGCTGCCAGCGGTGCAGTACCACGCCCATGGCCCAAACGGGCGCCAACAGGAGGATCTTCGGGCCCACCACCAGCACGCAGCCAGCCAACAGCAGGATGCGCGTGCGCCCGGCGGTAAACACGCACACGGCGAACATGATGTAGTACCACATCTCGTAGCACAGCGACCAGTAGGGTGTGTTGGAAAACGACATGATGGAGATCGTCCACACCTCGTTCAGCCACGCCAGGCTGGTGACGATACGTACCGGCGCCAGGCCATGCGTGGTCCAGCCTTCATAGATATCCGGACGGAGCGCCGCGCCGGCGAGATCCAGCAATGGCGTCACCAGCACCACCGGGATCGCCAGCGAATAAAAGCGCGACAGGCGACTGGCCCAGTATTCGGCCGGCGTGTTCTCGCGCCGGGCATGGATATACGAGATCACGTAGCCGGACAGCACGAAGAACACCATCACCGCAGCGTGCCCGTGATCGGACAGCGGCAGGATGTCGGTGCTGAGCCAGCGCATGTTCATGTGGTAGAACACGACCATCAGCGCGGCCAGGAAACGCACCGCGTCCAGGTAAAGCGAGAATTCGCGGTTCATCGCTGCCCCCTCTTCTGCGCCGGCACGGCGCGCGCGTTCGGAACATCGTGTGCCAGCTGCTCGACAGCCTGGCGCACGCGGGTAAAGCACGTATCGAAATAGGCATCGGACAGCGTGAAAGGATCGTGCAGATGCGGCGTTGGCGGCGTGCACCAGTTACCGAGCAGCGCCACCTGTACATCCATACGGCCACCCAGCCGGCGCAGGAGTTCGTGCACCTGGCGCACTTCCATCGCCAGCAGCAGGTCGCCCGGCTGCAACGGAAAGTCTTCCCAGTCGCATGCACGGTGCGCGTCCATCGGCATCTGCTTGCGTGCAGCCGCGGCCAGCGCAGGAGCGGGCGATGCCGCGCCGGTCGTCGTCGACAGGCCGAGCGACACGGTGTGCAAGCCCGCCGCACGCGCCACCTGTTCGGCATAGGCGCTGCGGCAAATATTCCCCTGGCAAACGAATACCACGCGGCGCACCGCCTGCGGCTCGTGCAGCTCGAACCGCCGCAGCCGGCCGGCAGCCCGTTCGGCATGCGCCAGGAGCAGCCGCACCAGGCCGCGCCAGGTGCCGAAGCGGGCATTCAGGCGGTCGCGGGCGAAGGCGATCATGCCGGTACTCCCTGCCGCGACAGTGCCCAACTGCCGTAGCGGTCGTACACGGCCTGTTCGGCGAGACGGCGGATGCTTTTCCATCCGCTGCCCTGCAGCAGCACATTGCGTTCATCCGGCATCGATTGCAGCGCGCTGCCCGCTTCGCCCATGCCGGTCGGCAGGAAGCGGTCGCGGTTGCCGTCGAGATAGCGGCACAGGCGCGCCAGCCGGTCCTGGTGCAGGGCATTGCCGCGCGCGGTGAGCATCTGGTCATCGCGCCGCTGCACATATTCGAACGGGTGGGTCAGCAGCACGACCAGCGGGACCTGTTGCTCATGGGCCCGTTCGAGCAGCAGGCGTGTTTCGTCGAAGCTGGTGCCGGCAACCGTCAGCGTCTTCAGGTGGCGGCGGCCGCCGAGCTGCCAGTCCTGGAACGTCAGCACCGGCATTTCCAGCACGCCGTGGCGGCGGTGCACGCCGCTGTACAACCGGTAGCGCGGATCGTTGCTGTCGAAGACCGCCAGGCCCACGCACGAGCTGTACTCAATGCCGCAGCGGGCCAGTGCCGCGAACAGCGCATCGTCGTGCTGCATGTTCCCCGGCCGGAACACGGTTGGTGCCGGCACGCCCCAATCGGCAAACGCTTGCTGGCCCTGGCGCAGCAGCTGTACGGTGTCTTCCTCGGCGCGGCCGAAGAATTCGTCCTGGAGCGGTTCGCACCGCACCCGCTCGGGCCAGTCCGCATGCTGGAAGACGGCCCAGCAGGGATGCGTGTGCAACTGCACTTCGTGGCCGCCGGCGACGATGCGGCGGGCGATGGCGCCCATCGGATCGTGTTGCTGGAAATAGTAACGGTGCGCCGCCTCGACGAAGAACGTGGCGGGGATGCGATGCCGCTCGAACTGGTCGAGCAGGAAGCCCAGCCCCTGCGAACGGCCATCCACTTCGCACCAGACCATCGGTTCGGCAACCGGTCGGTTGCCCGGGTTTGTAAACGCGCCACCGATGGAAAATTCGGTGTCGATCGAGATGCAGACCCGGGTGCGCATGTCAGGCCCCGGTGCGCTGGCGGAACCACTGCTCCAGCATCATCAGCACCCACACCATCGTGCCGTGATAGCCCGCATGTTCGCGCAGGTGTGTGCCGGTGAGCTGGTCGATGAATTCATGACGCACGATGCCGCGCTTTTTCAGGTCGGTCAGGCTGTCCGACGCCAGGTCCTGCAACGCCTTGTGCTCCTGCAGCCAGACACCGAAAGGCAAGCCGAAACCATGCTTTTGCTTGGTGATGATTTCCGGCGGCAGGAAGCCTTTCAACGCCTCCTTGAAGAACCAGCGCAATTGCGTGCCATTGAGCTTCTGCTGCGGCGTGAGACCGGCGGAAAACGCGACCATCGCATCGTTCAGGAACGGGAACGCCACTTCCACGCCGGCCAGTTCGCAAGCCTTCATCACCTTCGGCAGGTCGTTGTCGGCCAGCGTGATCTTCAGGTCCAGCGCCAGCATGCGGTTGATCAGGCTTTTCGCTTCGCTGGCGCCATAGGTTCGGGCAAGGCCGTCCAGCGGTTGATTCGTATCGGTACCGGCCAGGAAATCGTCGGTGAACACCTGGCGCGCACCGTAGCGGCCCAGCAGATTGTAGGTTTCCAGCCGTGCCGGCATCGCCACGGAGGCCTGCTCGATGTAGCTGCGCGCCTTGCGCAGCAGCGTCACGCGATCGCCGCCGGGAAAATTGAAGATCGCCGGTTCCAGCAGCACCTTGCGGAACAGCGACGGTACTTGCTCATAGCGGGCAAATACATGCTGCTTTGCATAGCGCTCGTTGCCGCCGAAGAGTTCATCGCCGCCATCACCGCCCAACATGCGCGTCACCCCATCCTTGCGGGCCATTCGCGCGCAGTAGAACGCGGGCACCGCCGACGCGTTGCCGAACGGCTGGTCGCACACGGCGGCCACCTCGGGAATCGCGGCCACCACGTCGTCCGACGTTACATAGTATTCATGGTGATGGGTACCGAAATGGCGCGAGGCGATGCGCGCATATTCCATTTCATCGTAGCCTTGCGCGGCAAAACCGATCGAGTAGGTCTCGGCCGGCGCGCCGCCGACATCGCACAGCATGCCGGCGATCGTCGAACTGTCGGTTCCGCCGGAAAGGAAGGCGCCGACCTTCGCACCGGCCGATGCTTCGCGCACGCCGTTCTTCAACTGGGCGAGGAATTCCTCCTTCAAGTCGTCGAAAGAGCGCCTGCCATCTTCCTGGAACGCCATTTTCCAATACGGACGAGTCTCGACACGCCCCTGGCGGTAATGCAGGAAGTGGCCTGGCAGCAGCCGCTGCTGGTCCTTGTAGACGGTGCCGGGCGCCGGCACCATGTGGAAGTACACGTAGTTGTAGATGCCCTGCGGATCGATGTCGCGGCGCGCCAGCGGATGGCGGATCAGGGCATCGGCCGATGACGCGAACAGCAGCGCCTCGCCGGCCAGTTGCCAGGTCAGCGGGTGCACGCCCAGGCGGTCGATCGCGAGGATCGCCTCGCCGGCGCGCTCGTCGAGGATGCACAACGCAAAGGCGCCACCCAGCAGCGCGCACAGTTTTTCCGCGCCAAGGTGGCGTTGCGTGGCCAGCACAGCGGCCGTGCCGCGCGTGCCGGCCTGCTCGGCCAGTGCGGGATCGCGCAGCACCGGATGACCCCACAGGGCGATCAGCAGGCCATCCTGGCGGTGCACGTCGCCTGCGCCGGCCACTGCGGCCGCCGAGCGGTTGCCTTCGGCCTGGTGCACGGCACTGTCATCGAACCGCGCCAGCGGCGCAGCCATCCTGCCGATCAGGTCACGGTCTTGCGCGCCGTGGCCGATCCATCCACAAATACCGCTCATCGTGCACCCCTAATATGTTCAGTTCAGACCATTATTTCCGGTGCCGCCGGATGGCTGAGGAATCCTGCCGGGCTGGCCGACACGCCATAGGCTCCCGACTGCAGCACTGCAACCAGGTCGCCCGCTTGCGCACGCGCCAGGTCCATGCCGTCGGCCAGCACATCCAGCGGCGTGCACAGCGGCCCGACGACGGATGCCTTTTCGCGTTCGCCGCCCTGCACCCGGTTGCCGATGACGACCGGATAGTTCTTGCGGATGACCTGGCCGAAATTGCCGGATGCGGACAGGTGATGATGCAGACCGCCATCCGTTACCAGGTACACGCTGCCCCGCGACTCCTTGCGATCGACCACGCGGCAGACATACACACCGGCTTCACCGACCAGGTAGCGGCCCAGTTCGATGACGACCTGTGCGCCCTGCAACTGCGGACGCACGCCTTCCATCACCGCGTGCAGGTTGGCCCCCACGGCCGCCAGGTCGAGGCGTTCCTCGCCGGGGAAATACGGAATGCCGAATCCGCCGCCGATATTCAAGATGCGTGGCGCCCGCGGCGCATCCTGGGCCAGCCGCAGCGCCAGCGCGAATGTCTTCTCATGCGCTTCGTGCAGCGCTTGCGCCTTCAGGTTCTGCGAACCGGAAAAGATGTGGAACCCGTGGAAATCGAGACCCAGTTCGCCGATGCGGCGCAGCAGCGCCGGTACCCGCTCGGCATCGACGCCGAACTGTTTCGGCCCGCCGCCCATCTTCATGCCCGACGATTTCAGTTCGAAATCGGGGTTGACGCGCACGTTGACGCGCGGCCTGATGCCCAGCGTGTCGCCGATCCGCACCGCCCGCTCCGTTTCGCCCTCGGACTCCAGGTTCAGCACGATGCCGGAGGCGATCGCGCACGACAGGTCCAGGTCGCTCTTGCCCGGGCCGGCAAAGCTGATGTGCAGCGGGTTCATAGGCGTGTCGAGCGCCACCCGCAGTTCGCCGCCGGAGGCCACGTCGATGCCATCGACCAGCGTGGCCATGTGCTGCACCACCGCCGGCATGGGATTCGCCTTCATCGCATAGTGCAGGTGCACGTCGGTCGGCAGGTGCCGGCGCAGCTCGGCCACGCGCGCCGTCAGGGCGCCGCGGTCATAGGCATAGAACGGGGTCTGGCCAACGCGCTGTGCCAGCCGTGGCAGCGGCACGCCGCCGACCTGCAGGCAATCGTCGACGACGGGAAATTGCAGCAGCGGCGCATGCTGCGGGCGCGGTGCGTTCATTGCTGCGGCTCCCCGAAGACATTTTCGTACTGCATGGACAACAGCTTGCGGTCGATCTTGCCGTTCGGGTTGCGTGGCAGCGCGGTATCGGCAATGACGACTTTTTGCGGCAGCATGTAGGCAGGCAGCTGCGGCTTGCATGCGGCCAGCAGGTCGCCCGCCGTCAGTGCCGCGCCCTCGCGCGGGAAGGCGATGACGACGATCGCCTGCCCCAGGGCCGGATGCCTGACGCCGATCGCGGCCGCCTCGGCGACGTGCTCGCGCGCATACACCACTTCTTCCACCTCGGTCGGGCTGACACGGTAGCCCGACGTCTTGATCATCTCGTCGTTGCGGCTGATGAAGTACAGGAAGCCGTCCTCGTCGCGCCGCACCGTGTCGCCGGACCATACCGCCAGTTCCGTGAGGGGCAGGCCGTAATGCCGCGGTGCCACTGGCTTGAAGCGCTCCGCGGTCTTGCCCGGATCGTTCCAGTACCCGAGCGATACCAGCGCGCCCCGGTGCACCAGCTCTCCAGGCTCGTGCGGCGCACACTCGGTGCCGTCCGGCCGCAGCACCATCACCTCGGCGTTCGGAATCGCCTTGCCCATCGAATCCGGGCGACGGTCCAGTTCTTCCGGCGGCAGGTAAGTGGAGCGGAACGCTTCGGTCAGGCCGTACATGAGGAACGGCTGCGCATTCGGCAGCGCGCGGCGCAGGGCATCCAGCGTGGGACGCTGCATGGCGCCGCCCGAGTTGGTCAGGTAGCGCAGCGTGCAATCCGCCGGCCACAGCAGCGGCGCCAGCTGTATCCACAGCGGCGGCACGGCGGCCAGGCCCGTGATGCGTTCGGCAACGACGGCATTGAGCACGTCGCGCGGCAGCAGGTGATTGATCAGCACGGCCGTGGCCCCCGCGTGGAACGCCGTCGTGAGCTGCGACAGGCCGTAATCGAACGACAAGGGCAGCACGGCGAGGATACGATCCTGCGCGGTATTTTTCAGGTAAGTGGCCACGCTGTGGGCGCCTGCCACCATGTTCCGGTGCGACAGCACCACGCCTTTCGGCTTGCCGGTACTGCCGGAGGTGTACAGGATCGCGGCCATGTCGCCGTCGATCGCACGGTGCGCCTCCCGGACATTCGCTTCGCCGCGCGCGATCGCGCCATCCCAGGAAAGCACTTCGACGTTATGCACGACGGGCAGCGCGTCGCTGCCGCCCACCGCCACCACCAGGCGCAGGTCGCGGCAGGCAGGCAGCACGTCCTTCAGCAGTTTCAGGCGATCGACCGTGGTGACCAGCACGCGAACGTTGCAGTCGGCCAGGATGTAGGCGACCTGCTCGGGCTTGAGGAGGGGATTGACCGGCACGAACACGCCACCGGCCGCGGCCGCACCGAACATCGCGCCAACGTTTTCGACATTTTTTTCCATGTAGACCGCGACACGCTCGCCGCGTTCGAGGCCGGATGCCAGCAGGGCAGCGGCGGTGCGGCGAACCAGGTCGGCAAGCCCGCCGTAATCCAGGCGGCGGCTGCCATGGACGAGGGCTTCGGCACCGGGTGTCCGGCCGGCCGAGCGGAAAATGAAGTCGTGGATGAGGTCGCTCATATCATGTCCTGCAAATGGCTGGGCCGTAATGACACAATTTTGTAACCATACGGAAACCTAGGCGGGAATATTAACATTTTACAATCACTTCCTTCCTGTTTTTTGGCAATATTTGGCGGAAAATTTCCTCATGCATTGTTCCGAAAACAACAATTAACATAAATTTTTGGCAATCTTTTGATGTATGATGTGAACCGCCGTTAGTTTTGTTCTGGAAATTGGCTCAATCGAGACGACCATGGGAAAGATCAGCATTTCAGATATGAAGCCAGCGGATATTGCGCCAGCACCAATCCAGCCTCTTCCGCCCGCTCCTGCCGACTTTCCGCGCTCCCGACTGCCTGTCGCGCCCGCATTGTCGCTGGCGTCGTTTCTCCGCATGGGTGGTCCTGCGGCACCATCGATCCTCGATGCAGGACAAGTCCGCTTCGTGACCAGCGGCCGGGTGGCGATCGCGCTGGCGCTGAAACAGATGGGGGTCGGGCCGGGCGATACGGTGCTCGTGCCTTCCTATCACTGCGCATCGATGATCGAACCGGTCATCTGGGCCGGGGCCACGCCGCTGTTCTACCGCATCCGTCCCGATACCACGGTCGACCTGGACGACCTTGCCGCCAAGGCTGCCGGCATGGATAACATCAAGGCGCTGATGGCAACCAACTATTACGGCTTCCACCAGCCGCTACCGGCATTGCGCGCCTTTTGCGATGCACGCGGCATCCAGTTGCTGGAAGATTGCGCGCACTCGTTCCTGGGCCACCATGCCGGACGCCCGCTGGGATCATGGGGCGACTACGCGATCGCCAGCAGCATGAAGTTCTTCCCGGTGTATGAAGGCGGCTGCCTCGTCTCGGCGCGC
This sequence comes from Pseudoduganella sp. jia 12, assembly GCF_055502675.1. Taxonomy (NCBI): domain Bacteria; kingdom Pseudomonadati; phylum Pseudomonadota; class Betaproteobacteria; order Burkholderiales; family Oxalobacteraceae; genus Pseudoduganella; species Pseudoduganella sp. jia 12. The sequence goes on from NZ_JBUXKP010000011.1 coordinate 161,682, forward strand.
CATCGCCTCGATGGCGTGGCCCTGCAGTCGGCCGGTGCCGCCTTCGAGGCGAAGGTACTGTTGAACTCCGTCGAAAACGGCTTTGCCTACGGCCGGCTGCCGGTGCTGCGCGCATTGATGGCACTGCCGATGGCGGCCAAGAACGCCGTGTGGGGCGTGATCAAGTCCCGCCGCCATGGCGATGCGCCGGCGCTCGCGCCGGGATCGTCCGATGGCGGCTTTGGTTTCGATCCGGCCTGGCTGACCAAGCGCTCGTCGCTGTATTCACGATTGATGCTGCGGCTGGTATCGCGCCGCCGGATGGGCGAACTGCGTCGTCGCAATTACCGCCGCCTGTACGACGCGCTGTCCACGCTCCCCGGCTGTCGCCCCTTGTTCGCCACGTTGCCGGACGGTGTCTACCCCTGGGTGTTCCCGCTCCTGTGCGACGAGCCCCACGCCCTGTTCCGCCAGTTGAAAGGCGCCGGGGTACCGGTAATACGGTTCGGCGAGTACCTGTGGCCCGGCGTCGATGCGAGCGTCTGCGAGAACAGCGTGGACCTGTCACGCCGCGTCTTGCAGTTTCCCTGCCACCAGGAGCTGCGCGACGATGAAATCGAATGGATGATCGGCCAGGTGCGCAGCGCGGTCAACGGTGGAGAGGGAGGATCGCAATGAAATGGCACCTGTATCCGGCAAGCGCGTTTGCCGACCATGCCGAGGCATGGCGCCGGTTGAATGCAGCCACTGCGCGTTCGCCCTTGCTGGACCCCGAATTCGTGCAGCCCTTGCTTGCCGAATTCAGCGACCCGCAAGGGCAGCTTGCGGTCTGCGAGGCTGGCGGCGATACCGTTGCGATGGGCATCCTGGCGCCACGCGGCCGCGGTGTGTGGGAAGCCCTGCAGCCATCGCAGGCGCCGATCGGCCTGTGGCTGCACCGCCCGGGCATCCCGCTCGACCGGCTGCTGCCGCCGCTGACGCGCAAGCTGCCGGGGTTTGCGCTGATGGTCGGCTTGAAGCAGCGCGACCCGCAACTGGAACCCCGCCCGGCCGACAGTGCCGTTACCGGTACGCTCGATTACATCCGCACCGCCCATGTGCCGATCACCGGCAGCTTCGAGGATTACTGGAATGCGCGCGGCAAGAACCTGCGCAGCAATCTCAAGAAGCAACGTTCGCGGCTGCAGAAGGATGGCATCGCCACGCGCATGCAGATCGACCGGCTGCCTGGCCAGATGGCGGCCGCCGTGGCCGATTACGGGCGGCTGGAAAGCGCCGGCTGGAAGGCGCAGCTGGGCACCGCCATCCATCCGGACAATGACCAGGGCCGCTTCTATACGGCGATGCTGGAAGGGTTCGCCCATCGGGGCCAGGCTGCGGTGTACCGCTATTACTTCGATGCGCAGCTGGTGGCGATGGACCTGTGCATCGAAGGCGATGGTGCCCTGATCGTCTTGAAGACCACCTACGATGAATCGGTGCCGGCAAGCCTGTCGCCGACATTGTTGATGAGGGAGGAATGCTGCCAGCGGCTGTTTGACGAAGAACAGTACGCACGGCTGGAGTTCTACGGCAAAGTGATGGAATGGCATACGCGCTGGACCGACGAAATCCGGACCATGTACCATGTCAACCATTACCGCTGGCCGGTACTTCGCCAGCTGCATGCCGCCGCCGGCGAACGTAACGCCATGGTGCAGAGGTTGCGCGGCAAATTCGCCGCCCCGGCCCCTGCGCCGGTCGCCACGCGGCAGCAAACCTCAACCACGGAGTAAACATGTATCTCGACGAAGTAAAGCAGATTGTCATCGACGTCCTCGCACTGGGTCCGGCCGGCCGCTCTCTGGACGAGCATTCCGCCCTGCTGGGCAGCATCCCCGAACTGGATTCGATGGCGGTCGTCCAGCTGATCGGCGCGCTGGAAGAGCAGTTCGGCTTCGCGGTCGATGACGACGAGATCAGCGCCGAAACCTTCGCCACGCTGGGCAGCCTGACCGCCTTCGTCAAGCACAAGCTCACCGCCTGAATCGTCCTCAAATGAACACCATCGCCGCCGCGCCGCCAGCGCAGCCGTTCTTCCTGGACAGCGGCGCGGCGGCGCGTTTCTGCCTGTACCACGCGCCTGCCGGCATATGCCGCGGCGCATGGCTCTATCTTCACCCGTTTGCCGAAGAAATGAACAAGTCGCGCCGGATGGCCGCGCTGCAGGCGCGCGCGCTCGCGCAGCACGGTCACGCGGTATTGCAGCTCGACCTGTATGGCTGCGGCGACAGTGCCGGCGATTTCGGCGATGCCCGCTGGGACATCTGGCGGGAAGATGCGGCACGCGGCCTGGCCTGGCTCGAACAGCAGGGCGGCTGTGCCGCCGGTTTGTGGGGGTTGCGCCTGGGCGCCCTGCTGGCGCTCGATGTTGCACAGGAAAGGGCGCAGTCACGCCCCCTGCCCGGCCTGCTGCTGTGGCAACCGGTGACGAACGGCAGCCAGTTCCTCACGCAGTTCCTGCGCTTGAAGGTGGCCAGCCAGATGCTGGCCGATGGCAGGGACGGCAAGGATGGCAGGGATGCCAACGGTGGCGGCACGGCCGCGCTGAAACGAAGCCTGGCGGCCGGTCAGTCGCTGGAAATCGCCGGCTACACGCTCGATCCCGCCCTTGCGCTGGCGATCGATACGCGCATGGCGGAAAAATTCACGCCGCCGGCTTGCCCGGTGCACTGGTTCGACATCGCGGCGGAAAGTGGCCGCCCGCTCTCGCCGGCCGCCGCGCGCGTCGCCAGTGTGCTGGGCGCGGGGGGCGCACATGTATCGACACACGTCGTCGCGGGCCCGCCATTCTGGGCCACGCAGGAAATCGAGGAGTGCCCCGCCCTGCTCGACGCCACCATCGAATCGCTGTCCGAGCCATGCCATGCCGCCTGACGAACAAGCGCTGACATTCCCCTGTGCCGGCGAGTGGCTGACGGCGATCCTGAGCCCTGCCGCGCAGTGCACCTCATCGCTTCGGACACGCGGCGTGCTGGTCGTCGTCGGTGGCCCGCAGTACCGTGCCGGCAGCCATCGCCAGTTCGCGCTGCTGGCCCGCGCGCTGGCGGCCCAGGGCATTCCTGCCATGCGTTTCGACTATCGCGGCATGGGCGACAGCAGCGGGCCAGCCCGCAATTTCGAAGACGTCGACGGCGACCTGCGTGCCGCCATCGACCGCTTCATGGCTGCCGTGCCCGGCATGCGGGAAGTGGTGATCTGGGGCTTGTGCGACGCAGCCAGCGCGGCACTGTTCTACGCGCAGCATGACCGCCGCGTTGCCGGCCTCGTGCTGCTCAACCCATGGGCGCGCACGCCAGATGGCCATGCACGCGCCACGCTGAAGCACTACTATGTGGAGCGCCTGTTGCAGCCGGCGCTGTGGAAGAAAATCGCCAGCGGCCAGTTCGAGTTCGGCAAGGCATTGCGCTCGTTTACCGGGTTGCTGCGGGCGTCGCGCCGCGGCGCGACCGCACTGCCGGAGGCCACCGCCGCTATTGCTCCGGAGGCTGCCGTCCGTGTCCCGCCGGATGCCGCCCCCCCGGTGCAGCCGGCATCCTTACCGGCCATGCCGGCCAGCCCGAACCTGCATGCCCGCATGCAGGCCGGCTGGCAAGGTTTCAAAGGCCCGATTTTATTGATCATCAGTGGCGCCGACCTGACGGCGCAGGAGTTCCTCGACATGGTGAAGGCATCGCGCCAGTGGCGAAAGCTGCTGGCCGCGCAACGCGTGCAGCGTCGCACATTGCCGGCGGCGGATCATACATTCTCGCGCCGCGAGTGGCGCGACCAGGTCGCCGCCTGGACTGCGGCGTGGGTGCGCGAGACAGCAATGGAGGCGCAGGCATGAACCGCGTCCTGATGATCGCCTATCACTACCCGCCGATGCGCGGCAGCAGCGGCATCCAGCGCACGCTGAAGTTCTCGCAATACCTGCCGCAGCACGGCTGGCAGCCGCTCGTGCTGTCCGCCAGCGCGCGTGCCTATGCCAACAGCGGCAACGACCAGCTGGCCGAGATTCCCCAGGAAGCGATCGTGCACCGTGCGTTTGCGCTCGACACGTCGCGCCACCTGTCCGTGCGCGGCCGCTACGTGGGCTGGATGGCGCTGCCGGACCGCTGGGTGAGCTGGTGCCTGGGCGCGATTCCCGCCGGGCTGCGCATGATCCGCAAATACAAGCCGCAGGTGATCTGGACCACCTATCCGATCGCCAGCGCGAAGCTGATCGGCCTCGCCCTGCACAAGCTGACGGGCCTGCCGTGGATCGCCGACTTGCGCGACCCGATGACGGACGTCGACTATCCCGCCGACCCGCTGACCCGCCGGTTCTATCGCTGGATCGAGGAAAAGACCGTGCGTAACTGCGCGCTTGCCGTGTGCACCACGCCGGGGGCGATCATTACCTACACAAAGCGGTTTCCCGACATTCCCGCCAGCCGCTTCGCATTGATCGAGAATGGCTACGACGAGGAAAACTTCGCCAATGCCGCCGCACTGCAGAAGCCGGCGGCACCGGCCACGGGCCGACCGTTCACGCTGATCCACAGCGGCATCATCTACCCTTCCGAGCGCGACCCGGTGCCGTTCTTCGAAGCGTTGGCCGACCTGAAGGAAAGCGGTATCGTGACTGCCGGGCGCCTGCGCATCGTGCTGCGCGCGACCGCGCACGATGATTACCTGGTTCCGCTGATCGAAAAATACGGTATCGGCGACATGGTCAGCCTCGCGCCCCACATCGCCTACCGCGATGCGCTGGCCGAGATGCTGGGCGCGGATGGCCTGCTCGTGCTGCAAGCCACCAATTGCAACCACCAGATCCCCGCCAAGCTGTACGAATACCTGCGTGCACGCCGGCCGGTACTCGCGTTGACCGATGCGATCGGCGATACGGCAGCGGCGCTGCGCCATGCCGGCATCGACACGATCGGTCCGCTGGACGAAAAGGCCGGCATCCGGGCAGCGCTGCTGCGCTTCCTCGAGCTGGCGGAGGCGGGCCGTGCGCCGCTCGCATCCGACGAGGCGGTGGCCGCCAATTCCCGGCGCGCCCGCACGGCGGAACTGGCCCGCCTGCTGGAGCAGGTGTCGGTCACCGTGCCCAACGTCCAGGTGAAAGGAACGAGTGAAGCATGCTGAAACCCATCCTGAAACGGCTCCTGCCGGCGCTCCTGCTGCTGGCAGCCGCGACTGCCGGCGCCAAGCCGTATTGTGGCGAACTGGCCAACGCGATCGGACCATTCGACTACCGTGAACCTCCGCCCGATGCGCTGTACCTGGTGGAGATGGCCCACTATACCGAGGAGGTCGCGGCGGGCGTGAAAGGCAACACCGGCTCGATCGGGGCCGACCTCGACTACACGTTGCGCGCGTTTCCCAACCATGTAAAGGCCCTGACATCGATGGCGACGGTGGCGACACGCACCAAGGTCAACCAGTTGCCCGGCGCCAGGTACGCGGTCGAATGCTATTTCGAGCGGGCGGTGCGTTTCCAGCCGGACGATGGCATGGCCTGGGGCGCTTATGGCAAGTACCTGTATGGCATGGGGCAGGCGGAACGCGCCATGCCGCTGCTGAAGAAAGCCTATGACATCGCGCCGGACAACCCTTCCGTCAATTACAACCTCGGCATCGCGTATTTCCGCGCCAAGCAGTATGACCTGGCCGTCAAGCACGCGAAGGTCGCCTACCAGCACGATTTCCCGTTCGACGGGCTGCGTAACATGCTCGTCGGCGCGCGCAAGTGGGATGGCAAGGTGGACCCCCTGCCGGCCAGGGATGGCGAAGCCGCCGGCAAGGAAGATGCCGCCGCGGAGGCTGTGCCTGAAACGGCGGCGCGCTGACCGGTGTCGCCGGGTGTCGCCCCTGTCGTCAGCCCTGTCCCGCGGCGGCGCGCCGTCCCGGCCTCGCGGATCGTGCTCCGTGGGCCGGCACGCACCATGGAATGATCCAGCCAACGCAGGCCAGCACCACCTGCGTGATGTCGCCATACCGTCCCGGCACCGACTGCTGCAGCCACTCCAGCAGGAATACCGCCAGCGCCAGTAGCACCGTCCCGATCACGGCCCCGGCGTCCTGCCGGTGAAACGGCAAGGCTTGCCGCAACAGGCAAGCCATCGCCATGGGCGGCCACAGGAACTCGAGGATGTTTTCAAGCCCCGAGAGATCGTTCATCTGCCCTTCGAACGGAATCCAGTTGAACGCGCCACGGAAGGCTGCCGCGTCGCCCGGCATCCGTTCGTAGATCGTGAAACCGGCCGCCAGCAGTGCGACGCCGGCCGTCATCAACAGGCGTGGCGGCAGCGTGCGCAACACCAGCAATGCCGGTAATGCCAGCGCTACCGCTGCGACGAGCTCCAGCGACAGCACGCGGCCCACTACCAGCAACTTCCAGCCGCAAACCGCCAGCGTCAGCAGCAGATAAAGCCGCAGCAGCGGTCGCCCCGGATTCAACAACGTGCACAGCAGGATGCCCAGCGCCACCTGATAGCACCAGAGCGTCGCCAGCCTGCCCCAGTCGAACCACCAGGGTTGCGTGATCGCGCGATACAGATAGCCGGCCTTGCTGCGCAACTGGGCGATGTCGAGCGATGGCACCAGCGGGCTGGTTTGCGACAGCATCCACAGGCCAACAACGATCAAGCCGGCACTGGCCAGCGGCCCGGGGCGGAACCAGGCGTCCCGCAGGCGCAGCAAGGCGGCCCCGGGCGTCGTGTGGCGGCTGACCAGACCCGCCATGAGACCGCCGATGACGGTGCCGCCGAAATTCATGACCACGTCGACCAGGGACGGCACGCGCGACGGCAGGTACTGCTGGGCGGTCTCGATCCCCAGGCTGAGCATGGTGCCGGCCGCGGCAGCCAGCAGCAATGCCGCGGCGAACGGCAGGCGCCGGCCGCACCAGGCCACCGCCAGCAAGCCGAACGGCATATACACCAGCACGTTCTGGACAATGTCGCCCTTGTCCAGGTAGGTCGGCAAGGTATGCAGGAACGTGAACGGCGGTGCCAGCGGCTCGCCCCAGGCGAACGGATACCAGCTGCCATAGATCAGCAGCACCGCATACAACAGCAGCAGGAAACCCATCGGCGGTCCGTCAGGCCTGGACCACCGTGGGCCGGATCGCGTGGCGGTCCATGAGGTCGTAAAGCGTGGGGCGGCTGACGCCAAGCAGTTCGGCAGCCTTGAGGATATTGCCGTCGACCCGCGCCAGCGCCTTGACGATTGCCTTGTATTCGGCCTCGTCGCGCACCTGCCGCAGGTTCAGCGGCTCGTCCTCGACAGGGCCAAGGCCCAGACCCAGGTCGTCGGCCGTGATCGCGGGGCCATCGGCCATGATGATGGCGCGCTTGATGCAGTTTTCCATCTCGCGCACGTTGCCGGGCCAGTCGTGCCGGGCGATCTGCGCCAGCGCATCGGAAGCGAAGTGCAATGCCGGCCGGCCTTCCTGCGTACAGAAGCGGTTCTTGAAATGCTGGGCCAGCAGCACCGAGTCGCCGTTGCGGTCGCGCAGCGGCGGGATCGTGAGCACGATCTCGGACAACCGGTAATACAGGTCTTCGCGGAACTTGCCGCTGGCGGCCAACGCCTTCAGGTTCTGGTGCGTGGCGCAGATGATCCGCACATCGACCGGGATTTCCTCGTGGCCGCCAACCCGCTCGATTACGCGCTCCTGCAGGAAGCGCAGCAGCTTGGCCTGCAGCGGCATCGGCAAATCGCCCACCTCGTCGAGGAAGAACGTGCCGCCGTTTGCCAGTTCCACCTTGCCCTTGGTCTGCTTGACGGCACCGGTAAAGGCGCCCTTCTCGTAGCCGAACAGCTCCGATTCGAGCAGCGTTTCGGGAATGGCCGCGCAATTGATCGCCATGAACCGCTCCTTGGCCCGTGGCGACAGCTGGTGCAGCGCGCGGGCCAGCACTTCCTTGCCGGTGCCGCTCTCGCCCAGCACCATCACGGTCGCGGAACTGGGTGCCACTTTCTCGATATTGCGGCAAACCTTCAGCATGCCGGGGTCGCGGCTGATCAAGCCGGACAGCGGCGAGTCGGCCTGGCCCTGCTGCAACCGGCGGTGCTCCTGCTGCAGCCCATGCAGCACGAACGCGCGCTGGATCACCAGGTTCAGCAAGTCCGGCTCGCAGGGTTTCTGGTGGAAATCGTAGGCGCCCATCGCGATCGCCTTTACCGCATGGCTGCGATCCTGGTTGCCGGTCAGGACGATCACCTTCGTCTCCGGCGCCAGTGCCAGCATCTGCGCCAGCGTGGCCAGGCCTTCCGTGGCGCCGTCGGGATCGGGCGGCAGGCCCAGGTCCATCGTCACCACGGCCGGCTCATGGCGGCGCAACTGGGCCAGTGCCGCTTCACGGTCGCCGGCCACCACCACGTCGTAGGCGTCCAGGCTCCAGCGCAGCTGCTTTTGCAGGCCGGGGTCGTCCTCGATGATCAACAGCTTCGGTTTGGTTTGCGTCACAACAGTCCTCGTGCCGGGTTCCCGGCTCAATCTTGGCTCCCAGCTATCGGCTTCCAGCTGGCGTGTTTCAGGCGGCGGCTTCAATGGCTTCCGCGCGGTACAGCGGCAAGGTCACCGTAAACGTGGTTCCTTGCCCCGGCTCGCTGCGCACATCGAGCTGCCCACCCAGTTCGTGTATGTATTCCCGGCTTTCAAAGGCGCCGATACCCATGCCGGCCGACTTGGTCGAATCGAACGGCTTGAACAGGCGTTCACGCACGAACTCGTCGTTCATGCCCTGCCCGGTGTCGCCGATTTCGATCGTGACCATGTCGGCCATGCCATCGACACGCACCCACACGCGGCCATCGCGCGGCGTTGCCTCGATCGCATTCTGGATCAGGTGTCCCAGCACGCGCTCCAGGCGCTCGGCGTCCGCCAGGACCGACAGGCCAGGCGGCCCCAGGTGCAGCGCCGGCTTGGGCTCGAATGCCGCCTTCAGCGCCACCGCGCCCGCCAGCACCTGGTCCACGGCCAGTGGCCGGGCATGTGCGGGCGTGGCGGTGCGGCTCAGCTTCTGCAACATCAGTTTCATCTTTTGCACGGAATAGCTTACCGTATCCTGCATATCGCGCTGGAATTCGGGATTGTTGCGGTGCTTTTCCGCATTGGCCGTCAGGAGCGACAGCTGTGCCACCAGGTTTTTCAGGTCGTGCACGACGAATGTCGACAGCCGGTTGAACGAATCGAACTGGCGCGCCAGCATCAGCGCATTGTCGGCCTCCTGCTGCGCCAGGTAGCTGGCAGCCTGCGTGCCGGCCACCTTCAACAGATCCAGCACTTCCCAGTTCAGTGCAACGGGGCTGCGTGGCCGCTGCAGCACGATGAAGCCGTGCAGCCGACCGTGCAGCATCAGCGGTACGACAAGCCACGCGCGGGGAAAGGCCTGCAGCCATGCCGGCAGCGACGGCTCTCCGGTGATGCGTTCACCGAGGTCCACCACCCACTGTTTCTGTTCGATGAATTGGCAGAACGGCGAATCGGCCGGCTCGACCACCGCGGCCGGCGCCGTTTGCCAGTGCGCGGCGGGTTCGCAGCGTGCATCGCGCCGTATCCATAGCGCGCCCCCGGGGCTTTCGACGAGCGCCGCCAGTGCCTGGATCGTGCGTTCACCCAGCCCGGGGCCCGGATGCGACAGCGTGCGCGTAAAACTCAGCCATTCGTCGCGGTAATCGTAGTTGTAGCGGTAAAAATGCTTGCTGATGAAAACCTTCAGCCAGGCACGGAAGCTGCCGGAGAAAAGGATCCCTATCAGCAGCATCGAGGCGCCGAACAGGAACACGAGCTGCATCAGCGAGCCCCAGCTGCCGCCGACGAAGCGCAGGTAATAAGCGGCCGAACTCATCGCCAACAGGTAGACCGCCGAGCCGACCAGCGCCGCTGAATGGAACAGCATCCGCCGCGAGACGGCCAGGTGGCCGGCCCAGGATGCACTGCGCAACAGCGACAGTGCCAGGAGCGGCACCGTCAGGGCATTGACAATACCGCGCGCGGCCCACAGGTCGCGGTTCAGCTCGCGGAACAGCAGCATGTCGCTGTACATGTAGAAGTCGTAGGCAAAGATGCCGCCCAGGCCCAGGCAGGCAAACTTGATGGCCCAACGGCTTTGGGCGCCGGCATTGCGGTACAGCTGCTCGACCAGCAGCATGCCCAGCACCGCAGTGCCAAGACGGCCGATCACCGTTACCTGGAACCGCAATCCCGTGGGTAACAGCGGCTCTGCCAGTGTCGCGGCCAGCAGCAACAGGTACAAGCCGGCGGCAAATGTCAGCATGCCACTGCGGCGGCGCGCCCCGCCGGCGGGGCGCAGCTGGCCCAGCATGGCGAACAGCACTGCCGTCCAGGCGGCGGTGCGCAGCAGTTCGGCCAGCTCCGCGGCCACTGTCGGCACCACGTCGTAAGCCAGGCCCACCATCGCCGCACACCAGAGTACCGTTGCGGCGCATGCGACAGCAAACAGGTGTGTATGCGGCCGGCCACGCCACCGGGTCATCAATGGCAGGCACAAGAGCGCAAACGCCAGCGCGGCGCTGGCGTAGCTGAAAGTAGCGGTCGTGCCCATAGGATCTCGCGTGGCCGTGCAGCCCAGGCCGCTCAGCGGCCTCCCCGGAACATGACGACCTTGAAGGTATCGATCAGTACCAGCACGTCGAGCAACAAGCTGTTGTTTTTCACGTAATACAAGTCGTATTGCAATTTCTGCACAGCATCCTCGACCGAGTCGCCGTAGCCGTAGCGCACCTGTGCCCAGCCGGTAATGCCCGGCTTGATGCTGTGCCGCACATTGTAGTACGGGACACGCTCGGTCAGCTGCTCGACGAAATAGGGCCGTTCCGGGCGCGGGCCGACGAAACTCATCTCGCCCTTCAGCACATTCAGGATCTGCGGCAGCTCGTCGATCCGCAGCTTGCGGATGATGTTGCCCACGCGGGTGATGCGGGGATCGTTCTTGGCTGCCCACTGCGGCTTGCCGCCCTGCTCGGCGTTCGTGAACATGCTGCGGAACTTCAGCACGCGAAACACGTGGCCATCCTTGCCCACGCGCTCCTGCGAGTAAAAGACCGGAGCCCGGTCCTCGATATAGATCGCGAGAGCCGTCAACACCATCACCGGCAACGATACCGCCAGCAACAGCAGGCTGGCGGCAACGTCGAAGCTGCGCTTCATGAACGTACGCACCCAGCCCTGGTCGAAACCGCCGCCGAACACCAGCCAGCTCGGCTGCACGGAATCGACGCGGATCTGGCATGTTTCACGCTCGAAGAACGTCGTCGAATCGGTAACGCTGATGCCATACAGCTTGCAGTCGAGCAGTTCCTTGATCGGGAACGTGCCGCCGCGCCGGTTTTGCACGGACACGACGATTTCGCTGATCCGGTACTGCTGCGCCAGCTGCACCAGCGATTTACCGGACTCCAGCGCCAGCACGCGGTCGCGCGGTACGGAAATGTCCTCGCCGGGCACGGGCACGTAACCTGCAACGTGATACTTGTGATAGCTGCCGCTGCGCGTGACCAGTTCGCCGCACTCCTTGGCCAGCTGGCCGCAGCCGACGAAAATGATGCGCGATTCGAGGATCGACAGTTCCGAGCTCTTCAGGAACACGATCCTGGCCAGCACGATGCCGGTGCCGGAAATGCAGAACACGAGGATCAGGATGCCGCGGCCGAAATACAGGTCGGGTGCCAGGTAGAACACCAGCGTGAGGATGCAGAAACCCATCGCGAACGACGGCATGAGCTGCAGGAAGAACGGGTTGCGCAAGCCTTCGCTCACCTTGACCTGGTACATGCCCAGCGCGCTCATCGAAAACACGATCGCCGCCGCGAACACGCACGCGGACATGAAGAAATGGTCGAGCTTCGGCAATACGAATTCTTCACCATCGAAGATCCGCAATCCCGCGCCGGCATAGAAGGAGCCGATGAGTATCAGCACTTCGAGAAACAGCAGGCTGAACACTACCTTGGACACGTAGTGGTTGGAGATTCTTAACATTTTTACCCCCCAGGGCGTACACCTAGTTCTTATTCCCGCGCCGTCGTCCGCGGCTTGTGGAACCACTTTTCAGCTGGCGATCGCCAGGTGTTGCACGTACCAATCCATTGCTTCTCTGAGCCCGGCGGCGATGTCATGCGTCGGCGCATAGCCCAGTGATTCACGCGCCCGGGTAATATCGGCCTGCGAATGGCGCACGTCGCCGGCCCTGTAGTCCTTGTACTGCGGTTGCGCGTTTCTCAGGTGCGGGAATTGCTCCTGCAGCAGTTCGCGCATCATGTGGTACAGCTGGTTGAGGCTCGTGCGCTCGTTCAGCGCCACGTTGTAGACCGTGTTGACCGCACCCGGCGCGGTTGCCAGCGCAGCCAGCAGGTTGGCCTGCACCACGTTGTCGATGAAGCAGAAATCGCGGCTGGTTTCGCCGTCGCCGTTGATGAACACCGGACGGTCGCCGATCATCGCCGCCACCCACTGGGGTATCACGGCGGCATACGCGCCTTGCGGATCCTGGCGTGGGCCAAAGACGTTGAAGTAGCGCAGTCCGATCGTCTCGATGCCGTAGCAACGGGCAAACACGTCGGCATACAGCTCGTTGACATACTTGGTCACGGCATACGGCGACAGCGGCTTGCCGATCCGGTCTTCCACCTTCGGCAGGCCGGGATGGTCGCCATAAGTCGAGCTGGAGGCGGCATACACGAATCGCTTCACCTTCGCGTCGCGCGCCGCAACCAGCATGTTGACGAACCCGGTCACGTTCACGTCATGGGTGCGCTGCGGATTTTCCAGCGACCGGGTAACGGACCCCAGGGCCGCTTCGTGCAGCACGAAGTCGGCGCCCTCGGTGGCGCGGGCGCACGTGCCGGCATCGCGAATGTCGCCTTCGATGAAATCAAAGCCAGCCCAGGCACGCGTGCCGACGGCCTCGCGAACGAGGTCGAGGTTGTGCTGGTGGCCTGTGGAGAAATCGTCCAGCCCCGTCACGCGCTGCCCGAGTTTCAGCAGCGCTTCCACGAGATTGGAACCGATGAAGCCGGCGGCACCCGTCACGACCCAGCGGTATTGCCGGCCGCCCAGGTGTTCCACTACGTCGTCGAACTTGCTCACAGCTGGCATGCCTCCGAATGGTCCAGCGCTTACAGGCGCCAGACGGCGTAACCGGCTTCGCGCAGGCCGGACAAGGGGAATTGCGATTTCACGTCGATGAAGCAGCCGCCATCGTTCAGCTTCGATGCCAAGTCGGCCAGCGACAGCGCCAGCAGTTCCTTGTGCGATACCGCGGCCACGACCGCATCAGCACGCGGCAGCGCCTCCCAGCTTTCCAGTTCGATGCCGTATTCGTGCATTGCTTCGTCTGCTTCCGCGACCGGGTCGTACACGTGCACATCCAGTCCATAGGAACGCAGTTCGGCGATCACGTCGGCGACCTTCGAGTTACGCAGGTCGGGGCAGTTTTCCTTGAAGGTCAGGCCAAACACGTTGACCTTGGCACCCTTCACGTGGCGGCCCGTGGCAATGATTTGCTTGACCGTTTTCTCGGCCACGAACTTTGCCATGCCGTCGTTGATGCGGCGGCCGGCCAGAATCACCTGGGGGTGATAGCCGACCATCTCGGCCTTGTGGGTCAGGTAATAGGGATCGACGCCGATGCAGTGCCCACCGACCAGACCAGGACGGAACGGCAGGAAATTCCATTTGGTGCCCGCCGCCTGCAACACTTCGATCGTGTCGATGCCGATCTTGTCGAAGATGATCGCCAGCTCGTTCATCAGGGCGATGTTCAGGTCGCGCTGGGTGTTTTCGATGACTTTCGCGGCCTCGGCCACCTTCACGCTCGAGGCGCGATACACGCCGGCGGTGATGATCGATTCATACAGCTGCGCGACCGCTTCCAGCGTTGGCGCATCGTCGCCGGAAACCACTTTCAGGATGGTGGTCAGCGTGTGCTGCTTGTCGCCGGGGTTGATGCGCTCCGGCGAAAAGCCGATATGGAAATCCTGCTTCCATTTGAGGCCGGAGTGCTTTTCCAGGATGGGGATGCAGACTTCTTCGGTAGCGCCAGGATAGACGGTGGATTCGTAAACAACGATCGCGCCACGCTTCATGTGCTTGCCGACGCTGGTCGATGCGCCGATGAGCGGCCCGAAATCCGGGTTGTGCGCCATGTCGACCGGTGTCGGCACGGCGATGACGATATAGTCGGCCTGCGCCAGCGCCGCCGGATCGGTCGTGACCGTCAATTGACGGGCTGCCTTCAGCTCGTCCGTCGAGACTTCACCGGTGGGATCGACGAAACGTTTGTAATTCCCGACCTTCGCCTCCGACAGGTCGAAACCGATAGTCGCCCGCTTTTTGCCGAACTCCACTGCCAAGGGCAAACCCACATAGCCCAGTCCCACTACTGCAACGATTTGATCGTTTTCCATATCGGGTTCCGTTCGAGAATTACGATTGTCTTTATGCCAACTGTATATCAAAATTTTAATCAATGCAATATTGATAACAAGAATCTTCTGTTGGCAAGCGCTTGAACCCAGCGGTTGGCCATCGAGATGCAGCCGTAATTGTCTACCAGAAATTGCAGAAATGATACGACTAAATTTTACACCGGTAACTCGACCATTTCACAGCGCTAACGCAAGGTCCTGCTTGAAAACCGGCTCGTAACGTCACAAAGCGATGCCGCAAAGCATAACCTTATTGACAACTAAGAATGTAGGGAAATTGTCGAAGTGACAGGAAATCGCTTAAACCGTTGCGCTGACGCATCGCCTTAGAGCAAAACCGGGAGAAAGCCACTGGAAAACGTGTCAAGTCCAGTTACAAGAAGACGGGAAAGACAACGCTGCATGAAAACTGGAGAAATCCAGAACGTGCGGAAAGCTCGGAGCTCTCAATATGAATTGGTGTTGCTGGTGTTGTTGGTGCCGTTATTGCTATTGGTGCTGTTCGGTACTGTGTTGTACCTAAGGAATTTCGGAAGGGATGGTGCGGCTGGCTGGGATCGAACCAGCGACCCTTGGCTTCGGAGGCCAATACTCTATCCACTGAGCTACAGCCGCACGGAGAACCGAAGGATACCGGCTTTCCTGCCGCGCGTCTATCCGAAAGCACAAGTATTTTGCTTGTTGGGACGATGGCATCGACAGGCCGGCAAGCAATGCGGCGCCATTTCCCGCACGGCCGAGTTGTTTCCCGCGCCATAATTTTGGGACTATAATCAGCCGGTTTCTCGGCGAGAAGTCTGCCATACCCAAGTACCCCGATGTTTACAACATTCACGCGCTGGTCGACCAGCCACTTGTACTAAGGAAATCATGAGCGACGCACACCACGAGCACCAATCCGTCATCCGGACTCCCAAGCAACTCGCAGCAGCAGTCATCGCTTTCTTTCTCGTCACCATCATTGGCATCATCCTGCTGGTGCAATTCGTCACCCAGCAAAAACTGACCGGCGCCGGTTCGAATGCCATGTCGCCGGAAGCCATTGCCGCCCGCCTGAAACCCGTTGCCGACGAAGGCTTCACGTTCAAGGACGCGAACGCGCCCAAGGTGCTGCAGACCGCCGAAGCGGTGTACACCTCGACCTGCCAGGCCTGCCACGGCGCGGGCATTGCCGGCGCGCCGAAAACGGGCGACAGCGGCCAGTGGGCCGCCCGCATCGCCCAGGGTTACGACACGGTCGTCAAGCATGCGGTCGAAGGCTTGCGCGCCATGCCGGCCAAGGGCGGCAATCCGGACCTGGACGACGTGGAAGTTGCCCGCGCCGTCGTCTACATGGCCAACCAGTCCGGCGCCAAGTTCAAGGAGCCGGAAGCGCCCGCCCCCGCCGCGCCGGCCGCCGCTGGCGATGCCGCGGCACCCGCTGCTGCCGAAGCCGCGCAGCCACCGAAAGGCTGACGACGCCGGCCATGCCTGCGGAACCCGTAAAAACCGCCTGCGAGGCGGTTTTTTGTTGCCCGCGCAGCCGACGATCCAGCCGAAAACTCAGGCAAAAACTCAGGCAAAAACTCAGGCGAAAAAAAGGCCGCCCCAAGGGCGGCCTCTGCTGGTTCACGTCACCGCTTACCAGATGATCACGCGCTCCTTCGGCGCCAGGAACATCTTGTCGCCGGCCTTCAACTTGAAGGCTTCGTAGAAGCCCGGCTGGTTGCGCATCGTGCCGTTGGCACGGAACTGGCCAGGGGCATGCGGATCGGTCTTGATCTGCACGATCTGCGCCGGCTCGCGCATCTTCATGCGCCACACCTGCGCCCAGCCCATGTAGAAGCGCTGGTCGCCCGTCAGGCCGTCGATCACCGGCGCCTTCTTGCCCTTCAGCGACAGCTTGTAAGCCTTGTACGCCACGGCCAGGCCGGAGTTGTCGCCGATGTTCTCGCCGAGGGTCAGCTCGCCGTTCACCTGGTAGCCGGGCAGCGGGCTGTAGGCACCGTACTGCGCCACCAGCTGGCTGGTCTTGGCCTTGAAGTTCTTGTGATCGGCCGGGCTCCACCAGTCGCGCAGGTTGCCGTCGCCGTCGTACTGGGCACCCTGGTCGTCGAAGCCGTGGCTGATCTCGTGGCCGATCACGCCGCCGATCGCGCCATAGTTCACGGCGTCATCCGCTTTCGGATCGAAGAACGGCGGCTGCAGGATCGAGGCCGGGAACACGATCTCGTTCATTTCCGGGTTGTAGTAGGCGTTCACCGTCTGCGGCGTCATCAGCCACTCGTCGCGGTCGATCGGCTTGCCCAGCTTGTTCAACTCCTTGTTGTAGTTGAACTCGTTCCCGCGCTGCACGTTGCCCAGCAGGTCGTCACGCTTGACGGTCAGCGCCGAGTAATCGCGCCACTTGTTCGGGTAGCCGATCTTGGTCGTGAACTTGGCCAGCTTCGTTTGTGCTTCCTTCTTCGTTGCCGGCGTCATCCAGTCCAGCGTGTTGATGCTCTGCCTGAACGCAGTCAGCAGGTTCTTCACCAGCACTTCCATGCGCGCCTTGTACTCGGCCGGGAAATGCTGCTGCACGTACACCTTGCCGATCGCCTCGCCCAGCGCCGCTTCCGTGGAGCTGACGGCACGTTTCCAGCGCGGCCGGTTCTCGGTGGCACCGGACAGCGTGGTGCCATAGAACGCGAAGTTCTCGTCGACGAACGCCTTCGACAGGTAGGGCGCCGCATCGTGGATCAGCTGCCACTGCGCATAGGCCTTCAGCGTTGCCAGCGGTGTCTCGGCCAGCACCTTGTCCAGTGCCTGGAAATAGGTCGGCTGGCTGACGATCACATACGTTGCCTTGCCCTGCACGCCGGTGGCGGCCAGGTAGGCATTCCAGTCGAAGCCGGGCATCAGTTCGCCGACCTTGGCGATCTCGTACTTGTTGTACGCCTTCACCGGGTCGCGCAGTTCGACCTTGCTCCACTGGATCTTGGCAATGTCGGTCTCGAACGCCACGATGGCCTTTGCATTGGCGGCGGCATTGGCATCGCCGGCCAGCGTCAGCATCTTCGCCACGTGGAGCTCATACTTGGCCAGCGCTTCGGCCAGCTTCGCGTCATCCTTCTTCAGGTAGTAGTCGCGGTCGGGCAGGCCCAGGCCATCCTGGAAGAAGTCGGCCACGTATTTCGTGGAATCCTTGTTGTCCTGGTGGATGGTGATGTTGATCGGCGCCGTCACGCCATGGCGGTTGAACTCGGCGAACAGCTGCGGCAAGGCCTTCTTGTCGCCGATGGCGGCGATCTTCGCCAGGTGGTCCTTGATGGGCGCAACGCCCAGTTGCTCGACGCGCGCTTCATCCATGAAGCTGGCGTAGAAATCGCCGATGCGCTGCTGGTCCGCATCCTTCGCGCTGGCGGCCGCGTCCTCGATGATCTTGCGCAGCTGCGGCTGGGTATCCTCGTGCAGCTTGTGGAAGGCGCCCCAGCTCGATTTGTCGGCCGGGATCTCGGTGGTGGCCAGCCATTTGCCGTTGGTGTGAACGAAGAAGTCGTCCTGGGCGCGCACGGATGGGTCGATATATTCGATCGCGATGCCCGATGCGGCAGTCTTGGTAGCAGCCTTGTCGGCCGCGCCGGCAACGCCGCACACGCCGGCCAGCAGGCCGAGCGTCAATGCACTTAACAGGTGTCGTTTCAAGGTATTTCCCTCTTGTTTATGACGATGGGTTTACCGGTCGGATGCCGGTCGATCGACAATACCATACCGGTTCGCCGCGAATGCAAAAAGGCCACGGGCTGTGGTCTTTTTGCCAGCAGATCGCAGCTTGCTTATTGGCCCTTGCTTACCAGATGATCACGCGCTCTTCCGGCTTCAGGTACAGCTTGTCGCCTTCCTTCACGCCGAACGCTTCATAGAAGCCGGGCTGGTTGACCACGGTGCCGTTGGCACGGAAGCGGCCCGGAGAATGCGGGTCGGTCTTCACCTGCACGATCTGCTGCGCCTCGCGCATCTTCGCGCGCCACACCTGGCCAAAGCCCATGTAGAAGCGCTGCTCGCCCGTCAGCTTGTCGATCACCGGCGCCGGTTGGCCGTTCAACGACAGCTTGTAGGCCTTGTACGCGATCGCCAGGCCGGAATTGTCGGCGATGTTCTCGCCCAGGGTGAGCTTGCCGTTCACGTTGTAGCCGGGCAGCGGGCTGTAGCCATCGTACTGCGCCACCAGCCGGTCCGCCTTGGCCTTGAAGTTCGCGCGGTCCGCATCGGTCCACCAGTTGCGCAGGTTGCCGTCGCCGTCGGACTGGCTGCCCGAATCGTCGAAGCCGTGGCTGATCTCGTGGCCGATCACGGCACCGATCGCACCATAGTTCACGGCATCGTCCGCCTTCGCATCGAAGAACGGCGGCTGCAGGATCGCCGCCGGGAACACGATTTCGTTGGTGGTCGAGCGGTAGTAGGCGTTCACCGTTTGCGGCGTCATGCCCCACTCGGTGCGGTCGATCGGCTGGCCCAGCTTGGCGACGTTGCGGTCGTAATCGAATTCGGCGGCGCGGCGCAGGTTGCCTGCCAGGTCGCCCTTCACCGTCTTGAACTTCGCATAATCGCGCCACTTGTCCGGGTAGCCGATCTTCGGCGTGAACTTGGCCAGCTTGGCCTGCGCTTCCTTCTTCGTCGCGGGGCTCATCCAGTCCAGCGTGTCGATGCTCTGCTTGTAGGCGACCAGCAGGTTGTCGACAAGCTTCTCCATGCGCTCCTTGCGCTCGGGCGGGAAGTGCTGCGCAACGTACAGCTTGCCCAGTCCCTCGCCGATCGCGCCTTCCACGACGCCCACGCCACGCTTCCAGCGCGGCGGCTGCTCCGTCACGCCCGTCAGCACGGTACCGTAGAACGCGAAGTGCGCATCGGCGAACGGCTTCGACAGGTAGGGCGACGCATCGCGCAGCAGCTGCCACGCGAAGTATGCCTTCCATGTGGCCAGGCCGGTATCGTCCAGCGTCTTCGCGAAACCCTGCAGGTAAGAGGGCTGCATCACGATGACATAATCGGTTTTGCCAGCGATACCGCCCGCGGCCAGCGTGCCCTGCCAGTCATATCCCGGCGCCAGCGCCGCCAGCTGGCCGATCGCCACCTTGTTGTAACGCTTCACGGGATCGCGGTTTTCCACCTTGGTCCATTGCGCCTGCGCCAGCGCGGTTTCCAGCGCCACGATGTTCCTTGCCTGTGCCGTGGCATCCTTGCGGCCGGCCAGCGTGAGCACTTTCGCGATGTGCAGCTCGTATTTCGCCAGCGCGTCGGCCAGTTTGGCGTCGTCCTTCTTCAGGTAATAGTCGCGGTCAGGCAAGCCCAGGCCGCTCTGGGCCACGTAGGCGGCATAGCGCGACGATTCGCGCGCATCCTGCGATACGCGAACCGCATACGGCGTGACCACGCCCAGTCGGTTCAGGTGCGCCACGAGCGCGGGGATTTGCGCCTTGTCCTTGATCGCGTCGATGCGCGCCAGCTCCGCTTTCACGGGCTGGATGCCCAGCGCATCGAGCTTTTTTTCATCCATGTAGCTGGCATACAGGTCGGCGATCTTCTGTTCGTCGCCCTGCAGCCGCTTCTTCTGCGCCAGTTCCTCGATGATGCCGCGCAGCTGCGGCAGCGTGTCGTCGCGCAGCTTCATGAACGAACCCCAGCTGGCCTTGTCGGCCGGGATCTCGGCCGTCTTCAGCCAGCCGCCATTCAGGTGTTCGAAGAAGTCGTCCTGCGGGCGCACGTCGTGGTCGATGTACTGCGTGTCGATGCCCGATGAGGGCGCGGCCGTGTCGGCAGCGATGGCGCCACCGGCGCAAAGGGAGAAAATCAGGAGGGAGAGGAGATGTCGTTTCACGTGGCCGCTTTCAGGAAAGGGAGCGGTCCTTCGTGGGGACCGACCCGGATTGACTCTTGGCTGTGGGCGCGCAGGCGCCCGTCCAGAGTATTAGCGTACACGAGGATGCGGTCACCCTTCAACCACTGATCAGCGGCCGATGCCGACAGCGCCCCCCATATTGCCCATGCCGCTCCCTATGCCGCCGCCGGCTCCGCCCCCCGGCCCGCCACGATGCCCGCCGCCACCTTCGCCGCGTGGTGTGCCGCCGCCGCCACTGCCCGGCCCTTCCGGCTTGCGCTGCAGCTGCTCGGCGAGAAACACTGCCACCGCACGGCGCTGCGTCTCATCGAGCGCGTCGTTCACCGTCAGCCACCATTCGCGCAGCTGCTTTTCCTCCGCCAGCGCCGTGGCGCCTTCCGCCTCGAGCGCACCGGCCAGGTCGCGCAGTTCGACGTCCTTGCTCTGCAGCGCCGGCAGCGACGCCGCCTGCATCCTTTCCGTGCGCGACTGGCGCTCGCGCAGCAGCGTGCGCGTCCTGCCCTCGGTCTGCTGCCACAAGGTCTGCTGGTTGGCATTCAGTTTCAGCGAGTCCTTCAGCGCGGGTGCCATCATCAGCAAATCCTGCGCCCGCAGCTCCATCACCGGCAGCGCGCATGCCGGACCGGCCAGCAGCCACGCGGCCGCCAGCGCGGCCGCGCCCTTCTTCAACGTGTCCATGAATACTCCATGCAAAAAAAAGCCTGCGCTTGGGGCGCAGGCCAAAACCACTTCAGGGTAGAGAGAAATACGGGCCAAGTGTAGGACGCGGCGACAGGTCATTCCGGCATTCTTACATTTGGTAACGCTCATTAACGCGGTCGTACAAATCCTCAACAACATGCAATGGTGACGAACAGATCATGGCTTCGAGTAAATCCTGGCAAAGCGTCCGCCGCACCGTGCAACAGCCACTACCTTCGCGGAAAATCAGGTTTATACTGGATCAACGGCGGTCGAGTGAGCGCGGGTTTGTTGCGGGATTACTGAGTCGCAGACCCGGTAATAGACCTTGTAGCAAACTCAGCAGCAGGGTCCGCAGAAGGTTCAGCAGCAGGTTCGGCAGAAGGTTCAGCAGCAGACTCGGCAGCAGGTTCGGTAACAGGTTCGGTAACAGGTGCGGCAACAGCATGGACGGTGACATGGGCAAAAAACTGAAGCGTGCATTCAAGCGCACCGGGCTGGTCGGTATTGGTGTCGTGGCCGGCATTGCCGTTTCGCTGCAGTTCTCCGCGATGGCGCAGCGCGCGGAGCCGGCCCTGCCGCTGGAGGAACTGCGCCAGCTGGCAGATGTGTATGGCCTGATCAAGTCCGATTATGTCGAGCAGGTCGAGGACAAGAAACTGCTGACCGAAGCCATCTCCGGCATGGTCGCCTCGCTCGACCCGCATTCGGCCTACCTCGACAAGAAAGCCTACGCCGAACTGCGCGAAGGGTCGCAAGGCCGCTTCGTGGGCCTGGGCATCGAGATCGCCCAGGGCGACGAAGGCTATATCCGCATCGTCGCGCCGATCGAGGATTCGCCGGCCTACCGCGCCGGCATCAAGGCCGGCGACCTGATCACCCGTCTCGACTCGATGCCGTTGAAGGGCATGTCGCTCGATGAATCGGTGAAGAAGATGCGCGGCGAACCGCACAGCAAGGTCACGCTGACGGTGCTGCGCGACGATGAACCGCAGCCGCTCACATTCAACCTGGTGCGCGAGGAAATCCTGCAGAAGAGCGTCAAGGGCAAGATCATCGAGCCCGGCTATGCATGGCTGCGCGTGGCGCAGTTCCAGGAGCCCACCGTGGACGACCTGGCCGCCAAGATCACCGAACTGTACCGGCAGGATCCCCACCTGAAGGGCATGGTGCTCGATCTGCGCAACGATCCGGGCGGCGTGCTCCAGGGTGCGATCGGCGTGGCCTCGGCCTTCCTGCCGAAGGATGCATCGGTGGTCTCCACCAATGGCCAGCTGCCCGATTCGAAACAGATCTACTATGCGCGCGCCGAGTACTACTCGCTGCGCGGCGACAGCGATCCGCTGGCGCGGCTGCCCGAAGCCGTCAAACGCGTGCCGCTGGCGGTGCTGGTCAATACCGGTTCCGCATCCGCTTCCGAGATCGTGGCCGGCGCGCTGCAGGACTATCGGCGCGCCACGATCATCGGCACGCAAACGTTCGGCAAGGGCTCGGTGCAAACGATCCGCCAGCTGACCGCCGACACGGCGCTCAAGCTGACCACGGCACGCTACTACACGCCGCACGGCCGCGCCATCCAGGCCAAAGGCATCGCGCCCGACCTGCACGTGAACGAATACGCCGATGGCGATGGCCTGAATGCGCTGCGCATGCGCGAAGCCGACCTGTCCCGGCACCTGGCGAACGACCGCGAGGAAGAGGTTTCGAAGGAGCGCCGTGACGAGCTCGAAGAGCAGGCGCGCATCCTGGCGCTGGAGAAAAAACGCAAGCCGCTCGAATACGGCACCGCCGGCGACTTCCAGCTGGCACAGGCGCTGAACCACCTGAAAGGCTTGCCGGTGCAAACGGCCAGGCCGGCGTCGGCGATCGTG
Organism: Pseudoduganella sp. jia 12; assembly: GCF_055502675.1. NCBI lineage: Bacteria > Pseudomonadati > Pseudomonadota > Betaproteobacteria > Burkholderiales > Oxalobacteraceae > Pseudoduganella > Pseudoduganella sp. jia 12. The sequence goes on from NZ_JBUXKP010000011.1 coordinate 184,533, forward strand.
CAGGCCGCCGCGAAGTGATTTTCCCAAGGTGCGAAGAACGGCCGCGACGCCTCCGGGCGTCGTTTTTTTTGGGCAGGTTTTTCGCACATTTCTTCAGGTAGAATCAGCGCCTCAGCGGCGCTTGCGCCCTTAACGAATTCGAAAGTTTGCATATGAAACAAGCCGTTATCAGCGGTACGGGGCTGTTCACGCCACCGCACGCGATCTCGAACGAAGAGCTGGTGGAAGCATTCAACGCCTACGTGGCCCTGTTCAACGCCGAACACGCCGCCGCCATCGAGGCGGGCACGGTCACGGCGCTGGAACCGTCGTCCGCGGGCTTCATCGAAAAGGCGTCGGGCATCAAGTCGCGCTACGTGATGGACAAGGCCGGCATCCTCGATCCGAAGCGGATGGCGCCGCGCATTCCCGAGCGGTCCAACGAGGAACTGTCGCTGCAGGCCGAAATCTGCGTGGCCGCGGCCAGGGAGGCGCTGGCCCGCGCCAACCGCCAGCCGGCCGATATCGACATGGTGATCGTCGCCTGTTCGAACATGCAGCGCGCCTACCCGGCGATGGCCGTCGAAGTGCAGCAGGCGCTGGGCATCGACGGTTTCGGTTTCGACATGAACGTGGCCTGCTCGTCCGCCACCTTCGGCATCCAGACCGGCGCCACCGCCGTGCAAACGGGCCAGGCCCGCGCGGTACTGGTACTGAACCCCGAAATCACCAGCGGCCACCTGGATTACCGCGACCGCGACAGCCACTTCATCTTCGGCGATGCCTGCACGGCGATCGTGATCGAGGCACGCGACGCCGCCGTCTCCGCACACCAGTTCGAGATCGTCGACATGAAGCTCAAGACGTCGTTCTCCAACAATATCCGCAACAACTTCGGCTTCATGAACCGCTTCGACGAGGCGGGCGTGGGCCAGCCCGACAAACTGTTCAAGCAGCAGGGCCGCAAGGTGTTCAAGGACGTCTGCCCGATGGCCGCCGAGATGATCAAGAGCTCGATCGCCAGCGCCGGCCTGGCGGTCGAGCAGATCGGCCGCTACTGGCTGCACCAGGCCAACCTGAACATGAACCAGCTGATCGCGCGCCTGATCCTGGGCCGCGATGCCACCGCCGACGAAGCACCGGTGGTGCTGGACACGTATGCCAACACGTCGTCCGCCGGTTCCATCATCGCCTTCCACAAGCACCAGGACGATCTGCCGTCCGGCGCTTACGGTGTCATCTGCTCGTTCGGCGCCGGTTACTCGATCGGCAGCGTCGTCGTCCGCAAGGTCTGATGTAGAGAAGCGCGCCGCGGCCGGCGGTGGAGATGCAATCGCCGCAGCCAGCGGTGAATTACAAGCGCCGCAGCCAGCGGTGAATTACAAGCGCCGCAGCCAGCGGTGAGTTACAAGCGCCGCAGCCAGCGGCGCAGGTGCAGGCACAAGTGAAGGCGCCGCTGGAAACCGCGGAAAAACGGCAGGGCGTGGCAGCTGCTGCGTTTATACTTTCGGCAAGGGTCGGCGTTCGCCGTCCCGCCATCCACCGAAAGGAACCCTGCCTGCATGCCCCATGACGTTCCCCTGATCACCACCATCGCAGCCGCGCTCGGCTTCGGTCTCGTCCTCGGCTTCATCGCCGCCCGCCTGAAACTCCCCGCCCTGGTCGGCTACCTCGCCGCCGGCATCCTGCTTGGTCCCACTACGCCCGGTTTCGTGGCCGATGCCGCCCTGGCCGGCCAGCTGGCCGAAATCGGCGTCATGCTGATGATGTTCGGCGTGGGGCTGCATTTCTCGCTGGACGACCTGTGGGAGGTGCGCAAGGTGGCCCTGCCCGGTGCCGTGCTGCAGATCGCCGCCGCCACCGCCATGGGCATGGGCCTGGCGCACTGGTGGGGCTGGTCGATCGGCGGCGGGCTGGTATTCGGGCTGGCGCTGTCCGTCGCGAGTACCGTGGTGCTGCTGCGCGCGCTGGAGGAACGGGGCATCCTCGACACCTTCAACGGCCGCATCGCCGTCGGCTGGCTCGTCGTCGAGGACCTCGTCACCGTGATCGTGCTGGTGCTGCTGCCGGCGCTGGCGCCCTCGCTGGGCGGCGACACGACAGGTGTCGACCCGAATGCCAGTATCTGGATGACGCTGGCCATCACGCTGGGCAAGGTTGCCGTGTTCGTTGCCTTCATGCTGGTCGTGGGCCGCAAGCTGTTCCCGTGGATCCTGTGGCAGGTGGCGCGCACCGGTTCGCGCGAACTGTTCACGCTGTGCGTGATCGCGGCCGCCGTCGGCATCGCCTTCGCCGCCACGAAGCTGTTCGGCATTTCGTTCGCGCTGGGCGCGTTCTTCGCCGGCATGGTGCTGCGCGAATCGGCGCTGGCGCACCGCGCGGCGCAGGAATCGCTGCCGCTGCGCGATGCGTTCGCGGTGCTGTTCTTTGTGTCGGTCGGCATGCTGTTCGAGCCGGCCATCATCCTGGAACAGCCGCTGCAGCTACTGGCGGTGGTGGCGATCATCATCTTCGGCAAGTCGCTGGCCGCATTCCTGCTCGTGGTGGTGCTGCGCTATCCGGTCAAGACGGCCCTGATGGTGTCGGCCAGCCTCGCGCAGATCGGCGAATTCTCGTTCATCCTCGCCGCATTGGGGATTTCGCTGAAGCTGATGCCGCCCGAAGGCCAGAGCCTGCTGCTGGCCGGGGCGATCATCTCGATCGCCCTGAATCCGCTGGTGTTTGCCGCAACGGGGCCGCTGGAACGCTGGCTCGGCCGCAACCAGCGGCTGGCGGCAAAGTTCGACCGGCCGGCCGACCCGCTGGCCGAATTGCCGATGACCACGGCGCGCACCAAACTGTCCGGCCAGGTGGTCCTGGTGGGATACGGCCGCGTCGGGCGCCACATCGCCCGCTCGCTGAACGAGCACGGCATCCACTACGTGGTCGCGGAACAGAACCGCGAGCTGGTCGACGAACTGCGGCGCAACGGCATACCCGCGGTTGCCGGCAACGCGGGCGAGCCAGCCGTGCTGATCCAGGCTCACATCGCCCACGCCCGGATGCTGGTGATCGCCACGCCGGACACCTTCCACGTGCGCGCCATGATCGAAACGGCTCGCGCGCTGAATCCGGACATCCGCACCGTCGTGCGCACCCACAGCGAGGAGGAAGCGGACTTGCTGCGACACGAGCAGGCCGGCAAGATCTTCATCGGCGAACAGGTCCTGGCCGACAACATGAGCCATTTCGTGATCGACACCTTCCGCAAGCCGATTGCCACGGCGCACTGACGACGGCGGGCGGACGAGAAAAATCCAGTCGATGGAAAATCGGCTCTGGCATGCGCACCGGCACCCGCTCGGTGCGCTGGTTAACCGTACGCGCGTGCCGCCCTTGTATTCCTCTGCCTGTTACCGTACGCTGGAACCATGAGGCAACTATTGCTGCTATTGTTGTTAGGTTGTGGTGCGCCCGCGCTGGTGTTTGCGCAGGGCCCGCGCAGCGACACGCCCAAGCTCCAGGTAACGGTGAAGCGCATCACGCAGGAAGCGCTGCACATGTTCGAGATCGATGCCACCGGCACCGTACAGGCGCCACTGCCCGTCGTGTGGCGCATCCTGACCGGATATGACCGCATGGAGGAATTCGTGCCGGACCTGGTGTCGTGCCGCGTGCTTTCCCGCAATGGCAACGAGGTGATCATCGAGCAGTTCGGCAATGCCCGCTTCCTGTTCATGTCGCGCTCGATCCACCTGATCGTGCGCGCCACCGAGCAGCCGATGTCGTCGATCGATATCGCGCTCATTTCCGGCGACATGAAGCATTATGAATCGCGCTGGGAACTGGTGCCGGTCCCGGAAACGGGCGGCACGAAGGTGCTGTACACGGGCCGAATGATGCCCAACTTCTACGTGCCGGGCATCCTCGGCACGAACATCATCCGCGGCGACATCGAACGCATGATGGGCGCCGTGCTGGCGCGGCTCGACAAGGGCATCGCACCGCGCGCGCTGCCTTCGGCCGGCACGGACATCGCCCGCACCGGCGCTGCAGCCATGGCGGCGCCGCGCTGACCCTGCCGCGCCCTGGCCGCCCCTGGCCGTTCAGGCCGGATACTGGTCGCGCGTGCGCACTTCCGCGAACTGCTCCAGGCTGCCGATGCGGATCACTACCGGGTTCAGGCTGGCTTGCGCGTGCATCGGCCGCCAGGCGAATTTCCATTCCTGCTCCGGCGCATCCTGGGCGGCCATCGTGAAGGCCGAACCCAGCCGGGCACGGCTGCCATACTCGACGGCGCCGTCGATACCGGCCCAGTTCGGCAGCGTGCGCTGCACGGCACGGTGGACCCGTTCACCGAATTCCTCGGTGTTATGGATGACGAGGCAGGCATCGGCGCCGAAATGGTCGAACAGGTCGCGGCTCCATGCCTGCGAGAACGACAGCGTGAGGAATCCCGCATCGGGCCGCAGCACGAAATGACCGAGGCTGAGTGCCTGGTCGAGTTCGCTGCGGGGACCATAGCGGTGCAGGGTCGGGGGGCGTTGATAGTCGTGCATGGGATTCGTATCTAGGTTTGTTTCGTGACTGGCTCGTTGGCTTTGGGTGCCCGGCGCACGTGGCGCATCGCACGCATGGCCGACGAAGCGATGAAGATCTCGCGCAGCAGCGCGCCGAAGCTGGCGATCAGGCTGGCCACCGCCGCGGCGAACAGGCCCGCAATGTACTTGTCGAGCGTGACATCGGTGGTATCGCCCACGAACAGCAGGGCAATCACGATACCGACGAACAGGCCGCACAGCGTGGACAGCGTGATCGCCATGTTGATGTAGTGCGAGCGGCGGTACAGTACGTCGAGCTCGGTGATGTAATGGTCGTTGTAGGCAATGTCGAGGCGGTCCTCGAGCACGCGCGAGCGGTCGATGATGCGGGCCAGGCGGTTGATCAGCACCATCAGGGCGGTGCACACGCCGTTCAGCAGGAATACCGGTGCGATCGCCAGTTGAATGATGTGGCCGATGTCGCCCAGCTGGATGTTCATTGCCATATTATTGTATGTACGCTGCGGGACGACGCGCCCGCTCCAGGCGCAAGTGTAGCAGGCCGCCGCGCGGCGACGGTGCCGGGCGAACCTGTCGCGGCTTAAAATCTTCCGAAACGGCGGAATGCCTCGGTAGCCGCCACCAGCTCGCTGCTGATGCCCAGCTCCATGGCCCCGTGCCCGGCATCGGGCACCATCTTCACCACCGAGCCCGGCCAGTGCTTGTGCAGCCGCCATGCGGTCACCGGCGGGCAGATCACGTCGTAGCGCCCCTGCACGATCACGGCAGGCAGGTGGGCGATGCGCGCCACGTTCCGCAGCAACTGGTCTTCCTCGAAGAAGCCCAGGTTGGCCATGTAGTGCGCTTCCAGCCGGCCAAGGCCCAGGTCCAGCGTGTCGCACGACGGCTCTTCCGGCTGCGGCATCAGGAACACGCGCCGCCCTTCGAACCGGCTCCATCCCCGCACCGCGGGCCAGTAAACGTCCGGGTCCGGATCCATGATGCGCCGGTAATACGCCTGCAGCAGGTCGCCCCGCTCCTCCAGCGGAATCGCCTCGGCGAATTCCTCGTGGATCTCCGGGTGGAACCACTGGGCGCCGTCGATGAACCAGTCGATTTCCAGCGTCGTGCACAGGAAGACCCCGCGCAGCACGAAACCGAGGCAGCGTTCGGGATGTGCTTCGCCATACGCCAGCGCCAGCGTCGAGCCCCACGAACCGCCGAACACCAGCCACTGCTCGATGCCCATCAGCTCGCGCAGCCGTTCGATGTCCGACACCAGCAGCGCGGTCGTGTTCTGGCGCGTTTCGCCCAGCGGCGTCGACTGGCCCGCGCCGCGCTGGTCGAACAGGATCACGCGGTAGTGGCGCGGATCGAAGAAGCGCCGGTGCTGCGGCGACAACCCGGCGCCCGGCCCGCCATGCAGGAAGATCACGGGAATGCCCTGCGGGTTGCCCACCTCTTCCCAGTAGATCGTGTGCAGCGCGTCGACCTGCAACATGCCGGTGCGCAGTGGAGTAACGGGCGGGAACAGGCAGGAAGATGGGTCGGGCATAGGGCAGACTTTCAGCAAAAGCGTCAGAAGAGGGTGTTGATGGCACGCTGCACATTGTAATCGTCGTCGACGAGCAGCAGCACGGACCACTTGTCGAACGTCGTGCACGGGTGCGAGATGCCGCACCCCACCAGGTCGCCCACGCGCACGTCCACCTCCTCCGGCAGGCGCAGGTAGGCATGCTGGTCGTTCATCTTGTCGATGCATGCGCCTGCGGGCAGCGTTACCGGGCCTTCGCCCGGCCGGTGCGCGACCAGCGCCACCGGCAAGCCCAGGTCGTGCGATGCGTCGCGCTTGCCCATCGACAGGATCGCCAGGCCCGGCTCGGGCCGCGACAGCACGATGCTCCATACTTCGAGGGCGGGCCGCAAGCCTTCGCCACCGCCCTCGCGCGCATCCAGCTCGGCCGTCAGTTCCAGGTAGTGGCCATGATCGCTGGTGAGATAGCAGCCGCTGCGCAGCACCGGCAGCACGGGCCGCGACAGGCCACCGACCGCATGGAACGCGCGCGCCACCAGGTCGAAATAGGACGAGCCGCCAGCCGACAGCAGGATCCGCGGCCCGCCGAACAGCCCTTCCGCGTCGAACTGCCGCGCCAGGTCCGTGACCTGGGCCAGGAATGCGCCGACCCGTTCGAGATCGGCGGCACGGTCGGCGCTCACCAGCAAGCCTTCGTAGCCCTCGATGCCGGCCAGCTGCAGGCCGGGCGCCGTGGCGATGGCGCGTGCCAGCGCGAGCGCCTCTTCCGGCGTTCGGCAACCGGTGCGCTTGCCGGCGATGCCCAGTTCCACCAGGAGCGGCAACGGCCGCCCGATGCCGGCCGCCACCGCGGCCTGGGACAGCCGCCGTACCCCCTCGGCCGAATCGGCCAGCACGAACAGTTCGAAGCCGGGGTCTTCGCGCAACAAGGCCAGCAGCGCGCGGATATCGGCCGGCGCGACCAGTTCGTTTGCAAGCAGCACGCGCCGCACGCCGAAGCGCGCAGCGGCCAGTACCTGGGGCGCGGTCGCCAGCGTGATGCCCCAGGCACCGTTCGCCAGCTGGGCGCCGAACAGCTGCGGGCTCATCGTGGTCTTGCCGTGTGGCGCCAGCACGGCATCGTGGCGGGCGCAGAAGGCACGCATCCAGTCGAGGTTATGCAGCAGGCTGGACATCTTCAGCACGGCCACGGGAAAGCCGGTATCGGCCGCCAGCACGTTCCAGCGCTGCATCCCGACCATGTGCTGGCGCAGCGGTTCCGTGATCGGCAGGCCCTTGGTACCGGGCTGCAGCGATTGTTCTTCCAGTTCAGCCAGTTGCAGGCCGCCGTCGGGCAGGATATTCATGCGGTCCTCGAATGCATCGGGAAAATCATCGGACAAAAAAACAGAGGCAGGCGCCTGGTGCGGGCTGTTCGCCCGGCACCAGGTACCTGCCCCCGGTCAGGCTACCGGATGCCGGTAGCTTGCAACAGCGGTAACTTACGACATGTGCTGGCCGCCATTGATGGCGATATTGGCGCCCGTGACGAAAGCGGCTTCGTCCGACGACAGGTAGGCGACGAGGCCCGCCACTTCGTCCGGCTTGCCCAGGCGGCCCATCGGGATCTGCGGCAGGATCTTCGTATCGAGCACTTCCTGCGGGATCTCCGTGACCATCTTGGTGCCGATGTAGCCCGGCGAGATCGTGTTCACGGTCACGCCCTTGCGCGCCACTTCCAGCGCCAGCGCCTTCGTGAAGCCATGCACGCCGGCCTTGGCGGCCGAATAGTTGGTCTGGCCGAACGCGCCCTTCTGGCCGTTGACGGACGAGATGTTGATGATGCGGCCCCAGCCGCGCTCGATCATGCCGTCGGTCACCGGTTTCGTCATGTTGAACACGGAATCGAGGTTGGTGCGCAGCACCGCATCCCAGTTCACCTTGTCCATCTTCTTGAACGTCGTGTCGCGGGTGATGCCCGCGTTATTGACCAGCACGTCGATCGGGCCGATGTCGCGGGTGATCGCGGCAACGCATTCCTGTGCCGAGTCGTAGTCGGCCACGTCGGCCGGGTAGGCGGAAAAGTTGTAACCCTTTTCCTTCATTTCATCCAGCCACCCCTGGTACTTCGTGTTGTTCGGGGAATACGTGGTTACCACCTTGTAGCCCAGCGCGACCAGCTTGATGCAGATCGCTTCGCCCAGACCACCCATGCCGCCCGTTACCAATGCAACTCGTGCCATATGTCATCCCCTCTAATTAGCGTGCTCCGCACGTAAAAACAAAGGGCCACTGCATATGTGGCCCCCTCACTACTATTGTTACTCGCGTTCGACGGCCAGCGCCACGCCCATGCCGCCGCCAATGCACAGCGAGGCCAGGCCTTTCTTCGCATCGCGGCGCACCATCTCGTGCAGCAGCGTCACCAGGATACGGGCGCCGGAAGCGCCGATCGGGTGGCCGATGGCGATCGCGCCACCGTTCACGTTGATCTTGCTGGTGTCCCAGCCCATTTCCTGGTTCACGGCGCATGCCTGGGCGGCGAAGGCTTCATTGATTTCCAGCAGGTCCAGGTCTTGCGGCGACCAGCCGGCCTTCTTCAGTGCCAGCGTGCTGGCCGGTACCGGGCCCATGCCCATGTAGGCAGGATCCAGGCCGGACGAGGCGTAGGCCTTGACGCGTGCCAGCGGCTTCAGGCCCAGTTCCTTGGCTTTCGAGGCCGACATCATCACCACGGCGGCGGCGCCGTCGTTGAGGCCGGAAGCGTTACCGGCGGTAACGCTACCCTCCTTGTTGAAGGCCGGGCGCAGGCCTTGCAGGCCTTCGATGGTGGAACCGGCCTTGATGTATTCGTCGCTGTCGAACACGATCGTGCCCTTCTTCTGCGCGATTTCCAGCGGCAGGATCTCGTCCTTGAACTTGCCTTCCTTCTGGGCCGCTTCCGCCTTCAGCTGCGACTGCAGCGCGAATTCGTCCTGCTGGGTGCGCGAGATTTCATATTTCTTCGCCACATTCTCGGCGGTGATGCCCATGTGGTACTGGTTGTACACGTCCCACAGGCCGTCGACGATCATCGTGTCCGTCATCTTCACGTCGCCCATGCGGAAACCGTCGCGCGAACCGTTCAGCACGTGCGGCGAGGCGCTCATGTTTTCCTGGCCGCCAGCAATGATGATGTCCGAATCGCCGGCCTTGATTGCTTGCGCCGCCAGGAACGTGGCCTTCAGGCCGCTACCGCACACCTTGTTGATCGTGTAGCCGGGAATCGCGTTCGGCAGGCCGGACTTGATCACCGCCTGGCGGCCCGGGTTCTGGCCCACGCCAGCCGTCAGCACCTGGCCCAGGATCACTTCGCTGACCAGGTTCGGGTCGATGCCGGTCTGCGCCAGCAGGCCCTTGATCACGTGCGCGCCCAGGTCGGCTGCAGGGATCTTGGCCAGACTGCCGCCGAATTTGCCGACCGCGGTACGGGCCGCGGCAACGATGACTACATCATCCATTTACTTTCTCCAGTTCGCTGACCAGACCGGCCAGCAGGGTTGTCGAAGCGCTACTACTTTTCATTCTATAGCGTTGCGGGACAAGCTACCAGCTAAGTCGCGGCTGAGCTCGCCTAAGCGATGCTGGGTGGAATTGGCGACTCCCGCCACCTGCCGGCCATACCGCTGAGCACGTTCCAGTGCCTGCTGGGATTGCGAAGCCGTCAGGCAGACCAGGTCGCGGGGCTCGCGCACGAACAACAGCCCGTTCGAGACGGCATTGGCCGCCGCGATGCCTTCGCGCGTGGCATGCACGTTCAGCTCGACGAGGCTGGCGCCGCTTTCGAAGGCGGCCCGCATCAAGGCATTGCAACCGGCCAGCTGCGTCTCGGCGAAGTTGCGGCCGGCATTGACCAGCTCGGCTGGCAGGACGGCGGGCAACTCGGCCGGCAGGGCAGCGGGCCACTCGCTGAAAAACTTCGTGGGAAGCATGAACATGGAAGGTCCTTTCGGAAAACGGCTAAGCGAACACAACTAGGCAAAAAACTGGCGAGCGAACGTCATTGAGCACGGCTGAGCAAGAACGGAAACCGACCGGAAACCGACCGGAACTATCGCGTATTACCGGGTTACCGCCAGGCATCGCCGACATCGCCAAGCATCGCCGGGCACAATGAGCGGACACAACCGAGCAAAGACAGCTGAGATTCCGCAAAGGCTTTCATGCTAATTGGCAGAGCTGACCAGTTATTTGATAAATATCAAACTCTGCGTCATGAGAGCAATTTAATTCCATCGAGTGTCGCCGCGCACTGCTCGCGAATGACCTTCACGAAGTCCGCCACATAGGCTTTCTGCCGCAATGCTTCCGGTACCGACACGTACAGGTCGCTCCACAACCCGTTCTCGCCGATCGGCCGCGCGATCACATAGTCGTAGTCGACATAGTTCTTGATTGCCCAGTTCGGCAACGCGGCGATACCGCGGCGGCTGGCCACCAGTTGCAGGATCGCCACCGTCAGCTCGGCCTGGCGGCGCCCGAACTGCACGCCGGCGGGCCACAGCACCTCGCGGATCAGGTCGATCCGCTCTTCCGGCACCGGATAGGTGATCAGCGTTTCGCCCTCGAAATCGGCGGCCGCCAGGCGGCGCTGGCTGGCCAGCCGGTGCTTTTGCGCCATCACGGTCAGGATTTCAAAGCGGAACAGCGGGAACGTCGCATAGTGGGCGCTGTAGTCCGAGCCGATGACGAGGTCGGCATTTCCGGCGCGCAGCAAGTCGACCGGTTCGCTGTGGAACCCCGACACCAGGTCGATCTCCACCTCTGGCCAGCGCTTGCGAAACTCATCCATCACCGGCATCAGCCAGTCGAAACAGGTATGGCATTCGAGGGCCACGCGCAACTGGCCCTGGTCGCCCTGCATCAGCCGCACCACGTCGCGCTCGGCCTGCTCGATTTCCGGCAGCAGCATGTCGGCCAGCCTCAACAGCCGCGCCCCGGTGGCGGTAAAGCCGATGGGCACCGACTTGCGCTCGAACAGCGGGCCGCCGTAGCGGTCTTCCAGCAGCTTGATCTGGTGCGACAGCGCCGATTGGGTCAGGTTCAGCAGCTGGGCAGCGCGCACGAGGCTGCCTGCGGAGCGCAGCGCGGCAAGCGTACGCAGGTGGCGGATCTCCAGCATGGTCAATGAATTATTTTCAAGTTAAACCGCAAAATGTTTCGTTTGGCTTATGCACCCCATTGTCGCACACTCTACTTCACTAATATTTAACTCCGATGACATGAAAAACATTTGCACGCACATCCCCGGCTTTCCCCGCATTGGCGCACGCCGTGAACTGAAAACGGCCCTGGAACGCCACTGGCGCGGTGAACTGTCCGCGGCCGAACTGGAAGACACCGGTCGCGCCCTGCGGGCACGCCACTGGGCGCTGCAACGCGACGCCGGGCTCGACGTCGTCACCGTCGGCGACTTTGCCTTCTATGACCAGGTGGCGAACCACATCCAGCTGTTCGGCTGCGAACCGGAACGCTTCGGGTTCCGGGACGAGCCGGCGCTGGCGCGCTACTTCACGCTGGCGCGCGGCCGCTCGGGTGCCGAACGCTGCGGCTGCAGCCAAGACAGCCATGGCGACAGCCACGGCGGCGGCAGCCCCGCACTGGAAATGACGAAGTGGTTCGACACCAACTACCACTATCTCGTCCCCGAGCTGCATGCCGGCACGCGGTTCGCACTGGCATCGACCCGCCTGTTCGACGAAGTGGCCGAGGCGCAGGCCCTGGGCCACGCCGTGAAGGCCACGCTGATCGGCCCGCTGACCTTCCTGTGGCTGGCCAGGTCCACCGACGGTTCCGCCCGCCTCGACCTGCTGGACCAGCTGCTGCCTGTCTACGGCGAGGTGCTGGCACGGCTGAAGGAACAGGGCGTGGCCTGGGTGCAGGTCGAGGAACCCATCCTTGGCCTCGACCTGCCGCAGGCATGGCGCAGCGCGTTCGACACCGCGTACTGGCAGCTGAACCAGGCCGGCGCGCCGCTGCTGCTGGCCACCTACTTCTCGCCGCTGGAAGAAAACCTGTCGCTGGCCTGCCGCCTGCCCGTCGCCGGCCTGCACGTGGATGGCGTGCGCGCCGCCCACGAGCTGGTCAGCGTGGCCGACTGGCTGCCGGTGCACAAGGTGCTGTCGGCGGGCATCGTCGACGGGCGCAACATCTGGCGTACCGACCTCGACGCGGCGCTGGCCACGCTGGCCCCGGTGCTGGAAAAACGCAACGGCCAGCTGTGGCTGTCCACGTCATGCTCGCTGCTGCACGTGCCGTACAGCCTGGAACCGGAAAGCGGCCTGGACCCCGAAGTGAAATCCTGGCTGGCCTTCGGCCGGGAAAAGCTCGATGAACTGGCGTTGCTGAAAGCCGCGATCGAACAGCCGGCCACGGCGGTCGAAGCACTGGCCGCCTCGCGCGCGGCCATCGCGGCACGGCGCACGAGCCCGCGCGTGCACGATGCGGCGGTGCGGGCCCGGCTGGCGGCCCTGCCCGCCGGTGCCGTGCAGCGCAAGTCGCCGTTCGCCGAACGCCGCCTGCTGCAGGGAGCAAGGCTGAACCTGCCGCTCTTCCCCACCACCACGATCGGTTCGTTCCCGCAAACGCCGGCGATCCGCGCCGCGCGCGCCGCGTTCAAGCGCGGCGAACTGGCCGTGGGCCCGTACGAGGCCGCCATGCGCGCCGAGATCGGCCATGCGATCGGCCGCCAGGAAACGTTGGGGCTGGACGTGCTGGTACACGGCGAAGCCGAACGCAACGACATGGTCGAATACTTCGGCGAGCAGCTGGCCGGCTTCGCGTTCACGCAGAATGGCTGGGTGCAGTCGTATGGCTCGCGCTGCGTGAAACCACCGCTCATCTGGGGTGACGTGTCGCGCCCGGCGCCGATCACCGTCGAGTGGGCGCGGTATGCGCAGAGCCTGACGCCGTTGCCGGTGAAAGGCATGCTGACGGGTCCCGTGACGATCCTGCAATGGTCGTTCGTGCGCGACGACCAGCCGCGTGCCGACACGGCCGACCAGATCGCGCTGGCGATGCGCGACGAGGTGGACGACCTGCAGCAGGCCGGCATCGCCATCGTGCAGATCGACGAACCGGCACTGCGCGAAGGGCTGCCGCTGCGCCGGGGCCCGCAGGCCGGCTACCTGGACCGCGCGGTACGCGCCTTTCGCCTCACCGCCGCGGTGGCACGCGACGGCACGCAGATCCATACCCACATGTGCTACGCCGAATTCAACGACATCCTGCCGCAGATCGCCGCGCTCGATGCGGACGTGATCACGATCGAAACGTCCCGCTCGGCAATGGCCCTGCTCGATGCCTTCGGCGGTTTCCGCTACCCGAACGACATCGGCCCGGGCGTCTACGACATCCATTCGCCGCGCGTGCCCGACCGCGAGGAAATGCTGGCATTGCTGCGCCGCGCGCAGGCGGTCATCCCGGCCGGGCAACTCTGGGTCAACCCGGATTGCGGGCTGAAGACGCGGGGCTGGGAAGAGACCGAAGCGGCATTGCGCAACATGGTCGACGCGGCACGGCAAATGCGTGCGGAAGCGGCTGCCCGCAACTGGCGGGAAACCGCATGAATGCAGGCCGGGAGGCTGTTCGCTACATGAAAATGCCTCCCCGATAATTGTTTTTTGACAGTAAAATGCTCGGGCCCGGGCCAGCCCGAACTTTTTACTGTCGTCATGTCCAAAAGCCCGTTCCAGAAGCCCATCGAAATCAAGATTTCCACCGTCGTTGCCGTTTCCGCGATCCTGCACACCTCCGACTGCATTGCCCTCGATGCCGCCCTGCGCGGCATGACCGGCGGGGTGTCCGATTTCTTCGAAGGCGACCTGGCCGTCATCGATGTCGGCGACCTGGCACCAGGCTCGCAACGGATCGACTGGGCCGGCACGATCGCCCTGCTGAAGAAATACCGCCTCAACCCGGTGGCGGTGCGCAATGCCCGGCCGGACATGGTGGAAGAAATCCAGGCCCTCGGCCTGTCGATCGATACCGGCCGCAGCGATGATGCCGGCATGGCCGCCCCTCCTGTTGCAACTTCCGCGCCGGCGCCAGGCCCGGCACCGGCACTGACGCCCGGCGCCGCCCCTGCTCCTGCCGCGTCCGCCAATACGGGCACGATCATCGTCGATACGCCGGTACGCGCCGGCCAGCGCATCTATGCGCGCGGCGGCGACCTGATCGTGATGGCCGTCGTCAACAACGGCGCCGAGATCATTGCCGACGGCAGCATCCACGTCTACAACACCCTGAACGGCCGCGCACTGGCCGGTGCCTCCGGCGACGCCAGCGCACGGATCTTCGCCCTGTCGATGTCGCCGGAACTGGTGTCGATCGCCGGTGTCTATCGCACGTTCGAGGACGGTTTCCCCGCCGAACAGGCCAAGCAGCCGGCACAAATCAGGCTCAGCGGCGACAAACTGGATATACAATCTGTCAATTAAGGCAATTCAACAGGCCACGCGTACGCGCCCCGCGCCTGAGCTTTCACATTAAAAGGATTATTCGTGGCAAGAATTATTGTTGTAACGTCCGGCAAGGGCGGTGTCGGCAAGACGACTTCCAGCGCCAGCTTTTCCACGGGTCTCGCCATGCGCGGGCACAAGACCGCCGTGATCGACTTCGATGTGGGCCTGCGCAACCTCGACCTGATCATGGGTTGCGAGCGCCGCGTCGTCTATGACCTGATCAATGTGATCAACAAGGAAGCCTCGCTGCCGCAGGCACTGATCAAGGACAAGCACTGCGACAACCTGTTCATCCTGCCGGCTTCGCAAACGCGCGACAAGGATGCGCTGTCGGAAGACGGCGTGGAGCGCGTGCTGGCCGAGATCATCGACATGGGCTTCGAATACATCATCTGCGATTCGCCGGCCGGTATCGAGCACGGCGCGCTGATGGCGCTGACGTTCGCCGACGAAGCGATCGTGGTCACCAATCCGGAAGTGTCGTCGGTGCGCGATTCCGACCGCATCCTCGGCATCCTGCAAGCCAAGTCGCGCCGCGCGCAATCGGGCGGCGAACCGGTCAAGGAACACCTGCTGATCACCCGTTACTCGCCGAAACGCGTGGAAGCCGGCGAAATGCTGAGCTATACGGACGTGCAGGAAATCCTGCGCATTCCCCTGCTGGGCATCATTCCCGAATCGGAACAGGTGCTGCATGCCTCGAACCAGGGCAATCCCGCGATCCACTTCAAGGGCACGGACGTGGCGGAAGCCTATGAAGACGTCATCGCCCGCTTCCTCGGCGAAACCCGGCCCCTGCGCTTCACGGATTATGAAAAGCCGGGCCTGTTCAAGCGTATCTTTGGAGGAAAGTAAATGGCACTGCTATCTTTCCTGTTCCCCAGCAAGCCGAAAACGGCCACCGCAGCCAAGGAACGGCTGCAGATCATCATCGCGCGCGAGCGCAATGGTCGCAGCGGCCCCGACTTCCTGCCGGCGCTGCACAAGGAACTGATCGAAGTCATCTCGAAGTACACGAAAGTGAATGCCGACGACATCAAGATTTCGCTGGACCGCCAGGGCAACCTGGAAGTTCTCGACGTCAACGTCGTGCTGCCGGACGCGTAAAGCACGCCAGATGGACGCGTAATGCACGCGTAATGCACGCGTAATGGACGTGTAATTCGTACGCGTCCCCCGGGTGCGGCCCTGCCGGGCTGCACCTTCCCCCTGCGGCCGTTATATTTTCTTCGCCGCCAACAGCTCCTCCGCCACCTTCACGCATGCATCCACGTGCAGGTAGCCGATCTGCCGGAACGCGAAAAAACCGATCGCGGCCGATGCCACCTGCCCCGCCAGCGGCACGATCTTCGATGCCTGTTTCGCCACCAGCTTTTTCCCGCTCTTCGCCAGCAGCTTGAACACGAGGTCGCGCGTGATCAACTTGCCTACCAGCATGCCACCGACACTGACCGACGCCTCGTAAGCGATCATCCGGTACTTCGGGTGCAATTTCTCGACCTGCTCGGCCGTCAGTCCGAAAGCGGTATTGACCTCGTCGATCAACTGCGTGAACAACTTGATGTCCGACACGATGTCGACACCCGGGATGGGCACGGCCGATACCCCGGCCGCCAGCGCGGCACGGCGCCGCACGAGCCGACGGCAGCGTTCCCTGACCTCGGCAATATCGCTGGTTGAAACAGGCAACAATTCCCAGCCGCTGTCCACGAATGTGTCTCCTAAAAAGTTGCTAAAGATAAAAGTTCATTGAAAACGGCCTTTAACCAGTGTACCGTTTACTGATCGTATGAATCGCACAAACAAAGTTTACTTAGTGCAATATTTGGTCAATTTAGTAATTCTTTTGCGAATCCTGTTATATTCGCAGTGACCAAGCCTTACCGCCGTGCTTTAACCCACAGATAAGATGAGAATCGTAGTCCTTGATAATGACCGAAGCCAGGCCGAGCTGATTTCGCAGGTGCTGACTTCCGCGGGCCATGTTTGCCATGCCTTTCCGGCCGGCAAGGAACTGCTTGGCCAATTGCGCAAGGACAGCTACGACATGCTCATTTTCGACTGGCAGGTCGTGGATATGGGGGGTGCGGAACTGATGCGCAAGGCGCGCGAGAGGCTCAACGACCATGCGCCCGTGATGTTCATGACCACCAGTTCCGGCGAGGATGACATCGTTTCCGGCCTCGATGCGGGCGCCGACGATTACATGATCAAGCCACTGCGCCGCAGCGAAATGGTTGCTCGCGTGCAAGCACTGCTGCGCCGCGCCTTCCCGGCACAAAATGGTGCCGAGCAACTGACTTTCGGCCAGTATGTTTTTGAAACCCGCCCTGGACGGCTGTTGATGGATGGGCATGTGCTGGATGTGACACACAAGGAATTCTACCTGGCACTGCTGTTTTTCCGCAACATCGGTCGGCCTCTGTCACGTGCCTACATTCACGAGGCGGTTTGGATACGGGAAACCGATGTCCCCTCCCGCACGATGGATACCCATGTGTCGCGTGTGCGCAATAAACTCCAGTTGAAACCTGAAAATGGTTTCCGCCTGGTACCAGTCTACAGCTACGGCTATCGTCTCGAAAAACTGGGCAATTGATCAATAAAAGCCGCGAACACGCCGCGACCGGGACAATTTGTCCCATTCCGGCGGCCGGGGCGTGATGCAGCCGAGTGCCGCACATCAGGCTATAATCAAAGCCTACGTCGTTGATTTTTCTGGAAATGCAACTCCTTGCCGTCGGCCTCAACCACACTACAGCTCCGGTCGCCCTGCGCGAACGGCTGGCGTTCGCGCCTGATCAGCTGGGGTCGGCCGTGCGCGCGGCGCGCAACTGGTTCCAGCGCACGGGCGGCCAGGGCAGTGAAGAGGCGGCCATCCTGTCCACCTGCAACCGCACCGAGCTCTACGCTGCCAGCTGCGCCGCCAACCCGCTCGACGCCGGTGCGCATTTCCTGGCCGATTTCCACCAGCTGAACTATGCCGAGCTGCGCCCGCACCTGTACATGCTGCCGCAGCATGAAGCCGTGCGTCACACGTTCCGTGTCGCGTCCGGCCTCGATTCGATGGTGCTGGGCGAAACGCAGATCCTCGGCCAGATCAAGGATGCGATCCGCACCGCCGACGAGGCGGGCGGCCTGGGAACGTACCTGCACCAGCTGTTCCAGCGCAGCTTCTCCGTCGCCAAGGAAGTGCGCAGCACCACCGAGATCGGCGCGCACAGCGTGTCGATGGCGGCGGCGTCCGTGCGCCTGTCGCAGCGCATCTTCGACAAGCTCTCCGAACAGAACGTGCTGTTCATCGGCGCCGGCGAAATGATCGACCTGTGCGCCACGCACTTCGCGGCGCAGAACCCGAAATCGATCACGGTGGCCAACCGCACGCTCGAGCGCGGCGAACTGCTGGCGCACCGCTTCAACGGCAAGGCGGTCCGGCTGGCCGACCTGCAAACGCAGCTGCATCAGTACGACATCCTGATTTCCTCCACCGCCTCGTCGCTGCCGCTGATCGGCCTCGGCATGGTCGAGCGGGCGATCAAGGCGCGGCGCCACAAGCCCATGTTCATGGTCGACCTGGCCGTGCCGCGCGACATCGAACCGGAAGTGGGCCGGCTGAACGACGTGTTCCTGTATACCGTCGACGACCTGGGCAAGGTCGTGCAGGCCGGCATCGAGAACCGGCAGGCCGCCGTTGCGCAGGCCGAGGCGATCATCGAAACGCGCGTGCAGTCGTTCATGCACTGGGTCGACGACCGCGCCGTGGTGCCCGTCATCCAGGGCCTGCAGGAAAACGGCGAGGCGATCCGCCTGGCCGAGCTCGAGCGTGCCCGCAAGCTGCTGGCCAAGGGCGAAGATGTCGAGGCGGTGCTCGAAGCGCTGTCGAAAGGCCTCACGGCCAAGTTCATGCACGGCCCGCAGCAGGCGCTGCACCGTGCCCAGGGCGCCGAGCGCGCCCAGCTGGCCGAACTGCTGCCCCAGCTGTTCCGCGGCCGCCGTTAGCGGCCCCATCCTGCATTTCCGCCTCCGCACCGCCCACGGTGCGATGACCACCCATACAAGAACGAGACCATGAAACCATCAATGCTGGCCAAGCTGGACCAACTCGCCAACCGCCTCGTGGAGCTGGACGAACTGCTGATGTCCGAAGGTGCCACGTCCAATATGGACAGCTACCGCAAGATGACCCGCGAGCACGCCGAACTGGGCCCGCTCGTGGCGCTGTACAAGGATTACCTGGGCGTGCAGGGCGATATCGACGAAGCGCAGCAGATGCTGGGCGATCCGGACATGAAGGAGTTTGCCCAGGAAGAAATCGAAGCGGGCAAGGCCCGGCTGGCCGCCCTGGAGCTCGACCTGCAAAAGATGCTGCTGCCGAAGGATGCCAACGACGAGCGCAACATCTTCCTGGAGATCCGCGCCGGTACCGGCGGCGACGAATCGGCGCTGTTCGCCGGCGACCTGCTGCGCATGTACACGCGTTTCGCCGAGCGCAGCCGCTGGCAGGTGGAAATCGTGTCCGCCTCGGAAAGCGACCTGGGCGGCTACCGCGAAGTGATCGCCCGCATCGTCGGCAACGGTGCCTACTCCAAGCTCAAGTTCGAATCCGGCGGCCACCGCGTGCAGCGCGTGCCTGCGACCGAAACGCAGGGCCGCATCCACACGTCCGCCTGCACGGTGGCCGTGATGCCGGAAGCGGACGAGGTGGAAGACGTGCACATCAACCCGGCCGACCTGCGCATCGACACGTACCGCGCTTCCGGCGCCGGCGGCCAGCACATCAACAAGACCGACTCGGCCGTACGCATCACGCACCTGCCGAGCGGCATCGTCGTCGAATGCCAGGACGACCGCTCGCAGCACAAGAACAAGGCCTCGGCGATGAAGGTGCTGGCCGCGCGCATCAAGGACGTGCAATTGCGCGAACAGCAGTCGAAGGAGGCTGCCACCCGGAAAAGCCTGATCGGCAGCGGCGACCGCAGCGAGCGCATCCGCACCTACAACTTCCCGCAGGGCCGCATGACGGACCACCGCATCAACCTCACGCTGTACAAGCTGGACATGATCATGGATGGCGACCTGACGGAGCTGACGGGCGCGCTGTCCGCCGAGCACCAGGCCGAACAGCTGGCGGCACTCGGCGACTGAGTCCCGCCCTACAGCCCAGCTCACGGCCTCGGCCATTGCTGGACGCCGTGATCGGCCGGCTTTCCCGTGGACATGGCCTGCATGCCATGGCCGCTACGCAGGCGCGAAGCATGCTTCGCGAAACCCCTTCTCCGCTTTATGCGAGAATTGGCGCCTTCACATTCGAGCAACGTTATCGACAATGAATTCGCCGAACTCGCGCACCATCCTCCTGTCCACCGCCGCGGCCTGCCTGCTGGTCGTCGCCGTGGCGCTGTACCTGCAACACGTGCAGGACATGCTGCCTTGCCCCATGTGCGTGATCCAGCGCTACCTGTTCCTGGCCGTGGCCATCGGCTGCCTGATCGGCGCGTTCGGGCGCAATCCGAAGGTGGGCGCGGCGGTCGGGCTGGCCGCGGCGATCGGGGGACTCGGTGTCGTCGGCAAGCACCTGTATGTGCTGGCCAACCCCGGCTTTTCGTGCGGCATCGACCCGATGACGACCATGCTCAACAAGATTCCCACCGCCACTTACCTGCCATGGCTGTTCGAAGCGGATGGCCTGTGCACGAAGGCCGAGATGTTCCTCGGCCTGTCGGTGCCGCAGTGGTCCGCCGTCTGGTTCGCGATCCTGACGGCGACGTTGATCTGGGTGCTCGTGCGCCGCCGGGCATGAACGTGTCCGTTGCCCCCGGCATCACGCTGGCCGCGCTGCAGCGCATGCCGCTGCTCGACCCGGTCGACCAGCGCATCCTCGTGTGCCACGCGCTGGGCATCACCCGCACGGCGCTGATCACGCAGTCCGACCGCGCCCTCACCGAAGACGAGGCGGCCCGCATAGCCGCCCTGCTGCAGCGCCGGCTCGATGGCGAACCGGTCGCCTACCTCGTGGGCAAGCGCGAATTCTACGGACTCGACTTCGCGGTCGGCCCCGGCGTACTGATTCCCCGCCCCGAAACGGAACTGCTCGTGGAACTGGCTCTGGAGCGCCTGCCGCCGCGCGGCCGCGTGCTGGACATGGGCACCGGCAGCGGTGCCATCGCCGTCGCCATCGCCCACGCGCGACCGGATGCGCACGTGACGGCGCTGGACGTCAGCCCCGATGCGCTGGCCATCGCGCGCCGCAATGCGGCGCTGAACGGCGTCACGGTGCGCTGCCTGCACAGCGACTGGTTTTCCGCCATCGCCGGCGAAACGTTCGACCTGATCGTCTCCAATCCTCCTTACATCGCGGCCGGCGACCGCCACCTGTCCGAAGGCGACCTGCGCTTCGAACCCGCCGGCGCCCTGACCGACCATGCGGACGGCTTGTCCGCATTGCGCACGATCGTCGCCGGCGCCCCGGCGCACCTGGCGCCGCGAGGCTGGCTGCTGATGGAGCATGGCTACGACCAGTCCGCCGCCGTGCAAGCCTTGCTGGCGGTCCGAAGTTACACCGGTGTGCAAAGCTGGCACGACCTGGCCGGCATCGCCCGCGTCACCGGCGGCCGCAGCGACAGCCAAGGTTAGCCACCGCCCCGAACCACCCGTATCGCTTTGCTAGAATCCCCGATCAGGCCCGTACTTCGCCGATCGGGCACTTTCGAGCGCCAGCGTACGCGTTTTTGCAATTTCGGTTACTCTCGCAGCAATTTTGGTCTGATGCACAGAAAGGAAAGCCAATTGTCCAATCTACTGACACGCCGCCTGGCCCTGCTGGCCGAGGATCGGCACCGCGACGTGCTGCGGGGCGGCTTGCGAGGCATCGAACGGGAAACGCTGCGGGTGCAGCCGGACGGCCACCTGGCGCGCACGCCGCACCCGGCAGGCTGGGGGTCGGCACTGACGCATCCCGAGATCACCACGGATTACGCGGAAACACTGGCCGAGTTCATCACGCCGGCCGAGAACGACATCGCCACCACGCTGGAAAAGCTGGACGGTATCCACCGCTTCGCCTACAGCAAGCTGGGCGACGAGCTGCTGTGGAGCGAATCGATGCCCTGCCAGCTGCCGCCCGAGCAGGACATCCAGATCGCCTGGTACGGCAAATCGAACCTGGGCATGCTCAAGCACGTGTACCGCCGCGGCCTGGCGCTGCGCTACGGCAAGGCCATGCAATGCATTGCCGGCATCCACTACAACTATTCGCTCGATGAACGCCTGTGGCGCATCCTCGCGGAGAACGAGCCTGCGGCCAAGCCGCTGACGCCGGTGGCCTACCAGTCGGAAGCCTACCTGTCGCTGATCCGCAATTTCCGCCGCAACAGCTGGCTGCTGATGTACCTGTTCGGCACGTCGCCCGCACTGAACAGCAGCTTCCTGCGCGGTCGTCCGCACAAGCTTGAAACGCTGTCGGCGGACACGCTGTACCTGCCTCACGCCACCAGCCTGCGCATGAGCGACCTGGGCTACCAGAACGATGCCCAATCGGGACTGAGCCCGCATGAAAACAGCCTGGACAGCTACGTGGCCACGCTGACCCGCGCGGTCAACCAGCCTTACGAGCCCTACCAGAAAATCGGCACCCGCGATGCGAACGGCGAGTGGCAGCAACTGTCCACCAACGTCATCCA
The DNA here is from genome assembly GCF_055502675.1 of Pseudoduganella sp. jia 12. Taxonomy (NCBI): domain Bacteria; kingdom Pseudomonadati; phylum Pseudomonadota; class Betaproteobacteria; order Burkholderiales; family Oxalobacteraceae; genus Pseudoduganella; species Pseudoduganella sp. jia 12. The sequence goes on from NZ_JBUXKP010000011.1 coordinate 206,725, forward strand.
GATCGAGAACGAGTACTACTCCACGATCCGGCCGAAGCGCGTGATCCGCACCGGCGAGCGGCCGATCCAGGCGCTGTGCAACCGGGGCGTGCAGTACATCGAAGTGCGCTGCCTGGACGTGGACCCGTTCGAGCCGGTCGGCGTGGGCCTGGCGACCGGCCGCTTCCTCGATGCCTTCCTGCTGTTTTGCGCGCTCGAGGAAAGCCCGCCGATTTCGGAAGAACAGGGCGAGATCCTGGCCCGCAACTTTTCCCGCACGGTGAAGGAAGGCCGCCGCCCGGGCCTGACGCTGACGCGCGACGGCCAGGAAATCGCGCTGCGTGCCTGGGGCGAGGAATTGCTCGAACGGATCCGCCCCGCGGCCGAACTGCTCGACGCCCTGCGCGGCGATACCCAGCACATGGATGCGCTGGCGCAGCAGGCCCCCAAGCTGGCCGATCCGGATCGCACGCCATCGGCCGCCGTGCTGCGCGAATTGGCCGGGCACGGCAATTCGTTCGCCGCGTTCGGCCTCGCGCAAAGCACGAAGCACGCGGCATATTTCCGCGCCCATCCGCCCAGCGCGGAACAGGAAGCGCACTTCGGCGCACTGGCGGAACAGTCGGTGGCCGAGCAGGCGGAACTGGAGCGCACGCAGGCCGGCAGCTTCGACGACTACGTGAAAGCCTACCGCGCCAGCAACCTGTGCCCGAACCACGCCTGAAGCAGGCCTGGCGTGCTGACCTTTTTTAACGAACAGCATGCCCAGCTGCGGCCCCGGCACGAACTCGTGCAGGGGCAGCCCGTTCCCGGGCGCGACACGCTCGATCGCATCGACGGCATTCTCGCCGAACTGGGCCGCCGCGGCCTCGGGCGCATCGTCACGCCGCATGGCGTGCCGCTGGTGTCGCTCGAGCGCGTGCACATGCCCCGCTACCTGCATTTCCTGCGCACTGCCTGGAGCGAGTGGATTGCCCAGTCCCCCGCACATGCCAGCCGCGATGCCTTTGCGTCGCAGTGGCCCGTGCGCACCTTGCGCGCCGACATCGAGCCGGACGATTTCGGCGCCCGCCTCGGCCTGTACTCGATCGATACCACCACGCCCATCACCGCCGGCACATGGGTGGCCGCGAAAACGGGCGCGGACTGCGCCGTCAACGCGGCCCATGCGTTGCGTGTGGGCGAGCGGGGCAGCTTCGCGCTGACGCGCCCGCCCGGCCACCACGCGGGCGCCGATTTCCTGGGCGGCGGCTGCTACCTGAACAATGCAGCACTGGCAGCCCGCCACCTGCTCGACGATGGCTTGCAGCGCGTGGCCGTGCTCGATGTCGACTACCACCACGGCAGCGGCACCCAGGGCATTTTCTATGACCAGGCGGACGTGCTGTGCCTGTCCATCCACGCCGAGCCGCGCCATGCCTATCCGTTCTACAGCGGGCATGCCGATGAAACGGGCGGTGGGTCCGGCCTCGGCTACAACGTCAACCTGCCGCTGCCGGTCGGCACTGCGTCGCAGGCATGGTTCACGGCGCTGGAAACGGCGTGCGTGCGGCTGTCGATGTACCGGCCCGAAGCGCTCGTCGTCGCGCTCGGCGGCAATACGTTCGGCGGCGAGCCCCACGGCGGCTTCGGCCTGGCGGGGGGCGACTACCTGCGCCTGGGCGAACGGCTGGCCTGGCTGAACCTGCCGACCTGCTTCGTGTTCGAAGGCGGCAGCCCGCTGCGCGAACTGGGCACCAACATCGTCAACGTGCTCGAAGGGTTCGAGACCGCCCTGTGAAGTATCGACAGCCATGACAGCGATCACGCGGAAAATCGCTTGCAATTAAATCGCACGCTATGTATAGTGGGCACATGGACGACGCGAACAGCGTCCCAGGCAGCAAAAAAGCAATCAAAGCGCACCGTAAAAATAGTGCGCTATTGAATCGAATATTACCTAATTGAAAGGAACTGCATCATGTCGATCGAAAAAGTCCTGTACCGCGCGAATGCCAAATCCACTGGTGGCCGTGAAGGCCGTTCCGTTTCCAGCGATGGCGTGCTGGACGTCAAACTGACCACGCCGAAAGAACTGGGCGGCAATGGCGCCGAAGGCACCAACCCGGAACAGCTGTTCGCTGCCGGTTATTCGGCCTGCTTCCTCGGCGCGATGAAATTCGTCGGCGGCCGCGACAAGATCGCCGTGCCGGCGGACACGTCGATCGACGCCAGCGTCGGCATTGGCCCGATCCCGACCGGCTTCGGCATCGAAGTGGAACTGAAGATCTCGCTGCCGGGCCTGGACCGCGAAACGGCCGACAAGCTGGTGCAGGCCGCGCACATCGTCTGCCCTTACTCGAACGCTACCCGCGGCAATATCGACGTCACGCTGACGATCGTCTAAAAAGTTGGGCCGCTCCGGCCGCTGCCCTACAATGCCCTCTTTTACGCAACATCAAAGCGGGCATTGAAATGATCGAATGGCAGTGGCTGGAGTTTGAAAGTATTCCCCGCAGGGACCTGTATGAAGTGCTGCGCCAGCGCCAGGAAGTGTTCGTGCTGGAGCAGACCTGCCTGTATCCCGACCTGGACGGCCACGACGAAGCCGCCCACCACCTGATGGCCTGGCAAACGGTCGACGGCACGCGCCGCCTGGTCGCCTACCTGCGCTGTCTCGCCCCCGGCGCCAAGTACACCGAAATGTCACTGGGCCGCATCCTCACCCCCGCCATCGCGCGCGGCACCGGCATCGGCCGGCAGCTCGTCGCCGAAGGCATCCGCCGCGCCGAACAGCAGCACCCCGGCCACCGCATCCGCATCGGCGCCCAGCAGCGCCTCGAACAGTTCTACCAAAGCTTCGGCTTCACCACCGTCAGCGCCCCGTACGACGAAGACGGCATCCCGCACATCGACATGCTCCGCTAAAACATTTCTCAAAATCGGGGACTGTCCCCTTTTCCAGGAAATATTTCAAAGAACCGGGGACAGTCCCCGCTTCTTGGCAACACCATTCTGTGGCGAAAATGCCGACGCACAGGCGCCGCTGCTGATGCACAAAGGATTGGTATAAGAATTACGTCTTCTCTTGCCTGAACCAGTGCTGCGGGGACCGTCCCTCTTCTATAGAAATATTTCCGCAAAACGGGGACTGTCCCCGGTGTGGGTGTTGTCAAAAACTGACGATGAACCGGGCGCCGCTGCTGACCGAGCGGGCGTAGCGGACGGTGCCGCCGTTGCCGTGCACGAGTTGCCGCACCATCGCGAGGCCGATGCCGCGCCCCTGCTTCTTCGTGGAGAAGAATGGCGTGAAGATGTGCGGGGCGAGGTCGACGGGCACGCCGGGGCCGTTGTCGGCGACTTCGATCCGCAGCCGCCCGCCCCGCCCCAGCCGCGCGGTGATGGCGGCGCGTGGCGAGGGAGAATGGGCCGTCGCTTCGGCGGCATTCTTCAGCAGGTTGATCAGCGCCTGTTCCAGCTGGCCCGGGTCGACCATCACTTCCAGCGATGCCGGTTCGACGGAAAATTCGGCGCTGCCGCCGCGTGCCTGCCAGTGCGGCCCGACGAGCGCCGCCAGCCGCGCGAACAGCCGGCCCAGGTGCACCCGCTCCGGCTGCGCCTGCGGCAGCGTGGACAGGCTGCGGTAGCTCGACACGAAATCGACCAGGCTCGCAGCCCGCCGGGCGATCGCGTCGAGCGCGGTGGACAGGTCTTCGGCAGCATCCGCCGGCAGGTCCACGGACAGCTCGCCCAGCAGGTCGTGCGCGGTGCGCGACAGCGAAGCGACCGGCGTCAGCGAATTCATGATCTCGTGCGTCAGCACGTGCACCAGCTGGCGCCAGGCGTTCAGCGCCTCGGCCTCCAGCTGGCTCTCGACCGGCATCAGCGCCGCCAGCCGGCCGCCCTCTCCCTGCACCGTCAGCGTGGAGACGGCCACCATCGCCCGTTCCAGCCCCCGCTCCGTGTCGAAGCTGACCAGCCTGCGCTCGTCCGCGGGCTGCGCGGCGAGCAGCGCATACAGCGCCGCCGGTTCGCTGGCACGCCCGGGTGCCACGAGCCGGCGCGCATTGGCGTTGACGGGTACGACGGCACCGGCGCCGGACAACCCGTCGACGCGGAACAGCGCGATCGGCGCATGCTCGAGCCGCGCTTCCAGCGCCAGCACCGAAGCCGTCGCCGGCCACCCGCCCGGTGCCGCCGGCATTTCGGGCCGTGCCACCGGCAGCCGCAGTTTCCCGAGGCAGCCCCACAGCAGCGCCCCGGCCGCCGCGGCGCCCAGCCCGCACACCACCAGCAGGCGCGGCGACGCCGTCACCGACGCGGCGCAGGCACCGAGCAAGGCCAGCGCGGCGGCAGCGGCAACGACACCCGTGCGCAGGCCCCGCTCAGATGCCATGCTTGTCCAGCTTGCGGTACAGCGCCGCGCGCGAGACGCCCAGCATGCGCGCCGCATGGCTGATATTGCCCTGCGCCTGCGCCAGCGCGGCGGCGATGGCCTCGCGTTCCAGCGACGACAGCGTGGCTTCCTCGCGCACCGTATTTGCCGCCCCCCCGACCGCCGCCGATGGCGCCACCGCGGCGCCGGCAGCCAGGCCGAAATCCTCGAACCGGTAATCGGCATGCGCGCCCAGGATCACGGCCCGTTCGCAGGCATGCCGCAGCGCCCGCACATTGCCCGGCCACGGGTGCATGCACAGTGCATCGATCGCGGCCGGTGCGATGGCGCGCGCCGGCCGCCCGTACTGCGCCTCGTACAGGGCCAGGTAATACCGTGCCAGCTGCGGCACGTCCTCACGGCGCTCGCGCAGCGGCGGCACGCGCACCACGATCGTGTTCAACCGGAACAGCAGATCGGCACGGAACACGGCAGGCTCGAACAGCCGCGCTTCGTCGAGGTTCGTGGCGCTGACGATGCGCACGTCCACGCTCTCCGGCCGGTCGGCACCGACCGGCGTCACCTCGCGCCGCTCGAGCGCCGTCAGCAGCTTGGCCTGCGCGGCCAGCGGCATGTTGCCGACCTCGTCGAGGAACAGCGTGCCGCCGCGCGCCGCCTGGAAGCGCCCCGCGCGGTCGGCCTTTGCATCGGTGAACGAACCCTTGCGATGGCCGAACAGTTCACTTTCGAACGTGGATTCGGGCAGCGCACCCATGTCCACGGAAAGGAAGGTGCCGGCGGCGCGGCGCGACTGCGCGTGCAGGGCCCGCGCCACCAGTTCCTTGCCCACGCCGTTTTCGCCCAGCACCATCACATTGGCCTCGGTCGGTGCCACGCCGGCGATCATGGCGCGCACCGCCTGCATCGGCGCCGAATCGCCCATCAGCGCCGAGGCGCCGCGCATCGTCGCGTCGGCCGCCGGCCGGCACCGCGCCAGGGCGGCATCGACGGCGGACACGAGCCGCGCGTTATCCCACGGCTTGGTGATGAAGTCGACCGCGCCGCGTTTCAGGGCCTCCACGGCCAGCGGCACGTCGGCATAGGCGGTCAGCGCGATGACGGCCGGCGGCCGCGGCTGGCGGCGCAGCACATCCAGCGCCGCCAGGCCTTCGGCGCCATCGGCGCGGCCCGGCGTGAAATTGAAGTCCAGCAGCACGACATCGGGAACGCCGCAGGCCAGTACCCCTTCGAGCTGGGCCGGATCGTGGAGTACCGCCACGTCGCCATGGCGGCGGCGCAGCAACATGCGCGCCGCATACGCCACGTCGGCATCGTCATCGAGGATCAGGATGCGGGCAGTGGAATCGGGTGGTGGATTGGGCACAGGATTGGGCACAGGATCGGGCACAGGATCGGGTATGGAATCGGGCACTGCGGCAGGGCTCGGGCACGGTTGGGGAGCATTCTAGCAGCAGCATTCACACCGCGGACAGGGGTTTCGCGACCTGTCCGGAAGCGGACACCCTACCCTGTCCGCTTCCGGCCAAACCCGCCGCGCAGCGTACCGGAACGGTGTTGAAACCGCCCTGGCACGTGCCTTGCTGCAGGACGAACATGCCCATCACGAATCTTCCCAACAACAAGCCGGCCAGCGGCGCGGCCATGGACACCATCGTGCCGCGCCGCCGCGGCCGTGCCATCGCGCTGGCCGTGGCGGCCCTGCTGGTGCTGCTGGCCGCCGGCGCCGCGATCTGGCACTGGATGCCGCGCGGCCTGCAGGTGGCGGCTGCCGACCTGCGCATCGCCACCGTCGAACGGGGCATCTTCCGCGACGATATCGCCGTGCGCGCCAATGCCGAACCATTGACGGCGGTGATGCTCGACTCGGTGGAGTCCGGCCGCATCGAGGAAGTGCATGCGCGCGACGGCGACCTGGTCGACAAGGGCCAGCTGCTGTTCCGCATCTCGAACCCGCAGCGCAACCTGGAACTGCTGGCGCGCCAGTCCGAATACGCGCAGCAGATCTCGAACATGTCCACGTTGCGGGTGGCCGAGCAGAGCAACCGCACGGAGCGCCAGCGCCGGCTCGACGACCTGTCGTTCGCGCTGGAGCAGGCGCAGAAAACGCTGGCGCGAACGGAGCGGCTGGCCGGCCAGGGTTTCGTTTCGGCCGTGGCGCTGGAAGAAGTCCAGGACCGGCGCGACAAGGCGCAGCGCGCGCTCGCGCTGGAACAGGAAAGCAATGCGGCCGAGGACAAGGTGCGCGGCAATGCGCTGGGGCGCCTCGAGGAAACCATCCTTGGCCTGGCCACCGGCCTGCGGCTCGTGGAACAGACCGTGGACGCGCTGGCCGTGCGTGCGCCCGTCGCCGGCCGGCTCACCGATTTCCGGCTGCAGGTGGGCGAATCGATCGTCACCGGCAAGCGCGTGGGCCGCATCGACGACCCGCAGCGCTTCAAGCTGTCCGCGCTGGTGGACGAGTACTACCTGAACCGCGTCTCCGTGGGCCGCCTCGGCGTGGTGATGCAGGAGGGCCGGCGCTACCCGGTGAAAGTGGGCACCGTCTACCCGCAGATCAAGGAAGGCCGCTTCACCGCCGAGCTGCTGTTCACGCAAGGCCAGCCGTTGCTGAGCCCTGGCCAGAGCCTCGATGCGCAGATCACGCTGGGCGAGCCGGCACCGGCGCTGCTGCTGCCGAACGGCGCGTTCGTGGCCGATTCCGGCGCGGCGTGGGTCTACGTATTCACCGATGCCACCCATGCGCAGCGCCGCGAGATCCGCGCGGGCCGGCGCAACAATGCGCAGATCGAGGTGCTCTCCGGCCTTGCCCCGGGCGAGCGCGTGATCGTCTCCGGTTATGCGGCGTTCGGCAACGCGGCCCGGCTGCAGCTCGACCGGTAATCCACTTGCAGTAATCTTCTCCTACTCAACAAAGGAAATCCCATGCTCAAACTGTCAGGCGTCAGCAAGATCCACGTGGCCGGCGAAGTGCAGACCACCGCCCTCGACCGCATCGACCTCGATATCGACGCCGGCGAATACGTGGCGATCACCGGCCCCTCCGGCTGCGGCAAGTCCACGCTGCTCTCGGTACTGGGCCTGCTGGACGTGCCCACCAGCGGCGACTACTGGTTCGAGGGCCGCAACGTGTCCGGCTGGAGCGAGTCGCGGCTGAACGAATTGCGGCGCGGCCGCATCGGCTTCATCTTCCAGAACTTCAACCTGATCGAGGAATTGTCCGTGTTCGAGAACGTGGAACTGGCGCTGGAATACACCGGCATGCCGGCACGCGAACGCAAGGTGAAGGTGGCGGCAATGCTGGACAAGCTGGGTGTGGCCCACCGCGCGAAGCACCGGCCGTCGCAACTGTCCGGCGGCCAGCAGCAGCGCGTGGCGATCGCCCGCGCGCTGGTGGCCGGCCCCGCGATCCTGCTGGCCGACGAACCGACCGGCAACCTGGATACGGCGCACGGCGACGACGTGATGCGCCTGCTGCGCACGATCAACGCCGAGGGCACCACCGTGGTCATGGTCACCCACTCGCCGACCCACGCCGCGCAGGCATCGCGCACGCTGAACCTGCTCGACGGGCGCATCATCGTCGACGCGCTGCGTGCCGCATGAGGCATCTGCGCCTCGCCTGGCGCCAGCTGGTTGCGGAGCCGGGCTATTCGGCCGTCACGATCCTCGGCCTGGCCGCCGGTTTCGCCACCTGCTTCGCGCTGCTGGCCTACGTGGCCCTGTCGTTCAGCTACAACCGCCACGTGCCGGCCTCGCACGAGGTGTACGCGGTCAAGCAGCACATCAACCTGATCGGCAAGCCGGGCTGGTTCGAAGTCGTGCCGATGCCGTTGCTGCGCGTGGCCGAGCAAAGCGGCATGGCGCAGGCAGCCGTGCTGGCCATACCCGCCAAAGCGAGCGTGCACACACCGTCCGGCATGCTGCAGGTGAAGACGCTGACGGTATCCCCGGGCTTTTCCAGGGTATTCGGCCTTGCCGCCGCCGAGGGTGACCTGGCGCGGGCCCTGGCACGGCCGGATGGCGTTGCGCTGACCTACCGTGCGGCATTGAAGGCGCTGGGTACCCGCGCGGCACTCGGCAAGGTGCTGCACATCGACGGCAAGACCCTGACCGTGATGGCGCTGCTGGCCGATCCGCCCGCCACGTCCGCCTTGCAATACGAACTCGTCAACAGCCTCGATTCCGTCCTGATGCCACAGGAATACCGCGCGCACATGGAAGACTCCTGGGGCATGATCGCCGGCCACCTTTACGTGCGCCTGGCACCCGGTACCGCCCCGGCGGACTTCACCGCCCACCTGCAGCGCGTATTCGACCATTCGCCGCTGCGCCGTGAAGTGCCGCCCGACCTGATTCGCAAGCTGGGTTCGCGCAAGATGGTCGACCTGGCGCTGACGCCGTTGCCCGACCTGTATTTCGACGCCAGCCTGGAAGGCCGTCCCGGCAGCACGCAGCACGGCAACAAGGCCGTCGTCATCGGCCTGGGCGCGGTCGGCGTGCTCGTGCTGGCGCTGGCGGTGGCGAACTACGTCAACCTGGCCGCCGTGCGCACCACCCGCCGCCAGCCGGAAATCGTGTTGCGCAAGGTGCTGGGTGCCAGTGCGTTCCGCCTTGCCGGCCAGTTGCTGGCCGAGGCGCTGCTGGTCGCCATGCTGGCCACGGTGCTGGGCTTGCTGCTGGCGTGGCTGCTGCTGCCCGCCCTGTCCGGCATGCTGGACCGCCCGCTCGACCAGGCAATGTCGCCCGCAGCGATCCTGGCGGCGCTGGCCGTCGGCATCGTCACGGGCCTGCTGGCCGGGCTGTACCCGCTATGGATCGCGCTGGACATGCGTCCGGCCACCGTGCTGGCCATGCGCCGCGAACTGGAACAGCGCGGCGGCCTGTGGCTGCGGCGCGCGCTCACGGTGCTGCAATTGACCGTGGCGATGGGCCTGGCGGCGGCAACCCTGGCCATCGCGTGGCAAGCCCGCTTTGCCAGCTCGGCCGATCCGGGCTTCGATGCGGCACCGCTGCTCACGGTCGAACTGCCGCGCGAGCTGTGGCAAGGGCCGCAAGGCAGGCAGTTCCGCGACGCGCTGCGCCGCCTGCCGCACGTGCAAGGCGTGGCGTTCTCCGAAAATGCCGTCGGCCAGCAGTTCGCCGGCCAGAATGGCCCGATCCGCCGGCTGGGCGGGCCGGAAACGGTGCTGGTATCGCGCAACGTGTCGGCCGACTTCTTCCAGCTGTACGGCGTCACGGCACTGGCGGGCCGTACCTTCGACCCGAAGATCGAGCGCGACGACGTGCCGACGACCGTGATGCTGAACCGGGCCGGTGCCCTGGCGCTCGGGTTCCCTTCGGCGCAAGCGGCCGTGGGCGGACTGGTCTCGTTCGAGCACAATGGCAAGCGGCTGGCGGCGCGCGTGATCGGCATCGCGCCCGACCTGCGCCACGAATCGCTGCGCGAGAAGCCGCAGCCGATGTTCTACCGGAACTCGCTGGGCGCTTCGGTGCTGACGATCCGCAGCGATGGCGACGTGCGTGAAGTGGCGCGGCAGGCCATTGGCCTGTTCGGCAAATTCTTCCCGGACGAAGTTCCCGTGGTGCGCCCGGCCGCCAGCCATTTCGCCACGATCTACGCGCAAGACCTGCGGCTGGCCTCCCTGCTGGGTGCCGCCAGCGTCGTCGCCATCCTGCTGTCGGCTTTTGGCATCTACGTGCTGTCGGCCTACAACGTGCAACGGCGTGCCCGCGAGATCGTGCTGCGCAAGCTGTACGGGGCGGGCCGCGCCGCCATCGCCAGGCTGCTGGGTCGCGAGTTCGCCGTGCTGCTGGCGCTGGGTGCCGTGATCGGCCTGCCGCCGGCGGCGCTGGCGATCCGGGCCTACCTGGCCGCTTTCGTCGAACACGCGCCGGTCGGTGGCTGGACCCTGTTTGCCGCGGCCGCGATCGCCGTGCTGGTGGCGTTCGCCGCTACCGCCCGCCACACCATTGCCGCGCTGCGTGCCACACCGGCCGCGGTGCTGAGAACATGAATGGAGAGAAGGATGACCATGACCTTGCGTGACTTTCGTATCGGCTGGCGCCTGCTGCTGCGCGAGCCCGGTTTTTCGCTGGTGACCGTGCTGGGACTGGCGCTGGCGTTCGCCGCGTGCTTCCTGCTGCTCGGCTATGTGCGCTACAGCTTCAGCTACGACAGCCATGTGCCCGATGCAGCCCGTGTACAGCAGGTCAAACAGCGCATCAACTGGTTCCCGCGGCCGGACTGGGACGCCCGCTCGATGCTGCCGCTGCGCCAGGTGGCGCAGGACAGCGGCCTGGTGGAACAGGCCAGCATCGCCGTGTGGCTGCGCGAGCCGCTGCGCGCCGGCGAGCACTTGCATGACGTGGCCTTGCTGGCCGTCGACCCGGCATTCGCTGGCATTTTCGGCATCGTTCCCCTGGCCGGCGACCTCGGCGCGGCGCTGACCCGGCCCGATGCGCTGGCAGTGACCCGGGAAACGGCTCGCCGGCTGTTCGGTACCGACACGGGCGTGCTGGATCGTACCGTGCAGGTCGACGGTGAAACGCTGCGCGTGGCGGCCCTGCTGCCCGACCTTCCCGCCAACGTCACCACGCGCTGGGACGCGCTGACCGGGCCGTTGAGCCGGGCGCGCCCGGCCGCGGAACGGACACTTGTCCCGGACTGGAAGCGTGGCGGCATCTTCCTGAAACTGAAGGCGCACGCCGATGCCGGCCAGCTCCAGGCACTGCTGCAAAAGGCCATGGACGCCTCGCCGACGGAACAGCGCATGCGTTCCCGCCCGATCGGCAAGACGATGCAGGGGCCGGGCACCGAGGTGAAGCTGGTGGCGTTGCCGGATGCCTACTTCGACCCCGACATGGCCGCCAGCCGCAACGGCGACAGTTACGGCAAGCGCGCCACGGTGCTGGGCCTGGCCGGTATCGCGCTGCTGGTCCTGCTGCTGGCCATGACCAACTACGTGAACCTGGCCACCGTGCGCGCGCAGCAGCGCCAGCGCGAATCGGGCTTGCGCAAGCTGCTGGGCGCCAGCGCACCGCGCATGGCGGCGCAATTCATCGCCGAGTCGGTAGTAGTGACCGTGCTGGCAGCGGGACTGGGCATGATGCTGGCCTGGCTGCTGCTGCCCACGTTCGCCGGCCTGGTCGACCGCACGCTGGAAGGCTTCTTTGCCCCGGCACGCATCGCGCTTGCCCTGCTGGCGGCGCTGCTGACCGGTATCGTGGCAGGGGCATGGCCGGCACTGGTGGCGCTGCGCGTGCGGCCGGCGGCGGCCCTCGCCGGTCGCGACAACAGCGAAACGGTGGGCGGGTTATGGCTGCGCCGCTTGTTGACCGTGCTGCAGTTCGCCACCGCGATCGCGCTTGGCGGCATGGCCATCGCCGTGGCCTGGCAAACGCGGTATGCCAGCCATGCCGATCCCGGCTTCGATCCGGCGCAGCTGGTGACGGTCGACCTGCCGGAAGGCGCCAAGCCGGCGCTCGTGCAGGGCTTTGCCGACGCGGTGCGCGGCTTGCCGCAGGCCGATGGCGTGGCGCTCTCCTCCGAGGCCATCGGCCGCGACGGGTGGAAGGTCGTGCAGGGCTTCCGTACCCGCGATGGCCGCGATTTGCGGATCGAGGTCAAGCCGGTGTCGCCGGAGTTCTTCGAGGTATACGGCATCCGGCCGCAGTTCGGCCGGCTCTATCGCGCCGGTACCGACCGGGCGGGCGGCGATGCGCTGGTGCTGAACGAGGCCGCCGCCACCGCGCTGGGCTACGCCAGTCCGCACGCCGCGGTCGGCCAGGTGCCGTTCACGGAAGGCGGCACGGTGATCGGTATCGCCCCGGGCATCCGCCACAACGACCTGCGCCGGCAAACGGAGCCCATCGTGTACTTGCTGCGACCCGGCTATGGTGTGCTCACGCTGCGCACCACGGCGGGTATGGACGAAGTGGAACGCGCCCTGGCGCCGCTGTGGCAGCGCTATTTCCCGGCCCGGATCATGACCGTGCAGCCCGCCGCCGGCCTGTTCGCGCAAAGCTATCGCGAAGATGCGCGGCTGGCCAGGATGCTGGGCGCGGCCAGCGCACTGGCGGTGGGCCTGGCAGCCTTCGGCATCTATGTGCTGGCAGCGTACAGCGTGCAGCGCAACCGCCGCCAGATCGTGCTGCGCAAGCTGTATGGCGCCGGCAAGGGGGCGATCGCCCGGCTGCTGGCCCGCGAGTTCGCCGCGCTGCTGGCGGCCGGTGCGCTGCTGGGCGTGCCGCTGGCATGGCTGGCGATCGAGCGCTACCTGGCCGGCTTCGTGGAACGCGCGCCGCTCGGCCAGTGGCCGCTGGCCGGGGCGACATTGCTGGCGGCGCTGGTGGTGGTACTGGCTACGGCGCGCCACGCGCTGGCTGCGCTGCGGCTGCCGCCGGCCGGTGCCTTGCGCGACTGACCGTCGACGGAACGCCCGCGCAAAAAAACGGCAGCCCGCGGGCTGCCGTTTTTTTCATGCCGATATTTTCATGCCGATATTCAGCGCTTGATCGCCAGCATTTCGACGTCGAACACCAGCGTGGCATTACCCGGGATGGAGCCATACCCCGTCGCCCCATAGCCCAGGCTTGCGGGAATCACCAGGCGGCGCTTGCCGCCCACGCGCATGCCCACGACGCCCTGGTCCCAGCCGGAAATCACTTTGCCTTTGCCGAGCTGGAAGGTGAACGGCGCAGCGGCGGTGGCCTGGTCGAACTGGGTACCCTTGTTCTCGGCCTTCGTCTCGTCGTACAGCCAGCCCGTGTAGGCCATGGTGACGGAATCGCCGGCAACGGCTTCGATACCCGTGCCCACCGCCAGGTCGAGCTTGGTCACGGTACCGGGCGGGGTCACCACGGGGGCGTCGTCGTCATTGCCACCGCAGGCAGTCAGGAACAGCGCGCAGGACAGCGTCGCGATAATTTGAAAAATCGATTTCATGTGGTCACTCTTACCTGGATTGGAAAAAAACGTTATGGAACGGTTGCTGGGATTGTTGGCGGTTGCCGGTGGAGCGAAAGTTTAACAGACTGCCACTGCCGCTCCTTCACCACAACATTTCCTTACAAAATACGATCCCTAGATTTCCACCTGCGTTCCCAGCTCGATCACGCGGTTCGGCGGGATCTGGTAATAGTCTGCCGCGGCCCGCGCATTGCGCGACATGGCCACGAACAGGTGTTCGCGCCATGGCGCCATGCCCTGCTGCGGTGCCGAGATCACAGTCTGGCGGGCGATGAAGAACGAGGTTTCCATCATCTCGAACGCGAGGCCGTGTTTGGCGCACCGTTCGAGGATGGCGGGGATGTCCGGTTCGTCCTTGAAGCCGTAGTTCACGTTCACCTGGTAGCACTGGTGGCCCAGATCGGTGATGCGCACCTGGTCGTCCGGTGCCACGTACGGCTCTTCCAGGATATGCACGGTAAGGAAGGCCACGCGTTCGTGGAGCACCTTGTTGTGCGACAGGTTGTGCAGCATGGCGTGCGGCACGCCGTCGCTTTCGCCGCGCAGGAACACGGCGGTGCCGGGTACCCGCACGGGCGGCGCCACGAACAGCGAGTCGAGGAAAGCCTCCAGCGGGATCGCATGCTTTTCCAGGTTCTTGAACACGAGGTGGCGGCCGGTGCGCCACGTGAGCATGATCGTGAACAGGGTGGCACCGAGCAGCAGGGGCATCCAGCCACCGTGGAACAGCTTCAGCGTGCAGGCCGAGAACAGCAGCACGTCGATCACGAGGAAGAAGCCGGTGGCGAGGATGCAGACCGGCAGCGGCAGGTGCCAGCGGTAGCGGATCACGAAGAACGTCAGGATCGTGGTCGCCAGCATCGTGGCCGACACGGCGATGCCGTAGGCACCGGCCAGGGCATCGGACGAACCGAAGCCGATCACGGCGATCAGCACGACGATCAGCTGCAGCCAGTTTACGGCCGGGATATAGATCTGGCCGATCTGGTGTTCGGACGTGTGCATCACGCGCATGCGCGGCAGCAGGCCGAGCGCGATGGCCTGCTTGGTCATCGAGAACGTGCCGGAGATCGTGGCCTGCGATGCGATCACGGTGGCCATCGTGGCCAGCACCACCAGCGGGTAGATGCTCCAGCTGCCCAGCTGCTGGAAGAACGGGTTCGAGATCGCTTCCGGCGCGTGCAGCAGCAGTGCGCCCTGGCCGAAGTAGTTCAGCGCCAGCGCGGGGAACGCAACCGCGAACCAGGCCATGCGGATCGGCTTCTTGCCGAAGTGGCCCATGTCCGCATACAGCGCCTCGGCACCGGTAAATGCCAGCACCACGGCGCCCAGGCCGACGAATGCCACGAAGCCGTTGTCGATCATGAAGTGCACCGCGTGCAGCGGGTTCAGCGCGCGCAGGATGTCCGGCCGCTCGACGATGTTGACGACGCCCATGATCGCCAGCGCCGCGAACCACAGCACCATGATCGGCCCGAAGAAGCGGCCGATGCCGGCCGTACCGTGGCGCTGCACCGAATACAGCGTGACCAGCACCACGATGGTCAATGGCACCACGTAGTGCGACAGCGCGGGTGTGGCCACCTCGAGGCCCTCTATCGCGCTCAGCACGGAAATCGCCGGCGTGACCACGCTGTCGCCATAGAACATGGTGGCCCCCAGCACGCCCAGCACGAGCAGCGGAAAATGCCAGCCGGAGCGCTTGCTGACGGAATTGAGCGCCAGCGCCATCAGCGCCATGATGCCGCCCTCGCCCCGGTTGTCCGCCCGCAGCACCAGCGTGACGTATTTCAGCGAGACCACGATCGTCAGTCCCCAGACGATCAGGGACACGACGCCCAGCAGGTTCGCTTCGTTGAGCGCCAGGCCATGGTCCGGGTCGAAGATGGTCTTGAGGGTATAGAGGGGGCTGGTACCGATGTCGCCATAGACGATGCCCACGGCTGCCAGCGTCAATGTAGCGAGGCTGCTTTTCTTGTCTGTCAAAATTGCACCCGAATTATTTTTTTGCGCACTGCACAATAGGCCAACCATACTCTAAAAGCAAGTCGCGGGGTGGCCGGCGCATGCTGCACTGTTGTGTTAAGGTCGCGCCTTATGGAAGGATGAAGAATGACCGCAGCAACAAATATCGCACGCATCGACCAGGCGACCGCCGCCGACGCTCCCCGCCTGTTCGAGGTATGGGAAGCCGCCGTTCGCGCCACCCACGATTTTCTCGACGAAGAAGCGATCGCCACGCTGGTGCCGCTCGTGCGCGACTTGCTTGCCACGTTTGCGCCACTGTACTGCCTGCGCGACAGTTCCGGCGCGCCCTATGCGTTCATCGGCGTGGCGGGCGGCAATATCGAGATGCTGTTCGTGCACCCCGGCCATCGTGGCGATGGCGCCGGCCGCACGCTGACGGAATTCGCGATCGGCACGCTCGGCGCCACGAAGGTGGATGTCAACGAGCAGAATGGCCAGGCCGCCGGCTTTTATGCGCACATGGGCTTTCGCCAGGCGGGCCGCTCGGAACGCGACCCGTTCGGCCATCCCTATCCGATCCTGCACCTGGAGCTTCCATGAAAAAAGAAGGCCACGACGACAAAGGCCATGGCGCGGGTGTGCTGAACGCCACCATGGCGTTCCTGCTGTGGGGCCTGTTCCCGCTGTACTTCCACGCGATCGGCGAGGTGCCGCCGGTGGAAATCCTGGCCCATCGCATGGTGTGGTCGCTGCTGTTCCTGTGCATCGTGCTGACGGTGCGCCAGCAGTGGAAATGGCTGCCCGAGGTACTGCGGCAGCCGAAGATCGTGGGAACGTTCGCGGCCAGCGCGCTGCTGCTGTCGGCCAACTGGTTCATCTATATCTGGGCCGTCAACAACGGCCACGTGATCGATGCCAGCCTCGGTTATTTCATCACGCCGCTGCTCAACGTGCTGCTCGGGCTGTTCGTGCTGAAGGAACGGCTGCGCCGCGGCCAGTGGCTCGCGATCGGCGTGGCCGCCACCGGCGTGGCCTGGCTCACCTGGCAGGCCGGCGCGCTGCCGTGGATTGCGCTGGTGCTGGCCGCTACCTTCGGCGCCTATGGCCTGCTGCGCAAGACCGCCGCGCTGGCGGCGCTGGAAGGCCTGTCGTTCGAAACCCTGCTGCTGTTTCCCCTGGCGGGCGGCTACGTGATCTGGCTGACCGTCCACGGCACCAATACCTTCGTCAATACGCCCAGCGACTGGACGCGCGCGCTGCTCGTCGCCGCCGGCCCGATCACCGCGATCCCGCTGCTGCTGTTTGCCGCCGGCGCCCGCAAGATCCCGCTGTCGGTGCTGGGCATGCTGCAGTACATCGCGCCGACGATCCAGATGATCCTGGGGCTGCTCGTGTTCCACGAAACGTTCTCTAAGGCGCGGCTGGCCGGGTTCATCGTGATCTGGAGCGCACTGGCGCTGTACATGGCGGAGGGCTTCATCACGTCGCGCCGGACGGCGGCCTGACTGGCCACGCGCTGGCTCTCGCGCACCGTTTGGCGTATCCTTGTTGACCTTCTTTACAGTCACCACACTCAATTCGAGAATTTCTCAATGGCAAATTACGTCTATACCATGAACCGCGTGGGCAAAATCGTCCCGCCCAAGCGCCAGATCCTGAAAGACATTTCGCTCTCGTTCTTCCCGGGCGCGAAGATCGGCGTGCTGGGCCTGAACGGCTCCGGTAAGTCGACCTTGCTGAAGATCATGGCCGGCATCGATACCGACATCCAGGGCGAAGCACGCCCGATGCCGGGCCTGTCGATCGGCTACCTGCCGCAGGAACCGCAGCTGGACCCGGAAAAAACCGTGCGCCAGGAAGTGGAATCGGGCCTGGGCGAAGCGTTCGAGGCACAGGCCAAGCTCGATGCCGTGTACGCCGCCTATGCCGAGGAAGATGCCGACTTCGACGCGCTGGCCGCCGAGCAGCAGCGCCTGGAATCGATCCTTGCCGCCGCCGATGGCGGCAACCTGAACCTGCAGCTGGAAATGGCCGCCGATGCGCTGCGCCTGCCGCCGTGGGACGCGAAGATCGGCGTGCTGTCCGGCGGTGAAAAGCGCCGCGTGGCGCTGTGCAAGCTGCTGCTGTCCAAGCCCGACATGCTGCTGCTCGACGAACCGACCAACCACCTGGATGCCGAATCCGTCGAGTGGCTCGAGCAGTTCCTGCTGCGCTTCCCGGGCACCGTGGTGGGCATCACCCACGATCGCTACTTCCTCGACAACGCCGCCGAATGGATCCTGGAACTGGACCGCGGCCACGGCATTCCATGGAAGGGCAACTACAGCTCCTGGCTGGACCAGAAGCAGGCCCGCCTGCAGCAGGAAGAAGCCACCGAATCGGCACGCCAGAAAGCGCTGAAGACGGAACTGGAATGGTCGCGCCAGAACCCGAAGGCGCGCCAGGCCAAGTCGAAGGCCCGCCTGGCCCGCTTCAACGAACTGTCCGAATACGAATACCAGAAGCGCAACGAGACGCAGGAGATCTTCATCCCCGTCGCCGAGCGCCTGGGCAACGATGTGATCGAGTTCAAGAACGTGTCCAAAGCGTTCGGCGACCGCCTGCTGATCGACAACCTGTCCTTCATCGTGCCGCCCGGCGCGATCGTCGGCATCATCGGCCCGAACGGCGCCGGTAAATCCACGCTGTTCAAGATGATCGCCGGCATCGACACGCCCGACAGCGGCGAAGTCGTCATCGGCAAGACCGCGCAGGTGTCGCTGGTGGACCAGAACCGCGACGAACTGGGCAACAACAAGACCGTGTTCGAAGACGTGTCCGGCGGCGCCGACATGCTCTCCGTGGGCCGCTTCGAAATGCCGTCGCGCGCCTACCTGGGCCGCTTCAACTTCAAGGGCGGCGACCAGCAAAAGCTCGTCGGCAACCTGTCCGGCGGCGAACGCGGCCGCCTGCACCTGGCCAAGACGCTGCTCAAGGGCGGCAACGTGCTGCTGCTGGATGAACCGTCGAACGACCTGGACGTGGAAACGCTCCGCGCGCTGGAAGACGCGCTGCTGGAATTCGCCGGCTCCGTGATGGTGATCTCCCACGATCGCTGGTTCCTGGACCGTATCGCCACGCACATCCTGGCCTTCGAGGGCAATTCGCAGGTGACGTTCTTCGACGGTAACTACCAGGAATACGAAGCGGACAAGAAGAAGCGCCTGGGCGAGGAAGGTGCCAAGCCGAAGCGCATCCGCTACAAGCCGCTCACGAACTGATCTTCGCAAGCATCAACAAAAACGGACTCCCTCGGGAGTCCGTTTTTTTCTTCTCTCACGAAGAACCTCTTCCAGTGAGGCGGGCACAAGGACATTGGCGGCCCATGCGGGCTGTCGTTGTCGCGCCCGGCCTCGATCGGTGCGTACAGCGTTAGAAGCTGTACTTCGCGTTCAGCGACACGGCGCCCTTGCTGCGGCCGATGTCGACTTCGTTCTTGCCGTAGTGTTCATATTCCAGCGACAGGCCGACCTTCTCGTTCACGGCATACTCGGCACCCAGCGCCGCGTAGGCGGTGTTGCGGCTGCTTTCGCCGCTGTAGTTGCCGGCCAGGCCGGAAACGGTCACGTCGTTCTTGTTGTGCGCAACGCCGAGCTTGCCGAACACATTGACCTTTTCCGCCACCGGGTAGCTGGCCTTGCCGGCCAGGTAGTAGGACTTGGAATCGGCCTGGGCGCGGCCATTCAGGCCAGCCTGCGAGTAAGCGTAGTTCGACTTGCCGAAATCGGTGTAGCCCGCCTCGACGGCGAACATCGGGTTGATCTGGTAACCGGCGAAGAACTTGCCACCGTATTCGTGCTTGGCGTGGTCGCCCGAGCCGATGTCGCCATTCAGGTTTTCATAGCGATGCTCGGAGACGACGCCACCGATACCGACGTACGGCTGGCCTTCGGCAGCATGGGCGGTGACGGCACCGAAGGCGGCAGCGGAAGCGACAAGGGCAAGAATGGTGTTTTTCATGATGGATCTCTCAGCAAAAAATGGTTGTTGTTCACAGTGCTGCGGGATCGCTGTTCAGCATGTGTGGAACCGCGATGAGACCAAGATAACACCGGACCTCATTTATAAAAGGTCCATTTCCGTAATAATTGTTAGCAGATGTAATGGCTATTGAAAGGACGCGAACGGGCCCAAAATGGCGGCGTTTCCTTAAGAAACCCTAATAAAGTTTAGTCGCGGAAAGGATTCAGCGAATCAAGCGGAAGGTCAGGTTGATGCGCATCCCGCGCGGCCTGGTTTCCTTGTTGACGCCGTGGCGCCAGTGCCGTTGCAGCGTGCCGGCCATCAGCAGCAGGCTGCCGTCCGTGAGGTCGAGCTTTACGGTTTTCGCCAGTTTTTTATGTTTCAGGATGAAGGTGCGGGTGGCACCGAACGTCACCGATGCGATGGCGGGCTCGGGCCCCAGTTCCGGTTCGTCGTCGCTGTGGAAACCCATGCTGTCGCGTTCGTTGCGATAGCAGTTCAGCAGCACGCTGTTGTAGCGCTTGCCGGTGGCATCCTCGACAGCGCGCCGGATGTCCCGCAGCAGCGGCGTGAAAGGCAGCGGGTGGAACGTGCGGCCGGAATACGTGTAGCTGGCCTCGCCGTACCAGGCCGACAGGCGCGGCTGCTTTTGCGCCTTGCCGAAGAGATAAATCGTTTCTTCGCGCCACGCGATCTCGTCGAGCAGGCGGCGCAGCACCACGTCGTTCGGCTCGGCCAGTGGCAGCTGCGACAGGAAAGACAGTTCGCCATCTTCGATGGGGATCGGCTGCAGGGTCGCTTCGGAGGTGAACAGGTCCATCCGGCTATGATAAGGGAGGCTTGGACAAGTGGAGGCTCGAACAAGCGAAGGCTCGAACAGGTGGACGCTCGAACAGGTGGACGCCGGGCCAAATGGACGCTCAACGACAACGACAAGGATCGTGATGGAGAAACGTATTTTCCTGGCGGCGCTGGCGGCCACCGGCGCGGCACCGGCGCTGGCCGCACCGAAGAACGTGCAGCGCGGCCCGGTGCTGCTGACGGTCACGGGTGCAATCCCGAAAGCCAACCGCGGCAAATTCGACCCGGTGGCGGACCAGATGATGTTCAAGCAGAAGCTGTCCTTCGACAGGGCATGGGCGTTCGACTACGCGGCGCTGGCCGCCCTGCCCGTGCTGGCGATCAAGCCCACGCTGGAGTACGATAGCAAGGTGCATTCGCTGTCCGGGCCGCTGCTGACCGATGTGCTGAAAGCTGCCGGCGTTACCGTCACCGACCGCACCCGCATCACGCTGCGCGCCGTCGACGGCTATGCGGCGGTGGTCACCGGCGCGCAGGCGCGGCAGCAACGGTTCATCGTGGCGACACACATGGATGGCGCACCGATGGCGCTGGGCGGCCTGGGCCCGCTATTGGCACTCTACGATGCGGACCGGGTGCCCGACATGGCAAAAAGGCCCGTGGCCGAGCGTTTCGGCTCGTGCCCCTGGGCCCTGTACCACATCGATATTGCTTGATCAACAAACTGGGGACGTACCCTGGTTTCCAGGAAATTTCCTGAAAACCAGGCGGTCCGGCGATCCGGTACGCCCCCAGTTTTTCTTATGCGTAGGCTTCGGCCAGCGACATGACGCGCGGCGTGTAGGTGATGCCGACGTCGCCGAAGATCTTGGTGATCTGCGCCATGTTGGCTTCGCACTCTTCCAGCTTCCAGCCCTTGAACAGGTCGGTGCCATCCTTGTGGAAATGCAGGTCGAGCACTTTGCCGCGGTCCTTGTGGGTATAGCCGGAGCTGTGGCTTTGCACGAAGCCGGCAGCGGCCAGGGCTTCGAGCACGGCAACGGGTGGATTGTCCGGGTCGGTGGCGAGATAGACGCCGAAGGTCTTGCCCGGCGGTTTCGCAGCGATATCGACTTCGTAGATGCCGGGCGCCTTGGTGACGGTCGTGGATTTCAGAAATAACATACAGATCCCCTGTCCGGCGCGGCGCCGGTTGATTGGAAGTAATAAAGAGGACCTAGCTTATTGCCTTCAGCAAATTTTGTCGATCACTGCGACAGAATTTTTGCTTCAACGCAACACTTTAGCGACAAGGCGACAAGATTGCAAGCCGCTCAATGCGCTTACTCCGAGGCGGTTTTTGGCGCCTTGCGCGCGGCCAGGGATGCGGTCGGCGGTACCAGCGCGCCATACAGGTTGCCCGTATCGGCATCCCAGGCCGACACTGCCGCCTGCTGGCGCTGCACGGTCGTGTAATCGCCCCGTGCGACCGGGCCGGACAAGGCCTGTGCCGCCCCCATCCGGAACACGTTCGACAGCGATTCCTGTGCCAGCGGACGGGCCAGCTCGCGCGCCACGTCTTCCGGAATGCCGGCCGCCTGGTAGGCGCGCAGCGCGGCATCGAGCACCGTGACGAGGTAGTTGCTCGCGAAGACGGCAGCGGCGTGATAGACGGTCTTGGCCGCCGGATCGATCGCCACGGGCCGGGCGCCGATCGCTTCCAGCGCCGGCACGAGCACCGCCAGCGCCGCCTCGTCGCCTTCGACGCCGCAAAACGTGCCGGCAAACGCGGCCACCACGCCTGCCGGGTCGGCGAAGCTGCGGATCGGATGCACGCTGGCCAGCAGTGCCCCGCCCTGCCGCGCCGCCTCCAGCGTGCCGGACGCCAGCGCGCCGCTGCAGTGGAACACGGTGGCGCCCCGCAATGGCCGGCTGGCCGCGAGCGCGGCGCAGGCGGGAACGATCTGGTCGTCCGTCACCGCCAGCAGGTAGACGTCGGCCTCCGGCAAGGCGGCAACCTCCGCGGTCGAACAGCCGGCACCGATGAAATCCACGCCCCGCTGGGCCGAGGCGGCCGAACGGGCCAGCACGCCGACGACGTCGAACGTGCCCGCCGCATGCCACAGGCGTCCGAACGCACGGCCCACGTGCCCGGCACCGACGATGGCCAGCGTGGGCATCAGAACCCGGACCCCGGCGTTTGCAGGAACGCCACTTCTTCCGGCGTCGACGTGCGGCCCAGGATATCGTTGCGGTGCGGGAAACGGCCGAACTTGCGGATGACGTCGCGGTGGCGTTTCGCAAAATCGAGCATGCTTTCAAAACCGGTGGCCGAGGCCGCCAGCTTGTCGAACAGGATCACCGAGCGGTCCTGCATCGACAGGTTTTCCGCATGCTCGAACGGCATGTACGAAAAGGCCCGCTGCACCGCCGGCAGTGTCTGGTTGGCGCCGGAATTGTCGATCGCCAGCGCCGCTTCCAGCGCCAGCGTATCGCCGGCGAACGCCTTCGGCGTGCCGCGGTAGATGTTGCGCGTGAACTGGTCCAGCACGAGGATGCGCGCCAGCGCGCCCTGCGTGCCTTCGTCGTCCCACTGCCGCAGGCCGCCCGCCAGCGCATCCTCGACCGCGTCGCCGAATTCCGCGAACACGAGGCGGTCGAACCCGTCGTCCTTGCGGAACCATTCCGGCCGCTGCATGTTGTGGCCCTTCACGCCGATCGGCAGGAACCAGAAATCCAGTACGTCTTGCGATGTGACGAGCATGCTTGTCCTCGAGTCAGGGCGCCAGGCGCCGGCCAAACGGAAAGTTTCAGGAAAACCGGTGACAGACACCAGTTTTCTTGCAACATATGTTCCGCAAAAATCGGTGTCTGTCACCGGTTTTTTCACCGGTTCCAGGCAATGGTTCAGTTGCGTGCATGGGTGATCTGGAAGCCGTCCACCCCTTCGTAATGCGCCATCTCGGCGGCCAGCTTGCCGAACGGGGCGCCGCTGTGCTTGCTGTGGGCCAGCGCGACGAAGCGCCACTCCATGCGTCCGGCATCCAGTGCGATCATCAGCGAACCGCCGGCGATTTCATAGCCGCGCGCATTTGCCATCGCGCGCAGTTTTTCTTCCGACGGTTCGTAGCCCTGCTTGAAGCGCAGCGTGATGGCGATCGCATGGCGCGACGGCAGCCATGCCTCGATGCGCGACAGGTAGATCATCACGACGGCCGACATCATGGCCAGCCCCATCGCCGCGGCATAGAAGCCCACGCCGACGAGGATACCGATCACGGACGACGCCCAGATCGATGCCGCCGTCGTCAGGCCGCTGATGTTGAAGCCTTCGCGCATGATGACACCGGCGCCGAGGAAGCCGATACCGGTGACGATGCCCTGCACCACCCGCGTCGGATCCGTGCCCACCAGCGCCGTCATCTGGCCGCCGAACCAGTGTTCCGGGTAGCCGCCGATCACCGTCAGCGCGGCCGATGCCATGCACACCAGGCCATACGTGCGCATGCCGGCGGCGCGGCCGTGATACGAGCGCTCGTAGCCGACCAGCATGCCGAGCAGCAGCGCGCCCAGCAGGTTCAGGAAGATGACGCCATTCGTCACCAGTTCCGCGGACGACCAGTAGGCACCCAGCAGGTCGCGCGTCATGTCAGGCTTTCGGCGGCTTCTTCGTCAGCTGCTTTTCGAATTCGATATCGTTCTTGCTGATGCGCTTGGCGACCTGCGGCCCCTGGGCATTGACGAAAGCGACGAATTCGTCGAGCTCCATCGGCGGGCACAGCGGCGGCTTGCCCGGCCCCTCGGTCAGGAAGAAATGGCCGCTGCCGGTGATCGACATCGACCAGCCCTGGTTGCCGCTGCGCTGCTTCAGCCGGTCGATCGCGTTCGACGCCCTGGTGGATCGGGTCATAATGGTTCGGTCCTTTCGTTGAGCCACGCCAGCGCGGCGCCGTCCACCCAGGGGACCAGGCGCTCGCGCACGGTGGCATGGTAATCGTTCAGCCACGCGACCTCGTCGTCGCGCAGCAGCGTGCGGTCGATGCAGCGGGTGTCGATCGGGCACAGCGTCAGCGTCTCGAAGCGCAGGAACTCGCCGAATTCCGTGGTGCCGTCGGCGCGGTTCATCACCAGGTTCTCGATGCGGATGCCCCACTTGCCGGGCCGGTAGATGCCCGGCTCGATCGAGGTGATCATGCCCGGTTCCATCGCCGTGTGCGGCTCCGGCATCATCGACGGCGTGATCGCGTGCGGTCCCTCGTGCACGTTCAGGAAGAAGCCCACGCCATGGCCGGTACCGTGGCCGAAATCGATGCCGGCCGCCCAGATCGGCGCGCGCGCGATCGCATCGAGCAGCGGCGCCTTGGTACCGCGCGGGAAGCGCGTGGCGGACAGCGCCATCATCCCCTTCAGCACCAGCGTGAAGTCGCGGCGGTGCTCGGCCGTGATGGCGCCCACCGGCACCACGCGCGTGATGTCGGTGGTGCCGCCGATGTACTGGCCGCCCGAATCGATCAGCAGCAGGCCGTCGCCATCGATCGCGGCGCACTGCCCTTCGATGGCGCGGTAATGCATGATCGCGCCGTTCGACTGGAAGCCGGCGATCGTGCCGAAGCTGGGGCTGACGAAACCGGGCCGGCGCGCGCGCGCCGCCGTGATGTGGCGGTCGATGTCCACTTCGTCCAATCGCGCTTCATGGCGGCGTGCCAGCGCGCCCTCCAGCCAGCTGAAGAACTCGCACAGCGCGGCACCATCCTGTTCCATCGTGGCGCGCACGTGGACCGCCTCGGCCTCGCTCTTGCGCGACTTGGCGAACGTGGTGGGATTGATCGCTTCCACCACTTTCACGTGGCCGGGCACGGCCTGGCGTGTGCCGTGCGTGATGCGGCGCGGGTCCAGCAGCAGCACCGTGCCGGGCGGCAGCTCGGCCAGCGCGGCGGCGGCGCGCTCATAGGGCGCGACGGTGACGCCATCGGCAGCCAGCTTGGCCGCCAGCGCCGGCTCGACCTTGCCATTGGCCACGAACAGCGTGGCATGGTCGAGGGCGACCAGCGCATGCGACACGAAGATCGGGTTGAAGTTGACGTCCGATCCGCGCAGGTTGAACAGCCAGGCGATATCGTCCAGCGTGGAGACCAGGTGCCGGTCGGCGCCATGCTCGCGCATCGCCGCATGCAGCGCGGCCAGCTTGTCCGCGCGGGGCATGGTGGCATACGGCGGCTCGTGCTCGATCACGGGTTCCGGCGGCAGGCCGGCGCGGCCGGTCCATACATCATCGAGCAGGTCGGCATCCGTGCGCAGCACGATCCCCTTCGCATCGAGCGCGCCCTGCAGCAGCCGGGCGATGGCCAGGCCCAGCACGGCGCCGTCGACGGCAACCGTTTGCCCGGCCTGCAGCGTGGCGGCCAGCCAGTTCACGTAGTCCGTGCTGGCGCCGGACGCGATCTTCATCAGCGCGATGCCCGTGCCGGCCAGTTCGCTTTCGGCCTGTGTCCAGTAGCGGCCATCCGTCCACACGCCGGCGAATTCCCGCGTGGCGATGAACGTGCCGACGGAACCGGTGAAGCCGGACAGCCACTCGCGCCCTTTCCAGCGCGGCGGCAGGTACTCGGACAGGTGCGGGTCGGACGACGGCACGACGACGGCATCGACGCCATGGTGGTGCATGGCCCGGCGCAGCGCGGCCAGGCGGTCGGGAATGGTATCAGTCATGGTGGTATCTCATGCCGGCATCGGCAGCGGTGGTCGGCGCAATGATACCGCGATTGCAGCTCGTCAGTGCCCACCATACAATCGTATCTCCCACTGGAAACGAGGAGCGCGAGTGATACCGGAAGACATACGGCAGGAAATCATGCGGCGCCTGGCCGCGGCCGAACGGGAGCACGGCGTGCGCATCCTGCTGGCCGTGGAATCGGGCAGCCGCGCCTGGGGCTTTGCCTCGCCCAACAGCGACTACGACGTGCGCTTCATCTACGCCCATCCGCCGGACTGGTACCTGGCCGTGGACCTCGAGGAAAAGCGCGACGTCATCGAATACCCGATCGTCGACGACATCGACCTGAACGGCTGGGACATCCGCAAGGCCCTGCGGCTGTTCTGGAAATCGAACCCGGCATTCGTCGAATGGATCCAGTCGCCCATCGTGTACATCGATACCGGTATCTTCCGCCACCGCGCCAACGCACTGCTGCCGCAGGTGTACAACGGCGAGCATGGGGTGTACCACTACCGCAGCATGGCCAAGACCAATTACCGCGGCTACCTGCGGGCGGACCGGGTTCCCCTGAAGAAGTATTTCTATGTCTTGCGGCCCCTGCTGGCGGTACGGTGGATCGAACGCTACCGCACGGCCGCGCCCATCGAGTTCCACAAGCTGCTGCACCTGCTGGACGACCGCCCCGACCTGCTGCGCGATATCGACGCGCTGCTGGCGAAAAAGCGCGCCGCGCCGGAACTCGGCCTGGCCGACCCGGTGCCGAGCCTGAATGCCTTCATCGAGGCGGAACTCGACAGGCTCGACCATCCCGCCATCCCGCGCTTCGAACGCGGCAGCGTCAGCGCGCAGCTCAATTCGCTGTTCCATGCCGTGCTGCGCGAGACGCCGGGCGAACCTTAATGCAGCACGCGCGGCTGGCCGGTATCCATGTCCGCGGGGTGCGTGGTCTGCTGGAAGTCCATGCGGACGCGCCCCTCGGCGATATCGCGCACGGCGCGCACGATCTGGTCCTGCGCCACGTAATGCAGCATGTGGCCGGCATCCTGCACCGTGTGCAGCTGGCTTTGCAGCAGTTCGCGGTGCAGGCGTTCGGCGTTGTGCTCGTGGTTGACCATCTTGTCGCCATCGCCGGAAAAGATCGTGACCGGCATCGTGATTTCCGGGTAGCGGTGGCGCAGGCTGGCGGCGCCGGGAATCATCAGCACGGTTTCCGCGCTGGCCGCACGCAGCTGCGAAGGCCGCAGCGACAGCCACTTGGGCCAGCGCTGGAAACTGTCGGCCACGGGCCGGGGGCTGAACATTTTCTTGATGAGGCCCGGCCACAGCAGGCGCGAGACCAGCGGCGAGACCGTGAAGCGCATTACGTCGCCCACGACCGGGATCGCCGGGCCGGACATCAGCACCGCATCCGCGCGCGGGCTGGGATAGTAATAGCCGCCCATCAGCACGAGGCCGTTCACCAGGCCGGGATGGTCGACCGCCATCGCCAGCGCCACCAGCGTGCCCCACGAATGGCCCAGCACGATGGCCTGGTCGACATGCAATGCCTTCAGCGCCTTGGCCAGCAAGCCCCCCTGCTCGGCCGGCGTCCACACCGTGCTGCGCGGCCGGTCGCTGTAGCCGAAGCCGGGGCGGTCGAAGGCGATCACCGTATGGTCGCGTGCCAGCATGTCGGTCAGGCCGGACAGTTCGAAGTCCAGCGACGTCGCGCCATTGCCGTGCAACAGCACGACGACGGGGCCGGCACCGCGCCGCAGGTAATGCAGCTTCACCCCATCGACCGTGACGAACTCGCCGGCCGGCGGATGTTCCGCCTCGGCCTGTTTGGTCTTGCTGCGCACCACCATGTAGGCGGCGGCCAGCGCCCCTGCGGCGGCGGCCCACGCCGTTTGTTTTTTGCTCAGCTGTAACATGAAAAGCTCCTGAATTCACCGTGTCCGAGACAGGCTAAAGCAGGAGGGAGCTGCCATTTGTTAAGGCACTAACACAGAACGCGAATCGTTTACCACACGACTGGGGCAACCTCGAGACAACGCTCAAATGTGCGCTTCGAACTTGCGCAGCCCTTCGAGGTCTAGGATGCGGATACCACCGTAATCCACGCGCAGCAGCCCTTCCCGCTCCAGCACCTGCAGCGCCTGGTTGGCACGCTGGCGCGAGGCGCCCGACAGCAATCCCACCTCTTCCTGCGAGATCTGCACGAGCCGCTCGCTGCCGGGATACAGGTGGGTATTGAACAGCGAAGCCAGGCAGCGGGCCACGCGGGTATCGGGGTCGAGCAGCCGTTCGTGCTCGACCATGCCGATGAACTGGCCCAGCCGTTCGTTCAGCTGCATCAGCAGGAAACGGGTGAAGGGCAGGCTGTTTTCCAGCAGCCAGTGGAAGGTGGCGGCGGGCATGCGGGCGATGCGGCTGTCGCGCAGTGCCATCGCATCGTACTTGCGGTGCTCGTCCTTCAGCAGCGAGCCTTCGCCGAACCAGCCGCCGGGCGGCACGCCGGTGAACGTCACGCTCTTGCCGGACGGCGAGAAGTTGTTCATCTTGACCATGCCGGCGACGATGCCGACCCAGTTGTCGACGAGCTCGCCCTTGCGGCACACGTAACCGCCCTTCGGCACGAACACTTCGAACGTGGTCGCTTCCACGCGCGCCATCTGCTCGGCGGTCAGTGCCTGTGCCCAGAGCGCGCTGCGCAATGCCTCTTTCAGGCTGGGAACCTTGCCATCCACGCTGTCATTCACGCTGTCGTTCATTTTGCATTGCACCATCGAAAGTGGAGCAATTGTCTTTGAAATGACAACCGCCGGGAAGAAGGGCAGTTAATATCATTGCATAAAAGTGCGCCTCACCCCTATCACCACGGGAGACAAATGGACGCAATACCGGAGACATTCCCCCGCCTGCTCCTGGAGCATGGACGGGTCCGGCCGCACAAGTGCGCGTACCGGGAAAAGTACCTGGGCATCTGGCAAGCCTGGACCTGGGCCCAGGTCAACGATGAAGTGCGGGCACTGGCCTGCGGCCTGGCCGCGCTGGGTTTCACGCGCGGCATGAACCTGGCCATCATCGGCGACAACCGGCCGCGCCTGTACTGGGCCATGCTGGCTGCGCAGTGCCTGGGCGGCGTGCCCGTGCCGCTGTACCAGGATGCGCCCGCGGCGGACATGGCTTACGTGCTGGAGAACGCCGAGATCCGTTATGCGATCGTCGAAGACCAGGAACAGGTCGACAAGCTGCTCGAATTGCAGGCCGACTATCCCGGCATCGGGCATATCGCCTATGACGACGAGCGCGGCATGCGCCATTACCGCCAGGGCGAACTCGTCTCGTATGCGCGCCTGCAGGAGACGGGCCGCGCCTGGGACCAGGCCAATCCCGGTTTCTATGAAGCGGAACTGGCCGCGGGCCGCGGCGCGGACAGCGCGATCATCCTGTACACCTCGGGCACCACCGGCAAGCCGAAAGGCGTGTGCCAGACACATGCCGCACTGATCGCGGCGGGCATCGGCGGCACCGGCTTCGAACGCCTGACGGATGCGGAGAACGTGCTGTCGTACCTGCCCATGGCGTGGGTCGGCGACTGCCTGTTCTCGTTTGCCCAGGCGCTCGTGGCGGGCTTCACCGTGAATTGCCCGGAATCGGCGGAAACGGTCACGATCGATTTGCGCGAGATCGGCCCGTCGTACTATTTCGCGCCGCCACGCATCTTCGAAGGCATGCTGACCCAGGTGATGATCCGCATGGAGGATGCTGGCACGATCAAGCGCCGCATGTTCGATCACTTCATGGCGGTGGCGCGCCGCGTGGGTGCCGATATCCTCGATGGCCGCCCGGTGTCCGCCATGGACCGGCTGCGCTATGCGCTCGGCGACCTGCTCGTGTACGGGCCGCTGAAGAACGTGCTGGGCCTGTCGCGGGTGCGCGTCGCGTACACGGCCGGCGCCGCGATCGGACCCGACCTGTTCCGCTTCTACCGCTCGATCGGCATCAACCTGAAGCAGTTCTACGGCTCCACCGAAACGTGCGCATACATCTGCCTGCAGCCGAACGGCCAGATCAAGTTCGACAGCGTCGGCATGGCCGCGCCGGGCGTGGACGTGAAGCTGGCCGACAACGGCGAAGTGCTGGTCAAGTCGCCCACGCTGATGAGCGGCTACTACAAGCGTCCGGATGCCACCGTGGAAGCGATCGATCCGCAAGGGTGGTTCCACACGGGCGATGCCGGCATCTTCGATGCCGAAGGCCACCTGAAGATCATCGACCGTGCGGCGGACGTGGGGCGCCTGAACGGCGGCGCGATCTTCGCCCCGAACTACATCGAGAACAAGCTGAAATTCTTCCCGTTCATCAAGGAGGCCGTCGCGTTCGGCAACGGCCACGATACCGTCTGCGCTTTCCTGAACATCGACATGGAAGCGGTCGGCAACTGGGCCGAACGGCGCAACATCGCCTATGCCGGCTACACCGACCTGGCCAGCCACCCGGACGTGTATGCCCTGATGGCCGACTGCGTGGAAAAGGTCAATGCGGACCTCGTCGCCGATGTGGCGATGAGCGACACGCAGGTGCACCGCTTCCTCGTGCTGCACAAGGAACTCGACCCGGACGACGATGAACTGACGCGCACGCGCAAGGTGCGCCGCAAGTTCATCGCCGAGAAGTACCGCGTGCTGATCGATGCGCTGTATGCCGGGCGCACGTCGCAGTACATCGAAACGCAGGTGAAGTTCGAGGATGGGCGCACGGGCATCGTGGCGGCCGACCTGCGCATTGTCGACAGCCGCGTGTTCCCGCCCGACGTGCGGCGCGCGGCGTGATGGGAGAAACCACGATGCTGATGAACGAACCCGACACGCTGTTCCAGGGCCAGAGGAAAGTCGGGCCCGTGATCCTCGACCTGCGCAATATCTCGCTGTCGTTCGGCGGCGTGAAGGCGCTCACCGACATCTCGTTCGACGTGCGCGAGCACGAGATCCGCGCCATCATCGGCCCGAACGGCGCCGGCAAGAGCTCGATGCTGAACGTGATCAACGGCGTGTACCGTCCGCAGGGTGGCGAGATCGTGTTTCGTGGCCGGCACCGCCGCAACATGGACTGCTATGCGGCCGCGAAGTCCGGCATCGCCCGCACGTTCCAGAACATCGCGCTGTTCAAGGGCATGACGGTGCTCGACAACGTGATGACGGGCCGTAACCTCAAGATGACGTCGAACTTCCTGCTGCAGGCCCTGTACTGGGGACCGGCGCGGCGCGAGGAAATCGCCCACCGCCGCAAGGCCGAGGAGATCATCGATTTCCTCGAGATCCAGCACATCCGCAAGACACCCGTGGGCCGCTTGCCCTATGGCTTGCAGAAGCGCGTGGAACTGGCGCGCGCGCTGGCCGCGGAACCCGAAGTCCTGCTGCTCGACGAACCGATGGCCGGCATGAACGTGGAGGAAAAGCAGGACATGTGCCGCTTCATCCTCGACGTGAACGACGAATTCGGCACGACGATCGTGCTGATCGAGCACGACATGGGCGTCGTGATGGATATCTCGGACCGTGTCGTGGTGCTCGACTACGGCCGCAAGATCGGCGACGGCACGCCGGACGAGGTGCGCTCGAACCCGGACGTCATCAAAGCGTACCTAGGAACTGCAGATGGACATTAACTTCTTCTTTGAAGTGCTGATCGGCGGCCTGCTCTCCGGCGTGATGTATGCGCTGGTGGCCATCGGCTTCGTGCTGATCTACAAGGCGTCCGGCGTGTTCAATTTCGCCCAGGGCGCGATGGTGTTCTTTGCCG
Source organism: Pseudoduganella sp. jia 12 (assembly GCF_055502675.1). NCBI lineage: Bacteria > Pseudomonadati > Pseudomonadota > Betaproteobacteria > Burkholderiales > Oxalobacteraceae > Pseudoduganella > Pseudoduganella sp. jia 12. Next base: position 238,300 of record NZ_JBUXKP010000011.1, read on the forward strand.
CGCTCACGTGCGTGGGCCTGATGGACAAGTTCGGCATGTCGCTCTGGCTGGCCATTCCCTGCACCGTCGTCGCCATGATCCTGCTCGGCTTCGCCATCGAACGCGTGGTGCTGCGCCCGCTCGTGAACCAGCCGGAGATCACGCTGTTCATGGCCACCATCGGCCTGGCGTTCTTCCTCGAAGGGCTGGCGCAACTGCTGTGGGGCTCGCAGGTCCACCAGCTGCCGCTGCCGATCGAGGACGTGCCGATGCAGTCGCTGCTCGACCGCTTCAATATCGTCGTGTCGCAGTTCGACGTGATCGCCGCCCTCATCTGCGGCGTGCTCGTTGCCGTGCTGGCGCTGCTGTTCGCGAAAACAAAGGTCGGCCGCGCGCTGCGCGCCGTGGCGGACGACCACCAGGCCGCCCTGGCCGTGGGCATCCCGCTACAGCGCATCTGGGCCATCCTGTGGGCGGTGGCGGGCGTGGTGGCCCTCGTGGCCGGCCTGCTGTGGGGTGCGCGCAATGGCGTGCAGTTCGCGCTCACGTTCATCGCGCTGAAAGCCTTGCCGGTACTGATCCTCGGCGGCTTCACGTCCGTGCCGGGCGCCATCGTGGGCGGCCTGATCATCGGCGCATCGGAAAAACTGGCCGAGGTGTATATCGGGCCGCTCGTCGGCGGCGGCATCGAGGGCTGGTTCCCCTACGTGCTGGCGCTGCTGTTCCTGCTGGTGCGGCCGGAAGGGCTGTTCGGCGAAAAGATCATCCGGAGGATCTGACATGCTCTACCGCGAAGCCGGGCAATTCCGCATCACCTACGAGGCCGACGGCCAGATCCTGCCGATCCGCCAGGACCGCATCATGCTGCTGGCCACGCTGGCCATCGCCGTGGTGGCGGTGCCGTTCATCGCCTCGCCCTACCTGCTGTCGGCGATCCTGATCCCGTTCCTGATCTTTTCGCTGGCCGCGCTGGGCTTGAACATCCTTACCGGCTATGCGGGCCAGCTGTCGCTCGGCACGGCCGCATTCATGGCCGTGGGCGCGTTCGCATCGTGGAATTTCGTGGCGCGCATTCCCGGCATGCCCATGCTGCTGGCCTTCGTGCTGGGTGGGCTGTGCGCCGCCCTGGTCGGCATCGCATTCGGCCTGCCATCGCTGCGCATCCGCGGGTTCTACCTTGCCGCGGCCACGCTGGCCACGCAGTTCTTCGTGATCTGGTGCCTGACCAAGATCTCGTGGCTGACGAACTACAGCCCGTCCGGGGTGATCACGGCCCAGCGCATCGAGATCATGGGCTACGCGTTCGACACGCCGCAGCGCAAATATGTACTGGTACTGCTCGTGGTGGCGCTGCTGGCGCTGCTGGCGAAGAACCTGGTGCGTTCGAACGTCGGCCGCTCCTGGATGGCGGTGCGCGACATGGACATGGCGGCCGAGGTGATCGGTATCCGCCCCATGCGCACGAAACTGCTGGCATTCGCCGTCAGCTCGTTCTACTGCGGCGTGGCCGGCGCGCTGTATGCGTTTGCCTACCTGGGCACGGTGGAACCGGAAGCCTACAGCCTGGACCTGTCGTTCCGCATCCTGTTCATGATCATCATCGGCGGCGTGGGCTCGATCCTCGGTTCCTTCCTCGGCGCCGCGTTCATCGTGCTGCTGCCCGTGTTCCTGAACATCGCCGCGCACGGGCTGGCACTGCCCACCAACGTGGCGTCGAACCTGGAACTGATGGTGTTCGGCGCCCTCATCATCTTCTTCCTCATCGTGGAGCCGCATGGCCTGGCGCGGCTGTGGCAGATCGGAAAAGAGAAGCTGCGCCTGTGGCCATTCCCTCACTAAAACAAGATCCAAAGGAGACCGTCATGAAGCTGTTGCAATCGATCGTACTCGGCGCAGTACTCGCTGCCACCGCCGCTCCCGTCCTGGCACAGGAACAGTTCGTTGCCCTGCCCTCCTACCGCGTGGGGCCGTATGCCTCGGGAGGCTCCGGCTTCTATGGCGGCATCATCGACTATTTCGCGCTCGTCAACGCGGCCGGCGGCGTCAACGGCGTGAAGATCGCCTGGCAGGAATGCGAAACGGAATACAACCCGTCGCGCGGCGTGGAATGCTACGAGCGGCTGAAGACACAGCAGGGCGGCGCCACCCTCGTGGAACCCCTGTCGACCAGCATCGCCTACGGCATCCTCGACCGCATCCCGCAGGACAAGATTCCGATGACGATGCTGGGCTACGGCCGCTCGGATGCCGCTAACGGCAAGGTGTTTCCGTATGTGTTCCCGCTCATTTCCAGCTACTGGAGCCAGGCCGCGGCCATGGTGAAATACCTGGCCGACAAGAATGGCGGCTCGCTGAAGGGCAAGAAGATCGTGCACCTGTACCACGACTCCGCATTCGGCAAGGAACCGCTGCCCGTGCTGGAAGCGCTGGCGAAGCAGCAGGGTTTCGAGCTCGTGAAGATTCCCGTGGCGCCGCCGGGCAGCGAGCAGCAGGCGCAGTGGCTGCAGATCCGCCAGGCGCGGCCCGACCACGTGATCCTGTGGGGCTGGGGCGTGATGAATTCGGTGGCGATCAAGACGGCGCAGCGCAACGGCTTCCCGCGCGAGAAAATCCTCGGCGTGTGGTGGGCCGGCTCGGAAGAAGACACCGTGCCGTCCGGCGACGCCGCGAAGGGCTACACGGCGATGTCGTTCAACACGCCCGGCAATTACCCGGTGCTCGACGATATCCGCACGAAGCTGTACAAGGCCGGCAAGGGCAACCTGGCCGACCAGGCCCGCATCGGGTCGGTGTACCACATGCGCGGCGTGACGGCCGGCATCCTGTTCGTGGAAGCGATGCGCACGGCGCAGGAAAAATTCGGCAAGGGCAAGCCCGTCACGGGCGAGCAGATGCGCTGGGGCCTGGAACACCTGAACATCGACGCGGCCCGCCAGAAGGCGGTGGGCGCCGCGAACATGTTCCCGACCGTGAAGACGAGTTGCGAAGACCATGAAGGCTCGGGCGCCGTGAAGGTGCAGCAGTGGGACGGTAAAAAGTGGAATGCCATCACGCCGAACTGGATCGTGGGCGACCGCGCGCTCGTGAAAAAGCTGATCGACGAATCGTCGAACAAGTACGCGGCCGAGAAGAACATCAAGCCGGCCTGCATGCCATGAGTGCCCTGTCCGTCAACAATATCGAGGTGATCTACGACCACGTGATCCTGGTGCTGAAGGGCGTGTCGCTCGAAGTGCCGCAAGGGTCCATCGTGGCACTGCTGGGGGCGAACGGCGCCGGCAAGTCGACCACGCTGAAGACGATCTCCACCTTGCTGCGCGGCGAACGGGGCGACGTGACGAAGGGCGAGGTGCGCTTCAACGGCGAACGCGTCGACCAGCTCACGCCGAACGCGCTGGTCACGCGCGGCCTGGCCCAGGTGATGGAAGGCCGCCACTGCTTCGGCCACCTGACGATCGAGGAAAACCTGCTGACCGGCGCCTACACGCGCAAGCTGTCGCGTGCCGGACTGCGCGAGGAACTGGAGCGTGTCTACCACTATTTTCCCCGCCTGAAGGAACGGCGGACCAGCCAGGCCGGCTACACGTCCGGCGGCGAGCAGCAGATGTGCGCGATCGGCCGCGCGCTGATGGCCAAGCCGTCGATGATCCTGCTCGACGAACCGTCGATGGGCATCGCACCGCAGATCGTCGAGGAGATCTTCGGCATCGTCAAGGACCTGAATGCCAGTGAAGGCGTGTCGTTCCTGCTGGCCGAGCAGAACACGATGGTGGCGCTGCGCTATGCGGACTTCGGCTACATCCTCGAGAACGGCCGCGTGGTGATGGAAGGCGATGCGGCGGAACTGGCGGCGAACGAGGACGTGAAGGAATTCTACCTGGGCGTGTCCGGTGCGGGCCGCAAGAACTTCCGCGACCAGAAATTCTACAAGCGGCGCAAACGGTGGCTGTCATGAACATCGCCAAGGCAAAGAAACTGTGCGCCGGGCTGCCCGGGGCCACGCAGGACATCAAGTGGGAATCATGCCTGGCGTTTTCCGTGGGTGGCAAGATGTTCGCCATCACGGACAGCGGTCCGAAAGCCAGCCGGTTCAGCATCAAGGTCGACGACGATGCGTTCCTGGCACTGACGGATCGCCCGGGCATCATCCCCGCGCCCTACCTGGCGCGGGCGAAATGGGTGCAGATCGACGACACGAAGGCCGTGTCGGACGAGGAAGCGGCCACGCTGCTGAAGCGTGCCCATGAAATCATCTTCGGCAAGCTGACGAAGAAGCTGCAGAAGGAAATCGCGGAAGGCGGCGGCGCATGAACACGCATATTTCCCCAGCGATCCTGGACGATCTCGAAACGCGCGATCCGCACGAGCGCGAACGCGACCTGATGCGGCGCCTGCCGTCGCTGGTGGCGCAGGCGCAATCCGCGGCCGGCTGGGCGCGCATCCTGCATGGCGTGGAAGCCGCAGCCGTCGACCACCGCGCCGCGCTGGCGCAACTGCCCGTCACGCGCAAGTCGCAACTGGCGGAACTCCAGCAGCAGGATGCGCCGTTCGGCGGGCTGACGAGCACCGCGCCGCGCGCGCTGTCGCGCATCTGCATGTCGCCCGGGCCGATCTTCGATCCCGAAGGCCGCTCGAGCGACCCGTGGCGTTTCGCACGGCCCATGTATGCGGCGGGCGTGCGCGCTGGCGGGCTACTGCAGAACTGTTTCTCGTATCACTTCACGCCGGCCGCGTTCATGGTCGAAGGCGGCGCCGCGCGCATCGGCTGCACGGTGATCCCCGCCGGCAGCGGCCAGACGGAATTGCAGGTGCAGGCCATGGCCGCATTGCGGCCGGATACCTACGTGGGCACGCCATCGTTCCTGAAGCTCATCCTGGAAAAAGCCGCGGAAACCGGATCGGACGTGTCGAGCCTGCGGCATGCGCTGCTGTCGGCCGAGGCGCTGCCCGAGTCGCTGCGCACGTGGTTCGTCGAGCATGGCGTGCCGCACGTGTGCCAGGCCTACGCTTCGGCCGATGCCGGCAGCATCGCCTACGAGACGCGCACCGATGGCGTGCTCAATCCCGGCATGGTGCTGGACGAGGAGGTGATCCTCGAAATCGTCAAGCCCGGCACCGGCGAACCGGTAGCGCCGGGCGAAGTCGGCGAAGTGGTGCTCACCGTGTTCAACCCGGACTATCCGCTGATCCGCTTCGCCACGGGCGACCTGTCCGCGCTGCTGGGCGACGCGGTGCCGTCCTCCTGCGGCCGCACCAATGCGCGCATCCGCGGCTGGCTGGGGCGCGCGGACCAGACGACGAAGGTGCGGGCGATGTTCGTGCATCCGTCGCAGGTGCACGAGATCGCGCGCCGCCACGGCATCGCGAAAGCGCGGCTCGTGGTATCGGGCACGATCGCCGATGAAACGATGATGTTGCAGTGCGAGGTGGACGATCCGGCGGCCAGCACCGCGGCCGATTCCGGCACGGCCATCGTGGCCACGTTGCGCGACGTGACGAAGCTGCGCGGCGAAGTGCTTTTTGTACAACGCGGCAGCCTGCCGAACGACGGCAAGGTGATCGACGATCGCCGCCGTTACGACTGAAGGCGCCACCGATACCGAAGCGACACTCAGCCAGTACCGTTGAAACGGGACCGGACAACCGCATCGTTATCGCGGATAATTGGCGCACTTTTCAACTGTACTTTCCACGTCATTTTTACCCCATGCAAGAATTTCATCATCAACGGGCCCGTGCGCTGCTGGACAACGCCGAGGAAATCTTCACCGCCCAGCAGGTGTCCGACGCCGTGCACCAGGTGGCCAACGACCTGAACGCACGCTTCAACGCACTCGAGGAGTTCCCGCTCGTGCTCGGCGTGATGGGCGGCGCCGTCGTCTTCACCGGCAACCTGCTGCCGCAGCTGACGTTCCCCCTCGAGTTCGACTACATCCACGTGAGCCGCTATGGCGACGAAGACCGCGGCGGCGAAGTCGTGTGGAAGGTGGTGCCCCGCTCGAACGTCGAAGGCCGCACCGTGATCGTCGTCGACGACATCCTCGACGAAGGCGAAACGCTGGCCCACGTGAAGCAGCGCCTGCTGGACATGGGCGCCAGGGAAGTCGTCATCGTCGTGTTCGCGGACAAGGCGATCGGCAAGACCAAGCCGGTGAAGCCGGACCTGGTGGGCCTCGTCATTCCGAACCGTTTCGTCGTCGGTTATGGCATGGATGCCTACAATTACTGGCGCAACCTGCCCGGCCTGTGGGCACTCAACAACACCGACCTGTCAAGCTGAGCAGCCCGCATTACCTCGTTCCCGCAGCACCTCGTCCACCAGGCCGTACTCGACGGCCTGCGTGGCGGACATGAAGTTGTCGCGATCCGAATCGCGCGCGACCCGCGCGATATCCTGCCCCGTGCGCTCGGCAAAGATATGGTTCAGCCGCTCGCGCAGGTGCAACACCTCCCTTGCCTGTATTTCAACATCGGCCGCCGTGCCCTGCGAACCGCCGCTGGGCTGGTGAATCATGATGCGGGCATTCGGCAGCGCAAAGCGCTTGCCCTTTTCTCCCGCCGCCAGCAGGAACGCGCCCATGCTGGCCGCGAAGCCCGTGCAGATCGTCGCGACCGCCGGCCGGATGAACTGCATCGTGTCGTGGATCGCCAGTCCCGCGTAGACGGAACCGCCGGGCGAATTGATGTAGAGTGAAATATCCTTGTCCGGGTTTTCCGATTCCAGGAACAGCAGTTGTGCGACGACGAGATTCGCCGATTCGTCGGTGACGGGGCCGACGATGAAGACGATGCGCTCGCGCAGCAGGCGCGAATAGATGTCGTAGGCGCGCTCGACACGGCCGGTGTTTTCGATGACGGTGGGGATCATGTGCATGGCGGCTCCGTTGGTGGTGTGTGCCGGCTTGACGCTGCCGGCCGCCGCTGCGTGACAGATGTATTTTTCACGACGGTTGTCACGTTTTGCCGGGTTCGCGCGTCAATGGCCCAAGGAGGATGAGATGAACGATTCCATTGCCGTATTCGAGGCGTCGCGCCGGCGCCTGCTGTCGATCGCCTACCGCATGCTGGGCAGCCTGGCCGAGGCGGAGGACGTGGTGCAGGACACGTGGCTGCGCTGGCATGCCGCCGGGCCGGATGGCCTGCAAACGCCGGTCGCGTGGCTGACGACGGTGGCGACGCGGCTGGCGATCGACCGCCTGCGCCGTGCCAAACGCGAAACGGCATTGCCGGACCCATGGCTGGAAGACGGGCTGCCATCCGCCGAGGACGATGTCGAACGGCTGTGCGACCTGTCGTATGGCGTGCTGCTGATGCTGCAGCGTCTTTCTCCCGACGAGCGCGCCGCGCTGCTGCTCCACGAGGTGTTCGACGTGCCGCACGAGGAAGTGGGCCGCATCCTCGGGCTGAAAACGGAACACTCGCGCCAGCTCGTGCGCCGCGCCCGGGCCCGAGTGCAGGCGGGGCCGGCCCGGCGCGGCGCCAGCGCCGACAGTGCCCGCCTGGCCCATGCGTTCGTCGAGGCGATCCGGTGCCACGACGAGGAGGCGGTGGTGCGCCTGGTGCGCGGCGTGGGCATCGTCGGCCTCGCCGCTCGCGTGGCGCCGCAGGCACTGACCGCCCCAGGTACGACGGCGCGGCTGCAATGCATCAATGGCGGCTGGGGGGTGGCGGTGCTGCGCTACGGGCGCATCGACCTGCTGCTGAGCATCGAGAATGGTACGGAGCTGTATGCGGTGCGACCACAGGTGGTGTGGCAATCCGGGCTGCACATGCCGTCGGCGACACCCTTGATCGGGGCGGCAATGTCTCCCACCTAAGGCCAATGGGCACCGGGGGTTGTCTGGACTACCATTTTCCGCACAATCAACCCATTCGGAGTGCCTTACATGATCAACCCAAAACTGGAAGTCCTGACCCCGCAAAACAGCCAGCTGATCTTCATCGACCACCAGCCGCAGATGGCCTTCGGCGTGCAGTCGATCGACCGCCAGGTACTGAAGAACAATACCGTCGGCCTGGCGAAAGCCGCCAAGGTCTTCAACATCCCGACCACGATCACCACCGTGGAAACGGAGAGCTTCTCGGGCCATACCTACCCGGAACTGCTGGACGTGTTTCCTGGCCAGGACATCCTGGAACGCACCTCGATGAACTCGTGGGACGACCAGAAGGTGCGCGATGCGCTGGCGAAGAACGGCCGCAAGAAAGTGATCGTGGCCGGCCTGTGGACGGAAGTGTGCAACACCACGTTTGCCCTGTGCGCGATGCTGGAAGGCGACTACGAGATCTACATGGTGTCCGATGCCTCGGGCGGCACGTCGAAGGAAGCGCACGACATGGCGATGCTGCGCATGGTGCAGGCCGGCGTGGTGCCGGTGACGTGGCAGCAGGTGCTGCTGGAATGGCAGCGCGACTGGGCGCACCGCGATTCGTACGATGCCGTGATGAAGGTCGTCAAGGAACACTCGGGCGCATACGGCATGGGCGTGGACTACGCCTACACGATGGTGCACAAGGCACCGCAGCGCACCACGTCGCAGCACGAAACGCTGGCGCCGGTGGCGGCGAAGTAAACAGCAAAGGGGGCCGCGGACCCCTTTTTTTACCTCGCCTGCGCACCGATAAGGTGCCTCCAACCCGGAGGCCAACGCTGGGGTCGGACCCGCCGGGTCTGACCCCGGCATCTGCCGCTGGGGTTTGGCTTATCTGAACAGCAAAGGGGGCCGCGGCCCCCTTTTTCATCGCCAGCCGCGATGCCGGCTGGTGTCTCTGCCTTACAGCGCCAGGCGCTTGCGGGCCGCTTCGTACTCCGCCTTCAGCCGCTCGACCATTTCCGCCGTCGTCGGCACGTCGTCCATCAGGCCCACGCCCTGGCCGGCGCCCCAGATGTCGCGCCACGCCTTCGCGCTGCCGGAGCCGAAGCTCATCTTGGTCTTGTCCGATTCCGGCAATGCCTCCGGATCGAGGCCGGCGGCCACGATCGATTTCTTCAGGTAGTTGCCGTGCACGCCCGTGAACAGGTTCGTGTAGATGACGTCGGCTGCCGAAGATTCCACGATCGCGTTGCGATAATCCTCCGTCACGTTCGATTCCTTCGTGGCCAGCCAGCGCGAACCGATGTACGCGAAGTCGGCGCCCATCGCCTGCGCGGCCAGGATCGCATCGCCCGTGGCGATCGAGCCGGACAAGGCCAGCGGACCATCGAAGAACTTGCGCACTTCGCCGACGAGCGCGAACGGCGACAGCGTGCCCGCATGGCCGCCGGCGCCGGCCGCCACCAGGATCAGGCCGTCGACACCCGCTTCCAGCGCCTTCTGCGCGTGGCGGATCGAGACCACGTCGTGCAGCACGATGCCGCCGTAGCTGTGGATCGCGTCGAGCATTTCCTTCGGCGGCGCGCGCAGCGACGAGATGATGATCGGCACCTGGTGTTTCACGCAGACTTCAACGTCGTGCGCGAGGCGGTCGTTCGACTGGTGCACGATCTGGTTGACGGCGATCGGACCCACCTTCGCGCCCGGATTGGCCGCCTGGAACTCGGCCAGTTCCTTTTGCAGGTCGGTCAGCCACGTATCGAGCAGCTCGGCCGGGCGCGCGTTCAGCGCGGGAAACGAACCGACGATGCCGGCCTTGCACTGCGCCGCCACCAGCGCGGGGCCGCTGGCGATGAACATCGGCGATGCAATCACGGGAAGGGACAGGTTTTGCAGCACGGAAGGCAAGGCCATGGGTCGTCTCGCTGTTGAGGTTGAGGGTTATTCGGATCAAACGATTATAGACTTATAAAAGTACGATCGTGCGAATTCTAGACGGAACGCTCTACCAATGCTGAGCCGTCAAACATTCACTAGGTCGTCGCCTTCGACTTTCGCGGCCAGGCCCCGCACGAGCTGCTTGACGGCCCAGGCGGCAAGCTCTTCTTCCGATTTGTGCAGGTGGCGCCGGTTCGTTTCGACGACGAGCGGGATCGATGCCAGCAGCGCCTGCACGCCCGCGACGGGAATGCGTTGCCGTTCCAGCAACAGGAACTTCAGCAGCACCTTTACCGCGTACTCGGCGTTGTTGGCGGGCTTCGAGGACAGGAAATCGAGCCGCCGCCGCGCCCGCGCCAGCGAGGCTTCCACGTCGTCGAACATCGCGCCATGGCCGGGAATCACGAGGCGCACGTCCAGCGCGGCGATCAGGTCCAGCGTGGCACCCGCTTCGGCGAAGCCTTCCTCGCCCTCCAGTTCCGGGAAGATCACGCCGAAGCCGTTCTGCCACAACGCATCGGCGGAGACGAGAATCCTGTGTTCGGGGCAGTACCAGATCAGCGAGTGCGCATGGTGGCCTGGCGCGCCCAGCACGTGCCATTCGAGGTCGCCCGCCGTCACCACGTCGCCCGGCTTCACGACACCGTCGATCGTGAAACGGGGGCACTGCTGGCCCGTGGCGCGGAACGTCAGCGCATCTTCGTCCCAGCGGCGCACCTTGTCTTCCTCGGCGGCGGGCACGAACGTGTCGCAGCCGAAATGCGCCTGCAGCTGCGCGTTGCCGCCGCAATGGTCGGAATGCAGGTGCGTGGTGAACAGGCGATCCAGGCGGCGCCCCGGCATTGCGTGGCGCACCAGTTCGAGCGTTTGCGGCGCATGCGTGACATAGCCGCTGTCGATCAGCGCCGTGTCGTGGCGGCCGACCAGCAGCACGTTGTTGGCGGAGAGCCAGCCGCGTTCGAACACGCGGATGGAGTCGGGTAGGGTCATCATCGTTTCAATCGAACGCGATCGTCTGCTCGCGCAGCCGCAGCTGCGCCCACACGGCGCGCTTGTAATCGTCGTCGGCTTTGCCCCATGCGACGATCTCTTCGATAGAGCGCAGGCAGCCTTCGCAAAAGCCGGTATCCCGGTTCATCTTGCACAGGCTGACGCAGGGCGACGGGACGGGTGTGGCGTGTTCCGGCAATGCAGTTTTCATCATGCGGTAGCGTTGTAGCGAAGCTGTATTCTAGCCGATACAGTGCGGCACCCCCATCCGGCGAATGTGGCTATACTGGGCCAAAAAAGGCCCGTGGATCGCACGGAGCGCGGAGGAGACGCAGCACGGCACGCTGGACCTGGTCGTTTTTTCCCGCAGTTTTTCCGCCGGAATTTCCCCAGTGACAGGTGCTTGTTGACCATCCACCAGCCTCCGGGGAACACCATGAATGACGGTCATCATTGGTTCACGCAAATGCGAAAGACGGTCAAGCTGCTGTTCGGCAGCGACCTTCCCGATCTACCTGAATCAGCGTTCACGCTGCCCGGGTCGAACCCGCAACAAGCCATGCATCCTGGCCCGTATCCAGGCGCCGCGCCGAATTCCCGCTCCCATTTCGATTTGCCGGCGTCGGTGTTCGATATGCCCGCGTCGCCTGTCCCGCTGCCGCCCGGCGCCCATTTCATGAGCGGCGTGTATGCGAACGACGCCGGCAGCCGCTCCTACAAGCTGTACGTGCCCTCGAGCTGGAAAGGCGAGGCCTTGCCGCTCCTGGTGATGCTGCACGGCTGCGCGCAGGATCCGGACGATTTCGCCGCCGGCACGCAGATGAACGCGGTGGCCGAGGAACGGCGCTGCTTCGTCGTGTATCCCGCGCAATCGGCGGACGCGAACAATTCGCGCTGCTGGAACTGGTTCAATGCGCTCGACAACAAGCACGGCCAGGGCGAACCCTCGATCATCGCCGGCATCACGCGCGACATCATGGACACGTATCCGGTCGCCAGCGGCCAGGTCTACATCGCCGGCATGTCCGCCGGCGGCGCGATGGCCGTCATCGTGGGCACGCTGTACCCGGAACTGTTTGCCGCCGTGGGCGTGCATTCCGGGTTGCCGTTCGCGGCGGCGCGCGACCTGCCGTCGGCGCTGGCGGCCATGCAGCGCGGCGCCGGCAGCGCGCGGACGGTAAAGAGCGCCGGCCTGCCGATCATCGTGTTCCACGGCGACCAGGATACGACCGTCCATCCCGTCAATGGCGAGGAACTGATGGAACAGGGCTTGCGCAGCCACCCGCTGGGGCCGAAGGCCCTGCCATCGCGGCTGGCCGGGCGCGTGCCGGACGGCCATGCCTACACACGTACCAAACACTGGCTGCGCGATGGCTCGCCGCTGGCCGAGCACTGGGTGGTCCACGGCGCCGGCCATGCGTGGTCCGGCGGCAGCCCCGCCGGCAGCTACACCGACGGCAAGGGGCCGGACGCGAGCCGCGAAATGATGCGTTTCTTCGCGACGGTGCGGGGCAGTTGAAGCGCCGTCCGGCCGTGTCAGCGCCGCAGCGCCGCGATATGCGCCTTCAGGCAGTCCGGGCACCAGCACCCCACGGTGGCTGCCGGTGCCCTGCCTTCCTGTCGCGGTACCGGGACAGCCGGCGGCAGCAGCGTGCACCAGCACGGCGGTTCCCCGGCATCGGGCTTCCCGCCGGTCTTTCCGCCGGTCTTTCCGCCGGTCTCTATGTCGCTCATCGCGCAGTGAAAGGTGGCGCCGCAGCGCTCGCAGGTGCTCATCGTGCAGAGGCTAATCGATCATGCCTGGGATGACAACTTATTCGATGCGGATTTGGCTCTATAATGCGCGTCAAAATCACCGTTGCCGGCCGTGACAGGCCGGTGGGAAGCGGATCTTCTGCCGCTTCGCTGTAAAATTGCCCCACACTCTTTACCGGACCCGCCATGAGCCAACTGTCGAATTTGAACCTGGATGTGCCAGCCGATGACCTCGCCGCCGTTTCCCCGGCAATCAAGGCGCAGATCCTTGCGGAAGCGCTGCCGTACATCCGCAATTTTCATGGCAAGACCATCGTCATCAAATACGGCGGCAACGCGATGACCGATGAGCGCCTGAAGCACGGCTTCGCGCGCGATGTCATCCTGCTGAAACTGGTCGGCATGAATCCGGTCGTGGTGCACGGCGGCGGCCCCCAGATCGACAATGCACTGAAGAAGATCGGCAAGCAGGGTACGTTCGTGCAGGGCATGCGTATCACCGACGAGGAAACCATGGAAGTCGTCGAGTGGGTGCTCGGCGGCGAAGTCCAGCAGGACATCGTCATGCTGATCAACCATTACGGCGGCCAGGCCGTGGGCCTGACCGGCAAGGACGGCGGCCTGATCCGCGCGCGCAAGATGGCGATGCCGGACAAGGAAAACCCGGGCCAATACCTGGACATCGGCTTCGTCGGCGAAATCGATGCGATCAACCCGGCCGTCGTGAAGGCGCTGCAGGACGACGCGTTCATTCCGATCATTTCGCCGATCGGTTTCGGCCAGGATGGCCAGGCCTACAACATCAACGCCGATGTGGTGGCCGGCAAGATCGCCGAGATCCTGAAGGCGGAAAAGCTCATCATGATGACCAATATCGCCGGCGTGCAGGACAAGAGCGGCAACCTGGTCACCGACCTTTCGGCCCGCGAAATCGACGAGATGTTCGCCGACGGCACGATCTCCGGCGGCATGCTGCCGAAGATTTCGTCCGCCCTCGACGCCGCCAAGTCCGGCGTCAACACGGTGCACATCATCGACGGCCGCATCGAGCACAGCCTGCTGCTCGAAGTGTTGACCGAACAGGCATTTGGCACTATGATCCGGTCTCACTGAAAAAACGGGCGGTGCAAACCGCCCGTTTTTTCAAAGTCTGCAACGCAGATGCCCTTTTAGCTCAGTGGTAGAGCACTCCCTTGGTAAGGGAGAGGCCACGTGTTCAATCCACGTAAAGGGCACCACCCTCCCCCGCTTCACCTGCCATTCCCCCCGTCACCCGCCATTCCCTGCTTTCCTCCGTCTTGCCCTAATACACCCGTTCCACCCGCAATCCTTGCCGCCGCAGCAGTTCCGGCACGCTGTCCTTTCCTACCAGATGCAGTACCCCGATCGCGGCCACGCTCTGCTTTTCGCGCGCCAGCAGTTTCGCGATGCCTTCGGCCAGCAGCGGATTGCGCTCGCCCAGCAGCACGCGGCTCACGAACCTTCCGGAAAACGTGTCGTCGGTCGCCGTCTTGCCGGCGATGCGGTCCAGCGCGGCCCGGTCGGCCGTCGCCCAGGCGGAGGCGATCGCGCGCGCGTCGCTGGCCTGTTCGCTGCCGTCGATCGCATCGATCGTCTCCTGCAGGAACAGCGCCTGGTCGGCCGTGGCCATGCGCCCGAACAGCGCCATCTGCGCCTGCACGGATTCGAGTTCGACGATTTTCTGCTTGCGCGCCCGCGCGCCCTGCGACAGCCACACTTCCACGGCCAGCCCGGTCTGGTAGCCCTGCCGTTCGAATTCGCGCACCGTCAGCAGGCTTGCCAGCATCCAGGGCTTCATCGGCGCCACCGATGCGGGCGGCACGTCGTACTGCCGCAGCAGGCGCTCCAGGCGCGGCCGGTACGCGGCCGCCAGTTCGGCGGACGCGGGGCCGCGGCCGGCCGGGTACATGCCATATTCGCGCACGGCGCCGGCTATGTCGTCCTGGCTGCCGAGCGGGTCGACTTCCAGTGCAAGGACCGCCGCGTTTTCCAGCGCGGCCGTGATCGTGGGTTCGAGCGGATAAAAGCTCTTGGCGCCCACGTGGATCGTGCCGAACAGCCATACGACGTTGCCTGGTTTGTCGTCCGCCTGTTCGATGCGGAACAGCGCGCCGCGGTTCGGAACGCCGTCCGCCGCCATCGCCTGCGGCGCCAGCCCCGCGGTAAACACGAACAGGCAACAAAACATCACTATAATCTGGCGTCGCATGGCTACCTTTGCAGTTCCGAGAGACGTGAATATTAAACCTTTGGCCCCGGTCTGGCTCTTCGACCTCGACAACACGCTGCACAACGCATCGCACGCCATCTTCCCCGCGATCATGGCGAACATGAACACGTACATCGCGCGCGTGCTGGGCGACGGCACCACGCCGGCCCACATCGACGCAGTGAACGCGGCGCGCACGCTGTACTGGAAACGCTACGGCGCAACCCTGCTGGGACTGGTGAAGCACCATGGCGTAAAAGCCGACCATTTCCTCGCCGAGACACATGGCATGGAGGACCTGCTGTCGATGATCCGGCATGAAAAAGGCCTCGGCCAGTTGCTCAAGCGCCTGCCGGGCCGCAAGGTGCTGCTGACGAATGCGCCGCACCGCTACTCGACGATGGTGCTGCGCCACCTCGGCATACAGCGCCACTTCTCGCACCACATCGCCATCGAATCGATGCGCGTGCATGGCCAGTTGCGGCCCAAGCCCTCGAAGCTGTTGTTGCGCAAGGTAATGCGCCGCCAGCAGGTGGCGGCGCGGCGCTGCATCCTCGTCGAGGACACCCTGGCCAACCTGCGCACCGCGCATGCGCTGGGTATGCGCACGGCGTGGGTCACGCAGTACCTGAAGGTGGGCGACCCGATCGGCACGGCGCACCCGCCCAAGCGCCTGGTCCGCCCCGGCTGGGTCGACGTCAAGGTCAAATCCGTCAAACACCTGCCGGCGCGGCTGTCGCACCTGCGCCGCAATACCGTGATCGAATAATGCCAACCCAACCGTCCGGCCAGCGCAAGCTGCAAATCCTCCAGGCCCTGGCCGCGATGCTCGAGCATCCGAAGGGCGAGAAGATCACCACGGCCGCGCTGGCGCGCAGGCTCGACGTGTCCGAGGCGGCGCTGTACCGCCATTTCGCCAGCAAGGCGCAGATGTTCGAGGGGCTGATCGAGTTCATCGAAACCTCGGTTTTCGGCCTGATCAACCAGATCACCGAGCGCCAGGAAGACGGCCTGGCACAAGCCTGCGACATCCTGTCGATGCTGCTGCACTTCGCCACCAACAACCCGGGCATGACACGCGTGCTGATCGGCGATGCGCTGGTGGGCGAGGACGAGCGGCTGCAGCAGCGCATGAACGGCTTCTACGACCGCGTGGAACTGGCGCTGAAGGGTGCGTTGCGGCAGGCCGTCGCCGACGCCGCGGCGGGCGACCAGGAGCGCGACGTGGCGGCGCGCGCCAGCCTGATGATGGCGTTCGTGGTGGGCCGCTGGCACCGCTATGCAAAAAGCGGCTTTGCACTCTCCCCGGCGCAGGATGCGAACGCGCAGATCGCGCTGCTGCTGCGTTGATACCGATGAATACCGAGTGCTTCGCCCTGCTCGATGACGCCGCGGCCGGCGGCCGCTCGCGCCTGCTGACCGGCCACGTGCGCACGCTGCGCTGCACGTCGTTCGACACGTGGCCGGCCCTGTTGCGGGACATGGAGGCGGCGCTGGCGCAGGGACTGTTCGCCGTCACGCTGTGCAGCTACGAACTGGGGCACCACATCGTGGGCATGCCGCCGCGCGATGCCGGCATGCCGCTGGCGCAGGTGCTGCTGTTCCGGCAATGCGATCACCTCGATGGCGAAGCGGTGGCGCGCTGGCTGATGGAGCGCGAGGCGGAATGCAAGCAAATGCGCGGTGACGGCGTTGCCGGCCTGGCCGGCATCGGCGCCA
This sequence comes from Pseudoduganella sp. jia 12, assembly GCF_055502675.1. Lineage (NCBI taxonomy): Bacteria > Pseudomonadati > Pseudomonadota > Betaproteobacteria > Burkholderiales > Oxalobacteraceae > Pseudoduganella > Pseudoduganella sp. jia 12. The sequence goes on from NZ_JBUXKP010000011.1 coordinate 254,725, forward strand.
ATGTCACCGAAGCGCAATTCACGGCGGCCATCGCACGCATCCGCGACTACATCGCAGCCGGCGACACCTACCAGGTCAACTACACGTACCGGCTGCGCTTCGATGCCTTCGGTTCGCCATGCGCGCTATACCAGCGGCTGCGCGCGCGCCAGCCGGTGCCCTACGGCGCACTGGTGATGGTCGACGATGGCACGGCGATACTGTCGCTGTCGCCGGAGCTGTTCGTGCGTCGCGCAGGCACTATGCTGACGGCGCAGCCGATGAAAGGGACCGCGCCCGCCGCGCTGCCGGGCGAGGCGGACAAGGGGGACGCGGCGATCCATATCGAGGCCGAGAATGCGCGCCGCGCCACGGCCCTCGCCGCCGACCCGAAGAACCGCGCGGAAAACCTGATGATCGTCGACCTGCTGCGCAACGACATCGGCCGCGTGGCCGTGACCGGCTCGGTACGGGTGCCGGCGCTGTTCGACGTGCGGCGCTACAGCGGCGTGCTGCAGATGACGTCCACCGTGCAGGCACAGGTGCGGCCCGATGCCACCCTGGCCGACCTGTTCGCCGCGCTGTACCCGTGCGGCTCGATCACCGGCGCGCCGAAGCGCCGCACGATGGAAATCATCGCGGAGCTGGAACCGGACCCGCGCGGCCTGTACACGGGCGCGATCGGCTGGTTCGATCCGCCGCGCCCCGGTGCGCCGGGGGACTTTTGCCTGAATGTGCCGATCCGCACACTGGTCCTGCAGCCGGAAGCAGGCGGCGTGCGGCGCGGCGAGATGGGCGTGGGCGCGGGCATCGTGCACGACAGCGTGGCGCGGGACGAATATGCCGAATGCCGGCTGAAGGCGCGTTTCCTCACCGGCCTGTCCAACGATTTCGAACTGTTCGAAACCATGCATGCCACTCGCGAAGGAGGCGTGCGGCATGTGGAACGACACCTGGCGCGGCTGGCGCATTCGGCCCGCTACTTCGGCTTTGCATGGGATGAAGCGGCCGCCAGGGCCTATATCGCCGTAGCCTGCAACGACCTGCAGGCTGGAATGGAACACCGATTGCGCCTCGCAATGAACGGGGCCGGCGGTTTCGCCGTGCAGACCGGCGTGCTGGTCCCGCTGCAGCAACCGGTGCGCGTACTGCTGGCGGAATCGCCCACCGTGTCGAACGACCTGTTCCTGCGCCACAAGACCACGCTGCGCGCGGGCTACGACGCGGCCTGGAAGGCAGCCGAAGCACAGGGTGCGTTCGACCAGCTGCACTTCAATGAACGGGGCGAACTCACCGAGGGCGGCCGCAGCAACGTGTTCGTGCGCATCGGCGGGCGCTGGCTCACCCCGCCGCTGGCATGCGGCCTGCTGCCGGGCGTGATGCGCGCCGTGGTGCTGGAAGCATGGGGCGCCACGGAAACGCCCATCACGCGCGGCATGCTGGCGGGGGCCGAGGAAATCGTCGTCTGCAACGCGCTGCGGGGCGCGCTGCGCGCCGAACTGGTAGTGCCGGCGGGGCCTACAGGCTGACGAACGTCCTGAAGCCGCCCCAGAACATGCGCTTGCCGTCGAACGGCATCGCGTCGCCCATCGATTCCTTCAGGCGCGGATCGTTCATCACCTTCTCGTTGATCGCATCGCGTTCCTCGCGCGAGTTGTAGACGATCCAGGAAAAGAACACGGTTTCGTCCTCCTTCAGCTGCACGGCTTGTGGAAAGGACGTGACTTCCCCCGGCTTTATATCGTCCGCGATGCATTCGTGAAATTCCAGCGCGCCGTGCTCGCGCCACACGGCGCCGGCCTTCTCGGCCATCGCACGATACGCTTCGATCTTGTCTTTCGGGACGGGGACAACGAAACCATCGACATAAGGCATGGTGGACTCCTCCTTGTTTTGAAAGCTCGCGGGCGGCCGGACAGCCGTGCCCATGCAGCTTAGTCGACCGATGTGCCCGCAACAAGGAATGCTTTCCGGTAAGCGCCCGGTGTCGTGGCGGCCAGCCGCCGGAAGTGGTGCCGCAACGTTTCTTCCGAGCCGAAGCCGGCCCGTTCCGCCACTTGCGCCAGCGGCAGCGGCGATTCGAGGAGGTCCTTGGCGATCGCTACCCGTTCGCGGGTCAGCCATTCGACCGGTCCCATGCCGGTGGCATCGCGGAATTGCCGCTGCAGCGTGCGCGCGCTCATGGCCGCCCGTTCGGCCATCGTGGCCACGGTGTGCGTTTGCGCGGGATGCCGCCGCAGCCACTCCATCAACTTCGCCAGCCGGCCCGCCTCATCGGCGGGCATCGGGCGTGGCAGGAACTGGGCCTGCCCGCCCTCGCGGTGCGGCGCCACGACGAGCCGCTGCGCCACCATGTTGCCGACGCGCGCACCGTAGTCGCGGCGCACCAGGTGCAGCAACATGTCCAGCCCGGCGGCGGACCCGGCGGACGTGATCACCTGCCCGTTGTCGATATACAGCGCATCCGGTTCGACGGTGATCGCCGGGTGGCGCTGCGCCAGCCGCTCGGCGTAGCGCCAGTGGGTGGTGGCGCGCTGGCCATCGAGCACGCCCGCCGCGGCCAGCACGAACACGCCGGAACAGATCGAGCACAGGCGCGCACCGCGGGCGTGCGCGGCGCGCAGCGCGGCCAGCAGCGCCGGTGGCGGCGCCGCATCGGCGCCACGCCAGCCGGGAATGACGATGGTGTCGGCCTTCTTCAGCAGGCCCGGCGCATAGCGGGCCTGCACGGTGATGCCGCCGGCCGCGCGGATCGGCCCCCGTTCCACGGCACATACCTGGAAGTCGTACCAGTCCACGCCCAGTTCCGGGCGGTCGAGCGCGAACAGCTCGACCGTGCAGCCGAATTCAAACGTGCACAGGCCGTCGTAAGCGAGGGCGACAACGAGGTGGCGTCGCGGAACGTGAGTGGTGGGCATGGCGCAATCTTAACGCAGGTTGGCATTCGCGCCACTGCATCGGTGCCGCGGCCAGGCCGACAATGAAGCCTCGTTCAACCAATCAAGGAGTAGATGATGTCGATCGTGACCGAAGTTCCGGCCGCCCCCGCCGACGTGGCGCTGGCCCATTTCGAAGGTTCGCTGCGGTTCGAGACGGATTGCTGGGACGTGCACAGCGTGCTCGGCACGCCGCAGCAGGATTTCGTGCTGCTGGACGTGCGCGGTACCGAAGCGTTTGCGCGGGGCCACGTGCCGGGTGCCCTCGACCTGGCGCACCGCAAGATCATCGGTTCGAAGCTGGCCGAGTACCCGGCCGATACGCTGTTCGTGACCTATTGCGCGGGACCGCACTGCAATGGCGCCGCCCGCGCCGCCATCCGCATCGCGAAGCTGGGGCGGCCCGTGAAGGTCATGCCCGGCGGCGTGACTGGATGGCTGGACGAGGGGTTCGAACTCGCCCGCGCCTGATCACGGCCTGGTCAGGAAGCCAGCGCCTTCTCGATCGCCCCGACCACCGCCTTGTCCTGCGGCGTCACCTTGCTGGGGAAGTTCTCGATGACCTTGCCGTCGCGCCCGATCAGGTATTTATGGAAGTTCCAGCCGGGCGCCTTGCCGGTGGCCTTGATCAGGTCGGCGTACAGCGGGTTTGCCGCGCTACCGGACACCACCGTCTTGGCGAACATCGGGAACTTGACGCCGTAGGTGTTGAAGCAGAGATCGGCGATTTCCTTCGCCGTACCCGGTTCCTGCTTGCCGAAGTCGTTCGACGGGAAGCCCAGCACCACCAGGCCCTTGTCGGCATATTTCGCATGCAATGCCTCGAGCCCTTCATACTGCTTCGTGTAGCCGCAATAGCTGGCCGTGTTCACGACGAGGACCACCTTGCCGGCATACTGGCACAGGTCTTGCGAAGCTTCGTCCTGCAAGCGCTTGAACGAGCGGTGCAGGATGGCCGGGCAGCTGGCCGGGCGGGCTGCCGCCGCCGAAGCGGCCGGCGCGGCGGGAGTGGATGCGGCCGGCTGCTGCGCGAAGGCGCTTGCCGCTGCAAGGCCAAACGCGGACACGGCCGCGAACCTGAACAGAATATTCATGTCGAATCCGACGAAGTGATGGTAAAAAGCCATTGTATGCCGGCCAGCGGCACCGTGCCGGCTTTGGGAATGCCAATCGTCAGCAATACCGGTCAGGAGTGGTTCATGCACCGCGTTTCGTTGTTTCGTCATGCCTGTGCGGCTGCCGCATTGGCGGCAATAATGCTGCCTGCTTCGTCCACACCGGCCGCTGCGCGGGCCATGCCGCTGCCCGCCATGAAGACCGGCCAGCTGTCGGTATCCGGCCTGTCCTCCGGTGGCTACATGGCGGTGCAGTTCCATGTCGCCTATTCGGCCAGCGTCATCGGCGCCGGCGTGATTGCCGCCGGCCCCTACTCGTGCTCGCGCGGCAACCTGAGCGTGGCCACGATGCGCTGCAGCTGCACTTCCGGCACGCCCTGGTGCAATGTGTCTCCCGGCGGCACCAACGTGCCGGAACTGGTCAAGCTCACGGGCCGGTATGCCGGGCGCGGCCGGATCGATCCCACCAGTAACCTGGCCCGGCACCGGGTATGGCTGTTTTCCGGCCTGGCGGACAGCGTCGTGCCGATGGCCGTCATGAACGACCTGCAAGCCTACTATCGCAACTACATCCCGCCGAAAAACATCCGCTACCGCAAGGATGTGCGGGCCGAACACGCGATGCCCACGGAAAGCTTCGGCAACCGCTGCGACCAGCTCGGCGCGCCCTACATCAGCGACTGCGACATCGATGGCGCCGGCGAGCTGCTGCGATGGATTTATGGCCCGCTGAAGCCGAAGGCGAACGGCGACGCAGCCGGCCGCTTCGTGGAGTTCGATCAGGCCGAATTCCTGCGCCGCCCACTGGAACACGGCATGGCGGCCACCGGCTGGCTGTACGTGCCGCCCGGTTGCGAAGGTGCTGGCGCCGGGTGCAAGCTGCACGTGGCTTTCCACGGCTGCAAGCAGACGTCGGCACTGGTCAAGGAAGCGTGGGTCCGGCACGCGGGCTACAACGGCTGGGCCGATGCGAATCGCATCGTGGTGCTCTACCCGCAGGCCGCACCGCTATCGTTCAGGAATCCGAATTCGTGCTGGGACTGGTTCAGTTACGACGATCCGGATTTCGCCGTGAAATCCGGGCGACAGATGCGGGCGGTGAAGCGGATGACCGAGCGGCTGATGCAGGAAAACGGCAGTGGAAGCCCGCGCCATTGAGCAGTCGCTGGCGATCGCATCGACCAGGCGGACCGGCATTCGCTTCCACTTTCCTCGACAGGTAACTTTTTTATAAAATCGCTTGCTATTACATAGTGCGCGATTTATTATCCTTCCATCGCAACAAACAACCGCAACGAACTACTTATAAGTAGTTCGCGATTAAATAGCTAACAATCAACCTGCCCGACACTTCACTGCCAAGGAGCCACCACATGAAAACCATCGCTATCGCCCTCTCCGCCGCCGCCCTGTTCGCTTCGGCCCATGCATCGGCCACGGCCCAGTTGACCCGCGCCCAGGTGGTTGCGGAATACTCCGCCGCTATCGCTTCCGGTCATCACCTGGTCTACGAGGGTTCGTACGCGGACATCTTCATCGATGACATGTCGACCAGGACGCGGGACGACGTGCGTGCCGAACTGCGCATTGCCCAGCAACGCGGCGAACTGCAAGCGGGCGAGCAGTATCCATTCGTTCCTTCCGATGTCTCCGGTACCGGCAAGACACGCGCCGAAGTCGCAGCAGACCTGGCTGCCGATCGTCAAACGAACCCGGAAATGGCGCTCGAGGGCCGGCTGTAAAGCAGAGTCAACGCCAGTAAGTAGTGCACTATTTAATAGCTTGTAAAAACTGTCTTGTCCGTGAAAGGAATACTGCCATGAAAACCATCGCCTTCGCTCTCGCCACTGCCGCCATGTTCGCTTCCGCCCACGTATCGGCTCAGCAATCAAACGACATGCCGCGTATCCAGGTGACCGCCGAACACAGTACGGCAGTCGCCACGGGTAACCTTTTTGCCTCCGGCGAACTGTACTCGGGTACCCACTTCGAAACCGTTTCGACCAGGACACGCGAGCAGGTGCGTGCCGAGTTACGGATCGCCCAGCAGCGCGGAGAACTGGCGGTTGGCGAGCACTATCCATTCGTGATGGACGATGCGCCCGGCCAGGGCAAGACCCGCGCCGAAGTGCAGGCCGAGCTGGCCGCCTATCGCCTGGCCAATCCCGATCCGCGTTACGAAAACTGAGCAGGAGGCCAGCGATGGCGGCCAGCACCCCCTCCCCCGGCCTTACCGGCTCCGGGGACGAATTCTTCCGTCACCGCCTTGCGCAGTAGCGCAGGTGGCAGCAGGCCCCGGGCGAGCACGAAATCGTTGAATGCTTTTCGATTGAACGCCGGTAGCGCCGGCTCAGTTCAACCCCAGGCAGATGTACTTGGTAACGAGGTAATCGTCGATGCCATACCGCGAGCCTTCGCGTCCGAGGCCGGACTGCTTGACGCCGCCGAACGGCGCCACCTCGGTGGAAATGATGCCGGTGTTGACGCCGACCATGCCCGACTCGAGCCCCTCGGCCACGCGCCATACGCGGCCGATATCGCGCGAATAGAAATACGAGGCCAGGCCGAACTCGGAATTGTTGGCCAGCGCCACCGCTTCCTCGTCGGTCTTGAAGCGGAACAGCGGGGCCAGCGGCCCGAACGTTTCCTCGCCGGCGACGATCATGTCGCCCGTCACGTCGGCGATCACGGTGGGTTCGAAGAAGCTGTGGCCCAGCGCATGGCGATGGCCGCCGGCCAGCAGGCGGCCGCCCTTGGCCAGCGCGTCGGCCACGTGGTGCTCCACCTTCTGCACGGCCTTCTCGTCGATCAGCGGCCCCTGCGTGACGCCCTGCTCCACGCCATTGCCGACCTTGAGCTTGCCGACGGCGGCCGTGAATTTCTCGGCGAACGCTTCGTAGATGCCGTCCTGCACGTAGATCCGGTTCGCACACACGCATGTCTGGCCGGCGTTGCGGTATTTCGATGCGATCGCGCCTTCGACCGCGGCGTCGATGTCGGCATCGTCGAACACGATGAACGGCGCATTGCCGCCCAGTTCCAGCGACAGCTTCTTGATCGTGGGCGCGCACTGCTGCATCAGGATGCGGCCGACGCCGGTGGAGCCGGTGAACGACAGCTTGCGCACGAGCGGATTCGCGCACATCTCGGCACCGATGTCCTTCGGTGCCCCCGTCACCACGGAAAACACGCCGGGCGGCACACCGGCGCGCTCGGCCAGCACGGCCAGCGCCAGCGCGCAGAATGGCGTGGCTTCCGCCGGTTTCAGCACCATCGGGCAGCCCGCGGCCAGCGCCGGGCCGGCCTTGCGGGTGATCATCGCGATGGGGAAGTTCCATGGCGTGATGGCGGCGCACACGCCGATCGGTTCGCGGGTAACGACGATGCGCTTGTCCGGCCACGGCGATTCGAGCGTGTCGCCGGCGATGCGCTTGGCTTCCTCGGCGAACCACTCGATGAAGCTCGCGCCGGATTCCACTTCGCCCCTGGCCTCGGCCAGCGGCTTGCCCTGCTCGGTCGTCATCAGGAGGGCCAGGTCGTCGGCATTCTCGATGATCAGGTCGTACCATTTGCGCAGCACGGCGGCGCGCTGCTTGGCGGACTGCCTGCGCCATGCCGGCCACGCGGCGTTCGCCGCCTCGATCGCCCGGCGCGTTTCGGCCGTGCCCAGGTTCGGCACGGTGCCCAGGTCGTCGCCGGTGGCGGGATTGGCGACGGAGAATGTGGTGCCGCTGTCGGCATCGACCCACTGGCCATTCACGTAAGCCTGGTGGCGCAGCAGGGAGGGGTCGTTCAATGTCAGTTGCATGGTGCTCTCCATGGAAGTGAGAGGGCACTATGCCATAGGGTGAAAACCTTTGCAGAAAGCCTACTTCACCCGCAATTTCGCGATCTTCGGATCCCCCGCCGGAAACGCCAGATTCATTCCCCGCATCGTTTCCGCGAGCAGCGCGGCCACCGCGATATCCCGGTGCGGCTTCGAATCGGCCGGCACGATGTACCACGGCGCATGGGGCGCATCGGTCTCGGCGATCGCCTTGTCATAGGCCGCATGGTACGCCGACCATTTCTCGCGGTGCTTCAGGTCTTCCGGATCGAACTTCCAGTGCTTTTCCGGATTGTCGATGCGTTCCTGCAGCCGCCGTCGCTGCTCGTCTTTCGAGATGTGCAGGAACACCTTCACGATCGTGGTACCCGATTCGGCCAGCATGCGTTCGAATTCGCGGATCTGCGCGTAACGGCGGCCTGTTTCGATGTCGCTGACCTGCCCGTACACGACCGGGTGCAGCACGTCCTCGTAGTGACTGCGGTTGAACACGGCGATCTCGCCCTTGCGCGGCACCTGCAGGTGCACGCGCCACAGGAAGTCGCGCGCGGTCTCGGCCGACGTGGGCACGTCGAAACGCACGGGCCGCAGGCCCATCGGATTGATCCGGCCGAACAGGTGGTGCACGGTGCCGTCCTTGCCGGCGCAGTCGACGCCCTGCAGCACCAGCAGCACCTTGCGCTGGCGCTCCGCGTACAGCATTTCCTGCAATATCGCGATTTCCTTGTGCAGGCCCTTGCCGAAGTTGCGGTCCTCGCGCTCGTCGCCGGTGCACAGCGGCGTTGCCGCCGCATCCTTGTCCGCCAGGGCGAGCCGGTCGCTCACCCCGAACAGTCTGCAAGCCTTCATTTATTCTCCCGGGGATAGCGCTGCGCGGCCACTTCGCGCAGCGTGGCGAGCATCGCTTCCGCCCCTGGCGAGAGCCGATGCTGCTTGCGGGTGACGATACCATACAGGTCCATCGTCAGGCCCAGGTCGTACGGGAGCACGGTGATCAGTCCCATGTCCAGGTAAGGCCGAACCAGTTCGGCCGGCAGCGCGGACACCATGCGACTGCCCGCCAGCAGGTTGACGATGACGGGCAGCGCCATCGCTTCCACCGTGTCCGACGGCGGCTCCAGGCCGTGCGACAGGAACAATGCCGTCAACCGGTCGCGCAGCACCGAGCCGGCCGGCGGCACGATCCAGGGTTCGCCTGCCAGGTCGGCCGGCGACAGGTCGGTGCGCGATGCCAGCGGGTGGCCGGCACCGGCGATGAGGCTGTGCGGTTCGTCGGTGATCGGTTCGAAATGCAGCTCGCCGGCGGCGTGCGAATCCTGCACGCGGCCGATGACGATGTCCAGCTCGCCGGCACGCAGTTTATCCGTCAGCAGCTTGCTGGTATCGACGGTGACGGACACGCGCACCCGCGCATGGCGCGTCTTGAGCAGCTTGATCGCATCGGGCAGCAGACTGGCTGATGGCGTCAGCACCGCGCCGACATTGACCTTGCCCGACAGGCCGGCAAGCAGCTCCATCACTTCCTGGTGCGCCGCATCCATCTCGGCCAGCGCTGCTCCCGCGCGGCGGATCAGCACTTCGCCATACCAGGTGGGCAGCACGCCGCGCGGCAACCGCTCGAACAGTTGCACGTTCAGCGCATGTTCCAGTTCGGCCAGCAGCTTCGAGGCCGCGGGCTGCGTGAGGTTCGCCGCCTGTGCCGCGTGCAGGATCGAGCCGTGGCGGCCAAGTTCCACCAGCAGCACGAGCTGGCGCATCTTCAGGTGGGAGCGGACGAACCGGTCGGAAAGGATGTCGTGCATGCGGGGACGCGATCGGAGGCAAAACCGGGTGCAAATCCCCGGTGCGTCAGCCATGATAGGCCGCTGCCCTGCCCCCGTCAATCGAAGCGTCCGGCGGCGGTTTTTCAATTCTTTATATTTTCACGTAACGTGAAAAATATAAAATTTTGAATTTCACCGGCCTTGCCATGCTTTCACTCTTTCCGCACCGCCGGCGTATGCCTGCGCCACGCATCGAGTACCGGCAGCGCGCGGCCCTTGAAGTCGAACAGCGTGGTGTTCGACACCACGTTTTCACCCGGCTTGCCATCCGTGTCGCGCACCGCCCAGCCGGTGCCCGGCACCTGGATCATCACCGGGTCCCAGTACAGCACGCCCAGCACGCGGTCGGTGCGGCGCAGGGCGCCCAGCAGTTCGTCGATGAACGCGGCCTGGCCTTCCGGGGAACTCATCGACGCCGGGTACGGGCCGTTATCCGAGAGCTGGCCGGCGTGGCCGTTCGGCAGCACCGGCGACCAGTTGAAGCCCGTCTCCATCACGAACAGGTCGCGGTCGTAGTGTTTCGTGATCTCCTGCGCGAAGGCGGTAAATTGCGCCACGTTGCGCTTGGTCCAGAACGGGTAGTACGACGCGCCGATCACGTCCCACTTCACGCCCAGCTTCTGCAGGTGGTCGAAATAGTGGCGGTACTTGGCCACGTTGCCGCCGTCGTCCAGGTGGATGATCACCTGGCTGGAGGGCGACACGGCTTTCACGCCGTCGTAGCCGGCCTGGAACAGCGCGCCCAGGCGCGGCCAGTTTTCATCGAGTGTCTTGCCGCCCAGTTTCCCGTACGGGTACAGCATGCCGCCCTCGGTCTCGTTGCCGACCGAAACATACTGCGGCGTGGTGCCTTGCGCCTCCAGCGCCGCCATCACTTCGCGCGTGCGCTCGAACACGAGCTTGCGCAGGCGCTCGAAGCGGGCCTTGTCGTCCGGGAGCCTATCGAGTTCGGCACGCCATTTGGCCGGCACGATCTGGGTCTTGCTGTTGGTCCAGAAATCGCTGTAGTGGAACGTCAGCTCGATCTGCATGCCCAGGTCGGCGCTGCGGCGCGCCATCTTCAGCAGGTCCGGCAGGTCCATCGAGCCGGCGGGCCAGTGCCAGCCTTCATTGCCGGTGCCGGGGCCCGGCCCTTCGTACAGCCGCAGGCGGGCGATGTTGTGGCCTGATTCGCGCAGGATCTTCAGCGCGTCGCCCGGCTTGCCCTGGCGGTCGCTGAACACGGCGCCATGCCTTTCCATCAGCGGCAGCACCGAATAGTCGCCGCCGGCCAGCAGCGGTTCCTTGGCCAGTGCCGACAGGGGCAAGGCGCACAGCAGCGCCGCCAGCGCGAGCGGGCGGAACAGGGATTTCATCATGGGAGGTCTCCTGGTATGTCGATCGACAATCATCGATCGATGAACTATGAATCGTTAACTATCGATCCGGGCACCGTCGTCGAACGGCGTATCGGGAATGCCGCGCGCGCCGGGCGCGGCGACATGAAACAGCTGCCCGCCGGCGCTGGCAACGAGCAGGCGGTCGAGCGCGGTGCCGCCGAAGGCGGGCCGGGTGGGGTCCTGTACCGGCAACGTGTGGATGCCCATGCGTTCACCCGCGGGCGAGTAGCGCACCAGCCGGCCGCTGCCCCGCTCGGCGTTCCACACGCAGCCATCGCTGTCCACCACGGCGCCGTGCGGCATGGCGTCCGCCAATTCCACGAAGGGCCGCACGTTCGCCACTTGCGCGCCATCGGCGTCGTAATCGCAGCACAGGATGCGGGGCTCGCCGGCATCGCTGAAATACATCGTGGCGCCATCCGGCGAAAAGCAGATGCTGCCGGCCGCCGCCGCCGCGGGCAATGCCAGCCGGCGCAGGCCATGGCGTTGGGAGTACTGGAAGAAACTGCCGATTGCACGCGGTTCGTCGGCCTCGATGCGCGTGCCGAACACGAAATGGCCACGCCGGTCGGTGCGGCCATCGGCCACGCGGGTGCGCGGCTCGGCGGGATCGACCACGACGGCCGGCTGCAAGGCCAGCTGCCGCGGCGTCCTGCCGCCCGGCGCCGGCGGCTCGGCAAAGCACAGCCATTTGGCCAGCCCCACGAGCAGCCGGCCGGAATGGCAGAAGGCAAACGTGCCGGCGCGGTCCGGCAAACGGCAGGCGGCCGGCCCGCGCTGGCCGTCCTGCCAGGCATACAGCGCGGCGGCCGGAACGTCCGTCCACCACCAGCGGCCGGCGCCGTGTTGCCACAGCAGGCCGTCCGCCAGCAGTGCACGGTGTGCCAGCGCCAGCCGTACGCCGCCGTCCATTACAGGTTGGCTTGCAGGCTGAGGCCGAAGCGGCGGTCGTCCGCATAGCGGCCGTACTGCGTGCCGGTCACGCCGAAGTAGCTGCTGCGCGACTTGCGGGTCAGGTTGCTGACTTCGAATGCCACCTTCAGGTTCTTCGTCAGCTGGTAGCTCGCATACGCATCGACCAGGCCATAACCGTTCATGTACGTCGTGGTCTGTGCCATCGTGGCGCCGTTGTTGACGTAGTAGTCCTGCGTGCCGGCCAGGTACTTGCCGCGGTAGTTGTAGGCCAGGCGGAACGCGAAGTCGTTCCAGTCGTACATGCCGACGATGTTGTAGCTCTGCTTCGACAGGTTTTCCAGCGCCGTCTCCTGGCCGCCCAGCGGGCCCGGTGCCTTGCTGTCCACGTACGTGAAGTTCGCTTGCAGGCCCAGGCCTTTCCACATGCCCGGCAAGCTCGTGAAGAAGCCCTGGTAGCCGATCTCCAGGCCCTTGATCGTGCCATCCTGGCCGTTCGATGGCGTGCGCACGCTGTAGGTAACGCCGTTGTACAGGATCGGGGCCGTGGTGGTCTGGATGAAGCCGTCCACCTTCTTGTAGAACGCGGCGGCGAACACGTAGTCGCTCGGGCTCATGTAGTACTCGAGCGTGGTGTCGAACTGGCGGGCCGACAGCGGCTGCAGGTCCGGGTTGCCCAGGTAACCGGTGCGGCTGTTGGCGTTCAGCGACAGGCTCGGGGTCAGCTGGTCGAAGTCCGGGCGCGTCACCACTTTCGAGGCGGCCACGCGGGCGATCAGCTTGTCCGTCAGTGCCATGCGGGCGTTCACGCTCGGCAGGAAGTCATCGTCGGTCGTGCTGTTCTGCCGCGGCACGTAGGTGCCGTTCTGCGATTCCTGCCAGCCGCGTTCGGTTTTCGTGCGCACGTAGCGCACGCCGAAATTACCCGTCACGGCCTTGCCCAGCAGTTCGGATTCGAAGTCGGCCATGCCGTACAGCGCCTGGGTCTTCTCGGCGTAGTCGAAGGTTTGCGCCGCGTCGAACGCCGGCACCGTCAGGCCGACCGTGCTGCGCACGGTCTGTGGATTGCGCAGCCAGTCCAGGTTGGCGATCGACAGCCACTGTTTCGGGATCGTGCCCGCGCCTTCGCGGTGCAGCAGGTCGTTGTGCGGAATCGTGCCGATCTGGCCCGACAGTGCCGGCAGCGCAGAGCCGATATCGTCGATCGTGTTGATCTCGGAGCTCGACGCCTTGCGGTCGGTCAGGCGCACGCCGGCCTTGATGCGCGGGATCAGGTCGCTGTCCAGGCTGCGTTCGACGTCGCCACGCCACACGGTTTCGCGGCCCTCGTTCTTCTGGCGGAAGTACAGGGCCTTGCTGGCCCAGTACTGCGACGGGTTCACCAGATCGGCGAAGTTGCTTGGATAGGCCGATGGCAGCGCGGTCGTCAGGTCATAGTTGAACGTCGGATTCTCGCTCCACACGCCCAGGCGGATTTCCTGGTACAGGCGCTCGAAATCGCTCTTGGTAAAGCCCAGTTCGGACTTGACGGTCCAGCCGTTGGCGCGCCACGAACCGCCGATCGCCAGCTGGCGCGTCTTGGTGTCGTTGTCGCCGATGGTGCCGGACGTGCTCATCTCCGCGCCATAGAACGAGCCCTTGGTGACGTTGCCATCCTGGCTTTCGACGCTGCCGTTCGGCCACATGGCACCGGCGTTCGTCGCGGCCGACCAGTTCGGCCAGTACGGCGACGCATAGAAGCCATACGTGTCGGTGGCCGTTTCCAGCTTCGTGTAGTTCGCATCCAGGTACAGCTCGACGCCGCGGGTCGGGCGCCATTGCAGCGATGCGTTGATGCCGGTGCGTTCGCGTTCACCCAGCTCATACGCATACCAGGCACCGATCGGCGCATACAGGCCGGAGCCGTCGGCGAGCTGCGACGGCGCATTCAGCTCCTGCGTATCCGAGCGGTAGTCGCGCTTCTGGTGGGCGATGCTGACCAGCGCGCCGAAATCCTGGCCATTCAGCTTCCAGCGGTTCGATACCAGCAGCGAGCCTTCGCCATTGCGCTTGTTCGCGTAATCGGCATCGGTCATCTTGACGGTGCCGGCCACCTTCGAGCCGGCGAAGTCGAACGGCCGGCGCATGCGCAGGTCGATCACGCCGCCGATGCCGCCTTCCACCTGTTCGGCGGTCGGGCTCTTGTAGACATCGGCACCGGCCAGCAGTTCGGACGGTACGTCCTGGAACGACAGGCCGCGCTCTTTACCTGCGGTGAAGATCGAGCGGCCGTTGACCAGGGTTTGCGTCTGCGACAGGCCGCGAATCTGCACACGGTCGCCTTCGCCGCGGCTGCGCGAAATCTGCACGCCGGTGATGCGTTGCAGCGCTTCGGCCACGTTCGAATCGGGCAGCTTGCCGATATCGTCGGCCACGATCGAGTCGACGACCTGGTCGGCGTTCTTCTTGAGGTCCTGCGCCTTTTGCAGGCTGGCGCGCATGCCGGTCACGACGACCTGCTGCGTTTCAGCCGCGGGTGCGGCAGCGGTGTCGGTGGTCTGGGCCAGTGCCGGCATCGCGCACAGGGCTGCGGCGATGGCGATCGCGTGGCGGCGGCCGGGTTGGTTGTTGAAGTTCATGCTTTCTCCGATGGGGTGTGAATTTTTATGGTGTGACGGTGAGCTTGTAGACGGGGGTCAGGCTCACTTTGTTGACGCGCGCAATCTGCGTTTGCGCGCCGAAATCCGGTCTTGCTTCCTTGGGGATGTACACCGGCGCATCCGCGCGCAGCGGCAGCACCGCCAGCGACAATTCCCCTTTCAGGGCGAGCGCCTTCAGGCCGGCCTGCCAGCCGTAGCCGCTGTAGTACCAGTCGTCCGCCAGCCGCGTGCCGTCGAACAGCCGGCCGATGTCGCCGGTGAAGTCGACCTGCAACAGCGCACCGTCGACGTGCGCATCGTCGACGTGTTTCAGCGCATCGCGCTGCACGTCGATGCGCCACGTGGCGGCGGTGCGCCATGCTTCCGGGATCGGCTGGACGGCCGCCTGCGCGAGGCCGCCCTTCATGACGGCCGGTGCGGGCCGCGCTTCGCGCAGCGGCGTTGCCGTGGCGGTCAGGTGCACGGCGGGCAGCGCTGCCTCGTAAGCCTGGAAAATGCCGTCGCTGCCCGGGGCGCGCAGCGCATGGTCGGCTTTGGGTGCGCGCGCCAGCGCCGGGTAGACGGCAAAGCGCATCGCGGCATCGCCGACGGAACGCAGGTGCAGCTTGCCGCCTTCGAACCAGGTTTGCTGGCTGCTCAATACCAGGCGGCGCTGGCCGGCGATGTCGCCGATGACCAGCTGGCGCGACTGCGCGGCCGGCAGCACCAGCAGGTGCACCGCCCTTGCGTTGGCGCGGCGGATCGTCAATGCCCGCGCGGTGCCCGGCGTGACGTCGACGATGGTGGCGCCGTGTTCGGTCGCGCGGGGAGCGGCCGTATCGATCGTAGCGCTATCAGCCTCCAGCGCCAGTTCGACGGGAATGCCCTCCGTGGCGGCGAACACGTAGGTGATGCCGTCGGCGCCGCCATCGAGGCGCGCGACCGGCTGCGCTGTCGCATGGCGCAGGCGCGTGCCATCGAGGTCGAAGTTCACCGGCCAGATCGCATAGGCGCCGTTCGGCACGTCGACCGGCTTGCCCGGGAAGCGCACGGTGCCGCCGGCCAGCTTCACATCGAACTGCAGCGACTGCACCGGCATCGGGTACTGGCGCACGTGGTTGTTGACGAACACGAAGGCGCTGTCGCCATTGCTGCGCACGGCCACGCGCGGCGTGCGCAGGTCGGTCGGGCCGGCAGGCGTCACGTCCGGCTTGCGCACCGTCATCGGCGCCAGCCGGTTGCCGAATCCGGCGATGAAGTAATGGAACGGGCGCAGATACCCGAGGACCGGGCGCTGCTGGCCGTCCGGGCCCAGCGGGGCCTGGAAGTCGTAGTTGATCGCCGGCGTGTCGTTGTAGCCGCCGCTGATGCTGCTTTCTTCCAGCGTGGTGCCGCCCACCGGATTACGGCCGCCGTGGAACATGTAGTAACCCATCAGGTTCACGCCGGAACCCAGCTGCACGGGCAGCATCGACGCG
The DNA here is from genome assembly GCF_055502675.1 of Pseudoduganella sp. jia 12. Taxonomy (NCBI): domain Bacteria; kingdom Pseudomonadati; phylum Pseudomonadota; class Betaproteobacteria; order Burkholderiales; family Oxalobacteraceae; genus Pseudoduganella; species Pseudoduganella sp. jia 12. The sequence continues at coordinate 270,791 of NZ_JBUXKP010000011.1, forward strand.
ATATCGTCCGGCGACACCACGGGGCGGCGGCGGTACATGAACGGCAATCCGGCACCATATTCGGCGCCCAGGAACGGCGTCTTGTCGATGTCCGATTCGGCGGTGCCGGGGCCGTGCGATTTCGTCTGTGCACCCAGGTCGCCGGAGACGCGGCTGTCGAAGCGGAACGCGTACGTTTCCTTCGGCGGCAGCTCCGTGGTGGACACGGCCCACGGCTCGTCGACATAGCCGCCGAACACGGGCGTGACCTGGCCGGACGGATATTGCGCGCCATCCCATCCGGTGACGGTATAGAACGGCACATCCATGCCTGCCTGCAGCGCCAGCTTCTTCAGCGTGGTGATATGGCCGGCGCCCTCGCCCGGGCCATTCAGGTTGTATTCGTTTTCCAGCTGCAGGCCGATGACGGGACCGCCATCCTTCCACAGGCTGCCCTTCAGTTGCGCGCCGATTTCGCGGTACAGCCGCGCCACGTGGCGCAGGTACCGGGGATCGTCGCCGCGCGTGCGCATGCCGTCGACCACCCAGTCGGGAATGCCGCCATAGCGCACTTCGCCATGCACCCACGGCCCCACGCGCACGACCGCCTTCAGTCCCAGCTTGCCGCACAGCTGCACGAAGCGGCGCAGGTCGCGGTCACCCTTCCAGTCGAACGCGCCATCCCGCGGCTCGTGGTGGTTCCAGATCACATAGCTGGCAACGACGGTGATGCCGGCCGCCTTCATCTTCGCCAGTTCCGCTTCCCACGTGGCGGCGGGGCTGCGCGAATAGTGGAATTCGCCCATCACGGGCATCCACGGCTGGCCATCGAGGGTGAGGTAGCGGTTGTTCGCGCCCAGCGCGCTGCCCCGCGGCGTCGTGGCGGTGCCCAGTTGCAGGTGGCCGGTGACGGGGCTTGCCGCTGGCGCGGACGCGTCCACGCCGATGACCTGCGCCGCCATGGCTTGCACCAACATGGCCGGCAATACGGCGAAAGCTGCCGCCAGCGCCATCGTTGGGCGCTTCACTCCCTTGTTCATTGCGTCTCCAGTGATTCACTGCGGGCTGTTACCGCCGGCGGGGTACCGGCGCTTGCTTATTCATACCTGTTCTTGCTTCTTCCTTGCTTCTTCCTTGCTTCTTCCTTGCTTCTTCCTTGCTACTTCCAGGCGTCGACGAAGGCCTTTGCGTTGGCGGCGACCGTTGCGGCATCCATGCCGGGCTTGTACAGGGCGGACCCGAGGCCGAAGCCGGCCACGCCGGCGGCGCGGAAGTCTGCCATATTACCGGGCGTTATGCCACCCACAGGCAACAATTTTATATCTTTTGGCAACACCGCACGCATTGCGCGCACGACGGCCGGCGAGATCAGCTCGGCCGGGAACAGCTTCAGGGCATCGGCCCCGGCCTTCAGCGCCGCGAAGGCTTCGGTGGGCGTGGCCACGCCGGGCACGCACAGCATGCCGGCCGCCTTGGCCGCGCGGATCACTTCCACGTCCGCATGGGGCATCACGACCAGCGTGCCGCCGGCATCGCGCACGCGCGCCACCGCTTCGGACTGCAGCACCGTGCCGGCACCCAGCACGGCATCGGCCGGCAGGCTGCGTGCCAGCCGCGCGATCGATGCGAACGGGTCGGGGGAATTGAGCGGCACTTCGATCAGGCGGAAACCGGCGTCGTACAGCGCGGCGCCGACGCCTTCCGCTTCGGCGGGTTGCAGGCCGCGCAGGATCGCGACGAGCGGCAGTTTTTCAAAGGCGTTGGCGAAAGCGTCGATTGATTCGGCGGTCATTGATTCTCCAGTGGTTCCAGCGGCAGGAGGCCCGCGGCGCGCGCGAGCGCGAGCAGGCCGGCGGGGGCCGTGTTGTCGAGAACGAGGTCGGCGGGCCGGTCGAAACGGTGCAGTCCCACCTGGTAGCGGGCGCACAGGTTCGGCGCGCCCACCAGCGCCAGCGGCTGCGAACCCAGGCCGGCCATCGCGCGCCATTGCAGGCCGGCGCGCAGTTCATGGCCGATCAGCAGGCCGGACAGGTAATCGGCCAGCATCTCGTTGGGCAGGCGTCCGGTCACGCCCAGGCTGCGCGCGGCGAAGATCTGGTGCGGCAGTCCCAGTTCGCCATGGTCGCGCGCCGCGTCGACGCCCTGCACGAACGCATCGGGATCGACCGGCGCATCGTCGGGCATCAGCCGGCCCAGCACCGAATGCTGGCGCAGCACCGCGTACAGCTCGCCCGTCATGTGCGTGGCGAAGCGCACGATGCGCTCGCTGCAAACCTGCACCCACTTCGAATGGGTACCGGGCAGCACCACGCAGCTCGAGGCGCGCAGCGTGTCGTGCAGGTGCAGCGCGCCGACGACCTGCGTTTCCTCGCCGCGCATCACGTCCGGCGGCAGGCTCGTGTCGTCGAACAGCACGCCCGGCACGATATAGGGGCCAGATTCGGGGCCAGATTCGGGCCCGCTATCGGGGCGGCGCAGGCCGGCCGCCAGCGCGGCGGCGCCGGCCGGGCAGCGCGCATAGGGCACGTCCAGCCAGCCGTGCGTGCTGCCGACCATGCCGCAGGCCAGCACGGGCAAGCCGGGGTACGCGGTGCGCCACGCGCCGGCCACGTCATCGAACGCCTCGACGAAGGCGGCGTGGCCGGACAGCGTGGATGCGCCCTTGTCGGCCTTGCGTTCTTCCAGCACGGTGCCATCGGGCGCGACCAGCCAGGCGCGCAGGCTCGTGCTGCCCCAGTCCAGGCCGATCAGGGAAGGCGTGGCCGCCATGGCGGTCACCATTCGGCCACGCTGCCATCCGGATGGCGCCACACGGGGTTGCGCCAGTCCGGCGGATTCTGGCTGGCGGCGACGACGCGCTCCTCGTCGACGATCACGCCCAGGCCCGGCTTGGGCAGCGGCGGGAAGTAGCCGTCCGTGATCTGGAAATCTTCGCGGTTGACCACATAGTCGAACAGCTCCGCGCCCTTGTTGTAATGGATGCCCATGCTCTGCTCCTGCAGCACGGCGTTGTGCGACACGAAGTCGACCTGCAGGCACGCGGCCAGCGCCACCGGGCCGAGCGGGCAATGCGGTGCGAATGCCACGTCATACGCTTCGGCCATCGCGGCGATCTTCACGCATTCGGTGATACCGCCGGCATGCGACAGGTCGGGCTGCACGATGGCGATGCCGCCGCGCTGGAACACGTGCTTGAATTCGAAGCGCGAATACATGCGCTCGCCGGCCGCCAGCGGGATCGACGTATGCTCGGCCAGGCGTGGATAGTACTCGGCCTGCTCCGCCAGTACCGGCTCCTCGACGAACAGCGGGCGGAACGGCTCCAGCTCGCGCAGCAGCACCTTGGCCATCGGCGCGGCCACGCGGCCATGGAAGTCAATGCCGAATTCGATGGTGTTGCCGAACGCTTCACGGATCTGCGCGATCCGCGCGATGGCCGCGTCGACCGCGGTGGCCGTATCGACGATGCCCAGCTCTTCGGTGCCGTTCAGCTTGAACGTGTGAATGCCGATCTCGCGCAGCGTGAGGATGCCTTCGATGACGTCCGCCGGGCGGTCGCCGCCGACCCAGCTGTACATCTTCATCTTGTCGCGCACGCGGCCACCCAGCAGCTCGTAGACGGGCACGCCCAGCGCCTTGCCCTTGATGTCCCACAGCGCCTGGTCGATGCCGGCGATGGCGCTCATCAGGATCGGCCCGCCCCGGTAGAAGCCGCCGCGGTACATCACCTGCCACAGGTCGTTGATGCGCGTGGGATCCTGCCCCACCAGGTACTCCGCCAGCTCGTTGACGGCCGCCTCGACGGTGCGCGCGCGGCCTTCGATCACCGGCTCGCCCCAGCCGCTGATGCCTTCATCGGTCTCGATCTTCAGGAACATCCAGCGGGGCGGAACGCGGTACAACGTCAGCTTGGTGATTTTCATGGCGGCCTGCGTGAATGTGGTCAGGCCAGTGTAGCGCGGCACGATAGCGTTGAAATATTGTTTATTCATCGAAACATATATCAATTTCGCATATCTACGCGGTATGGAGTACAGGACACACCGTGAAAAAAAGTAAAAATATCGCTTGCTATTACATCGCGCGCTATCTATACTTCTTTCCATGCACTGAAGACAACGTAACGAAAGCAGCAAACGAAGTACCAAGCTTTCAATGCGCTGGAATCGTACCAAATAAGTAGCACACTATTTAAACGCAAACTATCTAACTGGAGATTACCATGAACGCCATCAAAACCATCGCCCTCGCCCTGTCGATCATCGGTAGCGCATCCGCCATCGCCGCGCCGGCCGTGGCAGTGAAACCCACCGTCATCCTGGTCCACGGCGCGTTCGCCGATTCGAGCAGCTGGAACGGCGTGGCCGCGAAACTGCGTGCCGACGGCTACACCGTCATCGGCGCGGCCAATCCCCTGCGCAGCGTGAAAGGCGACGCGGCAGCGGTGGCCACCGTGGTGAAAAGCGTCAAGGGTCCCGTGGTGCTGGTGGGCCACTCGTACGGCGGAGCCGTGATCTCGGCCGCGGCCTACGGCCAGTCCAACGTGAAGAGCCTGGTGTACGTGGCCGCCTTCGCACCGGAACAGGGCGAAACGGCACTCGAACTGTCGGGCCGCTTCCCGGGCGGCACGCTGGGTGGCGCACTGGCCGAGCCGGTCGCCCTGCCCGATGGCGGCAAGGATTTCTACATCCAGCAGGACAAGTTCCACCAGCAGTTCGCTGCCGACGTGCCGAAAGCCCAGGCGGCACTGATGGCGGTCACGCAGCGCCCGATCGCCGAAGCGGCATTGACCGAAGCCTCCGGTGCGCCGGCCTGGAAGAACGTACCGTCGTACTTCGTCTACGGCACCGCCGACAAGAACATTCCGGCCGCCGCGTTGAAGTTCATGGCCGACCGGGCGCAATCGCGCCAGACCGTGGCCATCCCGGGCGCCTCGCACGTGGTGATGACGTCGCACCCGGCACAAGTGGCGAAGCTGATCGAAACCGCCGCCCAGGCCAACTGATTTAAATCGTACACTATAAAATCGCTAACTAAAGAAACTGAAGGAAACAACATGAACGCCGCCAAATCGATCCTCGCCACCGCCCTGCTCGCCATCACCGCAGGCACTGCAATCACCTCGACCGCCGCCGCCCTGCCCGGCGTCGAGCACCAGACCGCCGCCTTCCTGCAGGCGATCGAAGGCGGCAAGCCGATCGAGCAGATGACACCGCAGGAAGCCCGTGCCGTGCTGGTGGGCGCGCAGGCCGGCGCAAAGGTGGCACTGCCCGCCGCGGACGTCAGCGAAAAAACGGTGACGCTCGACGGCAAGCCGGTCAAGCTGACGATCGTGCGCCCGGCCGGCGTGAAGGGCACGCTGCCCGCGTTCATGTTCTTCCACGGCGGCGGCTGGGTGCTGGGCGACTACCCGACCCACGAGCGGCTGGTGCGCGACCTGGTGGCGGGTTCGGGTGCGGTGGCGGTGTTCGTCAACTACACGCCGTCGCCGGAGGCGGGCTACGGCGTGGCGGTCAACGAAGCGTATGCGGCGACCCGCTGGGTAGCCGCCCACGGCAACGAGATCGGTGTGGACGGCAAGCGCCTGGCCGTGGCAGGCAACAGCGTGGGTGGGAACATGGCGGCCGTCGTCAGCCTGATGACCAAAGACAGGGGCGGCCCGGCGCTGCGTGCCCAGGTGCTGCTGTGGCCCGTGACGGATGCGAACTTCGACACGCCGTCGTACCAGCAATATGCGGATGGCCACTTCCTCACGAAGAACATGATGGCCTGGTTCTGGGACAACTACACCCGCGATGCGGCGGCCCGCAAGCAAACGTATGCCTCGCCGCTGCAGGCCAGCCTGGAACAGCTGAAAGGCTTGCCGCCCGCGCTGATCCAGACCGCCGAATTCGACGTGCTGCGCGATGAAGGCGAAGCCTATGGCCGCAAGCTCGACGCCGCCGGCGTGACCGTGACCTCGGTGCGCTACAACGGCATGATCCACGACTTCGGGCTGCTCAATGTGCTGGCCGACGTGCCGGCGGTGCGCGATGCGATGGACCAGGCGGCCAATGAGTTGAAGAAGCGTTTGAAATAAGCGCTGTCAGCGTTAAATATGCGACGTGCGTTGATCGGGAACTTTTTCGTTACCCCGCCCCGGAAATATTGCTTTTGCTGACACTCACGCGCAGCCAGTCGACCGGCAGCGTCAAGGTTGCGGCATCCAGTACCCGTTGCCACCCGGTGTAATTGGCCAGGTAACGACTGGCCACGCCATTGAAGCGGCGCAACCAGGTCTTGAAGCGGCTATGCCAGCCATTGACGTTGTTCAGGTGGATCGCGCCGCGTTTCCTGATGCCGGCGCGAACGTTGATTGCTTCATGCGTGATGTGGGCAGCGTGCGCAAATGCCTGGTAGGCCTTCGCCGCATCGCTGATC
>NZ_JBUXKP010000012.1:0-248399 GCF_055502675.1 Pseudoduganella sp. jia 12
GGCAGCGTGCGCAAATGCCTGGTAGGCCTTCGCCGCATCGCTGATCAGCAGCACATCGGGACTCAATACCGGCCGCAGGTGCTGTGTCAGCTGGCTTGCGCTGACTGGTCCGCGCCCCACGACGAATTCATGCGTCGTTTTATTCCGGTCCCGGGCAACAAGAATGCAGTCGAGCTCCCGGCTGATACCGCGCCGCTTTGCCTTGCCGCCCCGGCGCCGCGCCGGCCGGTCCAGGTGCCGCGAGCCCTTCTGCGATTCCAGCAGGTAGGTCTCGTCGGCTTCGACCATGCCCGACAGCATTGCCGGGCGCTCGCGCCGCACCCCGGCAATGAACCGGTGACGCCAGCGAAAACTCGTCGAGCGGGCGACGTCGACCTGTTCGGCCGCCGCGCGCACGGTGCGCGAATCGAGCAGGCACGTGAAATAGGGCAGCCATTTTTCGCGCTGGCGCAAGCGCGCCAGCGGCGTGCCGGTCAGCGCGTTGTAACTGCGGCCGCACTGGAGGCACCGATAGCGTTGCAGCCCGTTTGCGCTGCCGCAGCGGTGCTGGCGGGGACAGCCACAACGCGGACAGGGCCCGCGGCCAGCTGCTTGCTCGATCAGCAGGAAACAGTTCGTACACGACGACAGCGTGTCGAGCCAGGCCCGCAAGCTGTCCGCCTGCTGATCGCTCAATGATTCACGGCGCAGTATGTCGAACAGCCCGGCAAAGCTCGCGGTGTCCATCGCCCCTCCTCGGCATGAGTTACCTCAACGAAGAGTAAGACAGTGTCCGGTTCGATTAGTTCGCAGATCTAACGCTGACAGCGCCTTTATTTTTCACCTGGTGGCCCACTGGCGCTTTTTGCCTGCGCTTCGGCGTTTCACGACCTTTTCCACGACCTTTTCCAGGACCGTTCCAGGCCATCCCGCCGTGGCCGGACACCCATGCCTTGCTGTCCGGCCAGCACGAGCCCCCATGCTATAGTCGCTTGCATAAAATAAGCACAAGCAGGGGACGACATGCGTGCACACGGTTACCTGGCCTTCGCCGTCGGGATCTGCCTTACCGCCTGGGCATGCCTGTTCGCGATGCAAACGCAGGACCGCCTGATTGCCGACCGCTTCGGCTACGACGCGGACAAGGTCGTGCGCGATACCCAGGCGCGCCTGGAAACCTATTTCGACACGCTGCTGGCGATCCGCGGCACGTTTGCCGTGCACGAGCAGGTGAGCCGCGCCGACTTCCACCGTTACGTGACCGAGCTTGACCTGGCCGAGCGCTATCCCGGCTTCCAGGCGATCCAGTGGTCGCTGCGCGTGCGCGAGGAAGACCTGGCCCGGCACGTGGCCACCGTGCGCGCCGATACCAGCATCGTGCCGGGCGGGTATCCCGGCTACCGCATCCACCCGTCGATCGTGCGGGACGAGCATTATCCGATCGTCTACACCGAACCGATGGCGGGCAACGAAAACGCCTTCGGGCTGGACCTTGCCGCGCTGCCCGCCCACCTGCGCGCGCTGGAATTCGGGCGCGACACGGGCGAGCTGGTGGCCACCGAGCGCATCACGCTGGTGCAGGACGCCAGCGGCCAGCCCGGCTTCATCGCCCGCCTGCCGGTCTACCGCAAGAACGTGCCGGTCGCCACGGTGGAAGAACGCCGCGCGGCACTGGTGGGCTTCGTGGCGATCGTGTTCCGCGTCACCGACCTGATGCGCGAAGTCATCGATCCGCCCATGCTGCGCCACCTGCAGGTGGTGATCCACGACACCGGCTACCTGCATGAGGGTGCGGCGCTCGAACCGGCGCTGGACGGCCTGCTGTTCGACAGCGCCGGCAAGCTGGGCGGCGCGCGAGAAGCACGCGTTACCGTGCCGGGCCTGCAGTCGAAGGCGGTGCTGGACGTGGGTCAGCGGCGCTGGCTGGTGCAGGTGGCCGGCTACGATGGCGTTCGCTATGGACGCGACCGTGAAACGATCTGGCTGATCGCCGCCTGCGGTTTCCTGATCAGTGCGCTGATCGGCGCACTGGTCGTTACGCTGCAGCGGCGCCGCGCACTGGCGCACACGCTGCGTGCCGCGCTGGAAGAACAGGGGGCGCTGCAGGACAGCGCCGTGGTCGGCATCGGCCTGTTTGCCGATGGCCGCGTCGCCCGCTGCAACCGCGGCATGGAGGAGATGCTGGGCTATCCGTCTGGCACGCTGGCCGGCAAGTCGACGGCGACGCTGGTACCGGCCGGGCCGGATCCGTTCGTGTGCGCCTCTTCCGGCCAGCGCACGCACCGCGAACTGGAGCTGACGCGGCGCGATGGCGGCAGCATGTGGTGCATCGTCAACGGCCGCATGGTGGACCGGCAGGTGCCGGACAAGGGGTGCGTCTGGGTGCTGTGCGACATCAGCGACCGCCGCCGCACCGAGGCCGCGCTCGAGAACAGCCTGGGCGAGCTGGCGCAGCAGAAGGCCCAGGTGGAACAGGCGCACCGCGAATTGTCCGACGTGCTGGACCGCCTGCGGCAGGCGCAGGATACGCTGATCACATCCGAGAAGATGGCATCGCTGGGCGCGCTGGTGGCCGGCATCGCGCATGAACTGAACACCCCGATCGGCAACAGCCTGCTGACGGCGACCGCGCTGGCCGACCGGGTAACGGACTTGCAGCGCCAGCTGGACGGGCCCGGCCTGCGCCGCTCGGCGCTGGAAGCGCACCTGGCCGATGCGCAGGCGGCATGCGCCATCATCGCCGGGTCGCTGGGCAAGGCGGCCGACCTGATCACGTCGTTCAAGCAGGTGGCGGTGGACCAGGCATCGGACCAGCGGCGCCGTTTCGGCCTGGGCGGCGTGGTGCGCGATACGGTGGCCACGTTTGCCGCGCAGTTGCGGCGCGCCGGCTGCGATGTGCGGGTGGACGTGCCCGACAGCCTGGACTGCGATTCCTATCCGGGCAGCGTCAGCCAGGTGCTCAGCAACCTGATCAACAACGCGCTGCTGCATGCCTTCGACGGCCGCCCGCACGGCACGGTGGCGATCGCCGCCCGTGCGCTGGACAATGACATGGCCGAGCTGCGCTTCACCGACGATGGCGTGGGCATGAGCGGGCGCACGCTGCACCAGATCTACGATCCGTTCTTCACCACCAAGATGGGGCAGGGCGGGTCCGGCCTGGGCATGAACATCGTCTACAACATCGTGACCGGGGTGCTGAAGGGAGCGATCCGCGTGGAATCCACGCCGGGCAGCGGCACGACGGTGGTGATCACGTTGCCCCGCACGGTACCGCGCGCCGCCGCAGCATAGCCGGTCCTCGCACCATGATGGCCCGCCGGCTGGCGGCTGCCGAAACCACTCTGTTCGATACCGTGCTCCGCGATCGCGCATGGCGATCCCGGCTGGTGCAGCGGCGCACCACGGTATGGCGCGGCGGGCCACTTTCGTGCACCCGAATGCATGAGCTGACCGTTACGCATCATTGTTCAGCAGGCTCGGGTAGTAGGCCCGCTTCTTGCTCTCCCTTGCATAAAGAGCGCGCAGCTCACTGACCAAAACCTAAGGGGGAAAACATGGCGTACCTGGTGCCAACCGAATTCGTGACCAAGATGGTGGACGCGGGCGAATCGAAAATCTACATGGCCACGCGCGACGCGCTGATCCGCGCCTACATGGCCGGCGCGATCCTGGCGTTGGCGGCCGTGTTCGCCGTCAGCTGCACCGTCGCCACCGGCATTCCGCTGGTGGGCGCGCTGCTGTTCCCGGTGGGCTTCTGCATGCTGTACCTGATGGGCTTCGACCTGCTGACCGGCGTGTTCGTGCTCACGCCGCTGGCCTGGATCGACCGGCGCCCCGGCGTGACGATTCCCCGCATCCTGAAGCACTGGGGCATCGTCTTCGTCGGTAACTTCCTGGGCGCCTTCACCGTGGCCGTGCTGATGGCCTACATGTTCACGTTCGGCTTCAACACCGATGGCGGCAAGATCGCCCAGACCGTGGCGCACATCGGCGAAAACCGCACCACCGGCTATGCCGAATACGGTGCCGCCGGCATGCTCACGCTGTTCATCCGCGGCATGCTGTGCAACTGGATGGTGTCGATGGGCGTGGTGGGCGCGATGGTCTCGACGACCGTGGGCGGCAAGGTGCTGGCGATGTGGATGCCGATCATGCTGTTCTTCTTCATGGCCTTCGAGCACTCGGTGGTGAACATGTTCCTTTTCCCGTTCGGCATGATGATGGGCGGTAACTTCACGGTGATGGACTACCTGATCTGGAACGAGATCCCGACCGTGCTGGGCAACCTGGTGGGCGGCCTGGCCTTTACCGGCCTGACGCTGTACTCCACGCACGTGCGTACCGGCGCAAAACGCACATTCAACTGATCCGGGTCTGACTGATTCGGCCCTGCGACCCGTTGCCACCGTCACCATGCCTGCCCGACTGACGCTCTCCATCGGCCAGCACACGGACCCTGGCCGCAAGGCGATCAACCAGGACTTCCACGGCAGCCACGTGCCGCGCGAGCCGCAACTGTCCGTGAAGGGCGCGGCGCTGGCGGTGGCCGACGGCATTGGCAGCAGCGACGTGAGCCACATCGCCAGCGAAACGGCGGTGGCGGCCTTCCTCGAGGATTACTACTGCACGTCGGACGCGTGGTCCGTGAAGACGTCGGTGGAGCGGGTGCTGGCCGCCACCAACTCCTGGCTCTACGCGCAGACGCAGCAGGGGCAGGGGCGCTACGACAAGGACCGCGGCTATGTGTGCACGCTGTCGGCGATGGTGATCAAGTCGAACACGGCATACCTGTTCCACGTGGGCGATACGCGCATCTGCCGCGTGCATGTCGGCGGCCACGCGACCGCGCTGGAGCCGTTGACGGTCGAGCACCGTGTCTGGGTATCGCCCGGGCAAAGTTACCTGGCACGCGCGCTGGGCGTGGACGCGCACCTGGAGATCGATTACCGCACGGTGACACTGCACGCGGGCGACCTGTTCATGCTGGCCAGCGATGGCGTGCATGAATACGTAAACGCCGCCGAAGTGCACGAGGCGCTGTCGACCGGCGCGGACCTTGACGAGGCCGCGCGGCTGCTGGTCGCGCGCGCGCTGGCCAATGGCAGCGCCGACAACCTGACGGTGCAGCTGGTACGGGTGGAATCACTGCAGGCGCACGAAGCGGGCGAACTGCTGCAGCAGATGGCCGAGCTGCCGTTTCCGCCGCAATTCGAGCCGCGTAGCGAATTCGACGGCTACCGCATCATGCGCACGCTGCACGGCAGCAGCCGCAGCCACCTCTACCTGGCGCTCGACCTGGCCAACGGCGAACCGGTGGCCATCAAGACGCCGTCGATCGACCTGCGCGACGATCCCGCCTACCTCGAACGGTTCCTGATGGAAGAGTGGATCGCGCGGCGCATCGTCAGCCCGCATGTATGCGAACCCGTCGTGCACGAGCGCCAGCGCAGCTATGTCTACCTGGTGACCGAATACATCGAAGGCATGACACTGGCCCAGTGGCTGCGCGACCGCGGCAAGCCGGACCTGGATGCGGTGCGCGATATCGTCGGCCAGGTGGCGAAGGGGCTGCGCGCCTTCCACCGGCTGGAAATGCTGCACCAGGATATCCGCCCCGAAAACGTGATGGTCGACCGCACCGGCACGGCGAAGATCATCGACTTCGGCTCGGCCAGCGTGGCCGGGGTGCGGGAGATGGCGCCATCGTCCGGCGAAGGCTTCACGCTCACGGGCGCGGCACTGTATGCAGCCCCCGAATATTTCCTCGGCGGCCAGGGCACGGTGCGTTCCGACATCTTTTCCCTGGGCGTCCTTGCCTACCACATGCTGACCGGCCAGCTGCCGTATGGCGTGCAGATTCCCCAGGCGAAAAACCGTGCGGCGCAGCGCAAGCTGATGTACACGCCGGCACGCGAGCTTGACCCGGCCATTCCCGCCTGGGTCGACGCGGCAATCGAAAAAGCGGTGTCGATCGACCCCGGCAAGCGCCATGAGGATGTCGACGAATTCGTGTTCGACCTGCACCGGCCGAACCGCGCCTTCCTCGATCGCACGCGGCCGGCGCTGATCGAGCGCAGCCCGCTGGCGTTCTGGAAGGGCGTGTCCTTCGCGCTGCTGATGGCGCTGGTGCTGGACCTGGCGCTGCGGCGCTAGGCCGCCGTAATGGGCCGGCCGCGATGTCAGTCCAGCCGCTCCACCGAGTCGTAGCGGGGCGTCGCGTCAGCGTCCGTAGCGCTCGCGCAGCAGGGCCGCCATCGCCACGTTCAGCTCCCATGTGTCGGCCACGAGCTGCTGCGTGTAGGGCAGCCGGAACGTGTAGGGTGCCGGGCCGAACTCCGGCGTGATCGTCAGCATGGGGGCGCCGGCCTCGCGGCGCAGCGCCACGATGCGGTCCCACCACGCCAGGTGGGCAGTCAGCTCGACGGCGTATTCGGGCGCGCGGAAGTCCGGCACCTGCGGGCCTTGCGCGTGGCCCACGCGGGCATGGATGTGCCGCACGCGCGGCAGCACGGCATCGAGCATGGCCGGCTGGTCTTCCAGCAGCGATTCGCAGGCGGCGCACCAGTGCGACAGGTCGGCCGTCAGCCGCAGCCCCGGCAGGCGCTCCAGGTAGGGGCGCAGCAGCACCGGGTGGCCGGAGAAGCGGCTGCGGTGGATCTCGTGGACGATGGGCACGCGGTATTCGCGGGCGATCGCATCGGCCAGCGCGATCAGTTCCTCGTTCTGTTCGGGCGTATAGAAATCCTTGCCGGTGTGCGAGTTCACCAGCAGCGGCCGCACCGAGCACGCCTGTGTCAGCAGCGACTGCAGGGCTGTGCGGTGGGCAGGGAACTCCGTGTGGAACACGGTCTGCCATTGCGACACGACGAGATCGAGCCCGGCATCGCCGATGCGGCGCAGCCAGTCTTCCCGCTCGGCGCCATCGTCGGGCAGCGACATCTCGATGCCGTCGAAGCCCGCTTCCAGCACGCGCTCGATGAATACCGGCGCGGCAAGCTCGTTATTGCCCCACTGCGGGGCGAGGATGCGGATTTTCGTCACGGCTGCTTCGGTCACAGGAAACCCCGCACCGGGAACGATGCATCGCGCTGGATCCAGTTCTGCGGCGAGTAGGCCGTGCGCCCGTCCGTCACGTGCAGCGTGTATGCATGGCGCGACACCGGCGAGCGGTTCGGCGCGCTGTAGTGGGGCAGCAGGCCATGGAAGCACACCAGCGCGCCGGCCTTGCATTCGAGCGGCACGGCGGTGCTGTCGTCCGGCCATGGGGTGGCGTCCAGCTTTTCCATGCGGATGTCGTCGCCGTTGCGCACGAAGCGCTCGCGCAGCGGCGTGCGGTGGCCGCCCGGCTCGGCCCACAGGCAGCCATTGTCCAGCGTGGCGTCTTCCAGCGCGAACCAGAAGGTGGTCACGCTGATCGGATCCGTTTCGAAATAGGTCGCATCCTGGTGCCAGCGCACCTCGCCGCCGATGCCGGGCTGCTTGAAGATGTACATCGATTGCCACACCTGCGGCTGCGCGAGCCCGAGGTCATGGGCCACCTGCTGCAGGCGCGGGTCGCTTGAAAACGCGCGGAACGCGGGATCGAGATCGTGCATCGCGTGGCCGATCTTGTTGATCGACAGTTCCTTCGCCTGGCGCAACCGGCCGTCCGGGCCGAACGCTTCTTCCTCGAAGAAGCAGCGGACCGTGTTGTCCGAGCGGAGGAAGTATTCGTCCGACTTCCTTTCCTGGTCCTTCGTGGTGAAGATGCCGCTGGCGGCGCTCGGGTCGAACGCGTCGACGATGCGCGCGGCACCGGCGCGCAGCGCGGCGATTTCCTTCGCCGACTTGAAACCCGGAATGACGAGGAACCCGTCGCGTTGGTACTGCTCTTGTTGCGCTGCGCTCAGCATGGCGATGCTCCGATTTGCTTGTATTGGATGATGACACCGATTGTACGGAAGCCCGTCATTCACCGAAAGGTGGACAATGGTTGACATATTGTCGCCGGAATGCAGACAATGCACGGATGGACCAGCTGCGCGCAATGGAAATCTTCGTCGAGGTGGCCCGGCAGCGCAGCTTTTCGGAAGCCGCGCGCCGGCTGGGCCTGTCGCGCGCGATGGTCTCGAAGCATATCCTGCAGCTGGAAGAACGACTCAACGTGCGGCTGCTGCACCGTTCCACGCGCGACGTGAGCCTGACGGATGCCGGCCAGGCTTACCTGGCGCCCTGCGAAGCGGCCGTGCGGCAGGCGCAGGAAGCGACCCGCATCGTCGCCCACGCCGGGGACACGCTGGCCGGCCCGCTGCGCATCCAGGCCCCGTCGAGCTTCGGCGTCACGTGGCTGGCCGACGCGCTGGCCCGTTTCAGCCTGCCGCACCCGCAACTGACGCCGCTGCTGCACGTGGACGATGCGTTGCTCGACCCGATCGCGCACGGCTTCGACCTGACGATCCGCGTGGGCGGCATTCCCGACAGCCGTGCGCTGGCGATCCGCCCGCTGGCCCCGTGCCGCGCCGTGCTGTGCGCCACGCCGGACTACCTGCGCCGGCACGGCATGCCGCAGGAACCCGGCGACCTGGCCGGCCATCGCTGCCTGCATTTCTCGCACCTGACCGATGGCACCGCATGGCACTTCGAGCGGGCAGGGGAGCGCCGCACCGTCCACGTGGACGCCGCGTTCACGTCCAACAACGGGCTGGTGCTGCACCATGCGGCGCTGCAGGGCGCCGGCATCGTCTACAGCACCACGTTCCTCGCCTGGCGCGAACTGCAGGCCGGCACGCTGGTGGCCGTGCTGCCGGATTGGGAATTGCCGCTGAATCACCTGTCCGCGCTGTATCCGGCCAGCAGCCGGCTGTCGCCGAAGGTGCGCAAGCTGATCGATTTTCTCGTGGCCGAGTATCAGCCGGTGCCGCCGTGGGATGTGGCGCTGGCATCATGAAGCCATGCTATTTGGATTCAGGAGGACTGTGGGTGCGCGATGGCTCCCTGCGGGACATCCATGTGCACGATACGGAGGATGGACACTGGGACCGCTTCGACCAGCTGGTCGGACGCTACGACCATGCCTACACGTTTGACGGGATACCCCTGCCATTCCCTGGGTCGCGAACAGTCCTGCAGAATCGCGACGGCAGCCATTTGCTGTCGATCCTGCTCGGTGGCCCGGTGGTCAACTGCCACTACTTCGTGGCATGGCAGCTGGAACTCGACATCTGCCCGAAGGAAGTAAGCGGACCTTTGGAGCATGAGCAGGTATTGTCGTTCATCGAAAAGCTGGCCGGGGCGTTGGAACTGCCCGTGGCGATCACTCCTGAAAACTGGGAGGACAATCCCTTCCTGACCTACACTCCGGAGACGGGATCGTGGCTTGTGCACAAGAACGCCGAACAGGGCTCGACGATGCCGGTCCGTAGCAAGGAAGGTCGTTGATTCAATATAAACAGTATTAATATGATGCTCGATCAAGCGCTCCCGAAGTGCGACGCACCGCGTCACGAATCGAGTCCGGCACACTATCGAACTCTGCCATGGGTCGAGGGCGACAGCGAGATCTGGATGTCGGCAATGGCGGCGCAACCGGTCTTGCAGAAAAGGAGAGCATGAACAGCGACCCACAACAGATCAATGGCGCATGCCACTGCGGATCGGTGAAATTCCGTGTCCGGCTAGCTGCCGGGCTGAACACCGCACGGCGCTGCAACTGTTCCTATTGCAGCATGCGCGGGGCCGTTGCCGTGTCGGCGGCGCTGCACGATATCGAGTTCACCGCGGGCGAGGAATGGCTCACGCTTTACCAGTTCAATACAAAGGAAGCAAAGCACTATTTTTGCTCCAGGTGCGGTATCTACACACATCACCAGCGCCGCTCCAATCCCGACCAATATGGCATCAACGCGGCGTGCCTGGAGGGGATCAGCCCATTTGATTTCGACGAAGTGCCGGTGAACGAGGGGAGGGTTCATCCCCGGGACAAGGCCGGAGGCGGCGGATCCGACATCGCCGGTTACCTGCGATATTTTCCTGTCAAACGATGAATGAG
Organism: Pseudoduganella sp. jia 12; assembly: GCF_055502675.1. Lineage (NCBI taxonomy): Bacteria > Pseudomonadati > Pseudomonadota > Betaproteobacteria > Burkholderiales > Oxalobacteraceae > Pseudoduganella > Pseudoduganella sp. jia 12. Next base: position 10,010 of record NZ_JBUXKP010000012.1, read on the forward strand.
ATGGACGCCGCGAGGCACGGGTGATTCCTCCACCCATGCTGGCAGTGCGCATACCCCCCATTCGAGGAAGACCCGTCAGCCCGGCAATGACATTCGCATAACCGCGTGTAAGATGCGCCGCTCTCGACCGGGAAAACCGGTGGGCTACAGGGGCAGACATGCAAGGTGCGGCAAACAATCCTCCGATAGGCGTGATGGTCGTCGATGACCACCCGTTGCTCCGCGAAGGCATCATTGCCGTGCTGTCGAACGATGCGCGCTTCGCCGTGGTCGCCCAGGCCGCCGACGGGCGCGAGGCCATCCGGCAGTTCGTGCGGCACCGGCCCGACGTGACATTGATGGACGTGCAGATGCCGGTGATGAACGGCCCCGAGTCGATCGCCGCGATACTGGACATCTTCCCGGGCGCGCGGGTCATCGTGCTTGCAACGTGCGAAGGCGACGTGCAGCCCCTGCGCGCCATCCAGGCCGGCGCCACCGGCTACCTGCTGAAAAGCGGCCTGCGCACGGACTTGCTCCAGGCGATCATTGCCGTGCACGACGGGCAATTCCATATCCCGCCGGAGATCGGCGCGGCGCTCGCAACCTATATCGATACCGAAGCCCTGTCGGCACGCGAGGCCGAAGTGCTGTTCACCGTGGCGGACGGCAATTCGAACAAGCGCGTGGCCCGGATACTCGGGATCTCCGAGGAAACCGTCAAGGCGCACATGCGCGCCATCCTGGCCAAGCTGGGTGCCCGCGACCGGACGCATGCGGTGGTCATCGCCATCCGGCGTGGCATCATCGCCTCCGGCGCATGAAGGCACGCCCGGGCGCGGTGCGGGTGCGGCTCAGGCCACCCACGCCCCTTCCGCATAAATCCGCTCGCCATCCAGATACACCCCCTCCGTCACGGCGAACACATCCACGTGATACCGCGCATCCTTGCGCTTGAATTGCGGCTTCTGGTACTGCCCGTGCTTGGCGCCCAGCGACAGGTGCACGCCGCACATCCGCTCATAGGTGCCGATGTCGTCCACCGTGCGCGTGAAGGAAAACGCGCGGTTCATGCCGAAGCCCAGTTCGCGCACCCACACGTCGCCTTCATGGGCGCGGATGATGGCCAGCATCTCGTCGAACGCCGGCGTGCTGTTTTCCGCGCCGACCACGCGGCCCCGCTCGACGATCATCGTGATCGGTGCGGCGGGGCGGTTGACGCGGAACGCCGTGTCGCCGAACACGAACACGCGCACGCGGCCGTTCACCGCTTCCAGGTCGCGCGCCTCCGTGAAGACTTCGCCGATGGGGAACAGGCCGCCCACGTTCTTCATCGCCGAGTAATCGCCGATATTGAGCTTGGCTTCCTCGAACGGCGTGGCGTAGACGAGTTCGCAACCATCGCCGCTGTCGACCACGCCGCCGTGCGCGCGGTCCAGCCGCGCCTTCAGCGCGTGGCCGGTGCCGCGGAAGTAGGCGGGGTCGTAGGCCAGCGCATCGATGTAGACGAGACCCTGTTCGCCCGGCATGCGCGACAGGTGCAGGTGCTCGATCACCTTCAGGCCGCGCTGGAACAGCTCCATGCGGATCCGGTATTCGTTCAGGCGGAAGCTGGTGGTCTGGACCAGCACCACGAGGTCGCGCGGTGCCAGTCCGGCAAAGGCGGCGAGTACGTCGTCGGCGGCCACCGCGTCGAAGTCGATGAACGTGCCGCCGGGCAGGGCGCGCCGGTAGGCTTCCGTCAACACGGCGTTCAGCTCGCTGCGGCGGTCGAACACCACCAGTGCCCGGTGCGCCGGCCCGTGCTCGATCGCATGGGCGAGCAGGTCGGCCACGTTGCGGGCGGCAGTGTCGAGGACGGATGGTGGAAAAGTCATCATGTTTGCAAAGCTGAAAAGGAAAACGGCAAAGTGTTGCGGCGAGCACATTATAAGTCGCGTATAGACGCAACTTGCTTGTGACGGCCAGCAAGCCCAAGTAGAATCGCCGAATATATCCACTCGGCAACATCCTCAGGGCCGACGCAGACATGGAGCAAAGATGAGCATTACGTTTGGCCAGGATCTCCCGCAGGAGCGCCCCGATGCGGACGGCCGCGCGGCACTGTTCGTGCCGAAGGCGGGCATCAAGGACGATGTACTGCAACTGGTGCGCAAGGGTGCCGCCGTGGTCGGCTTCGGCAACCACGACCGCACGGTAACGATCTATTATGAAAGCAACCGCTTCAACGAGCCGACGCTGGCCAAGTGGGAGCTGAAGGCGCGCAAGGCATATGCCCGGCTCGTGGACGACCTGCCGACCACGTCGAAGATGACGACGAAGCTGGAATACTTCGAACAGGTAGGCTACATCAGCGGCAAGGGCATCAATATCCGCCGCATGGACAGCCTGAAACGCTGGCTGGAGTTCTCCGATGCGCTGGACACGGCGCCGGCCAGCGAAAGCGTCACGTGGGCACTGCCGCCGCCGCCGAAGAAATCGGCGCTCGACACCGAGCGGTAACGCAAGGCCTTCATCGGCAGCAATCCTCGCAATCAACGCCCCGCCATAGAGCGGGGCGTTTGCATCATGCGCCTTCCATGTCCTATCACATTGGTCAAATGCGTTATGATTGACGCAACAGATTGCAATCGTGGATGGGGGATCGATGGATGATTGGTGGCGGGCCGGGGACAGCGTGTGGCGCGAGGATGCGGCAACGCCCACGCGCTTCGTGCTCGAGGCGGTGCAGGGCGTGCCACGCATCGACTGGGAACTGGCGCGCGGCCGGCTGACGGACGTGGCCTTGCTGGTGGGCGCCGCGCTGCCCACCACCTGCGCGCACGCGGCGATCTTCCCCCAGGAATTCGCCTTTTGCCCCGAGTGCGGCGCGGCACTGCATCGCGCCGTTCCGGCGCGGCACACTGCATGGTGGGGGCCGGCAACCGGTTCCCCGGCACCCGGCGCGGCCCCGCTGCCGCGCCACGTGCCGCACGGTTTGCCGCAAACGGCAATGCCGCTCGGCGATGCGCTGGAGGCGCGCGAACCGGAACCGTTCGTCGGCCGGCCCGACTGGCGCATACCGGCGCCGCCGAACGCCGTGTGCGTGTTCGCCGCGGCCGATTTCGGCTTTGCTGCCCAACGCCTCGTCGCACTGGCCTATACCCGCAACGTGGTGCAGTACTGGGATCCGCCCGGCGCCCGCTGGCACGTCTTCACCGCCGACGAAGGTTCGGCGGACCTGCACTTCACCGCGTCGGCCTATGCGTGGCTGCCGCCGGCGGATGCGAGTGACGCCACGTCGCGCGGCGAGTTCGGCATCGTGCCCACCACGCAGGGCCTGTTCCGGCTGGTGATCAATCCTCTGGCCGAGAGCTGGCGCACCGAAGCCGTGTTCCAGGCGCCGCTGGCCGCCAGCCCCGGCGGGGTGGGCCGTCGCATCGCCTGTCCGTTCGTCACGCCCGATGGCGTGCGGCTGTGGAGCGCGGCCGCTGATGGTGCCGATCCTGAAGTGCTGGACATCGAATCCGTCGACCCCGCCGTGCCCGTGCCGCACGGCGGCTGGTCGCGCCCGTTCACCTACGACGGCCGGCTGTACTGGCTGCACGACGATGGCCAGTTGCTGTGGCGCCCCGGCCATGCGCCGCGCTGGCTGCCGTGGCCGTTCCCATGGTCGCCGCGCCTGCAGTTCGGCGGTCCGGCGCGCAGCCGCGACGGCCGCCTGTGGCAGATCGGGAACGATGGCGCCAACTATTCGTTCCGCGCGCTGGACGACGGCGCGGGCCTCGGCGCGCCGCAGGTCGAGCCGATCGACGGCGCGCGGCTGGGCTTCGGCACGCTGCTGTTCCGCCGCGGCCACCAGGTGAAGGACGACCCGTGGTCCGTCGAGGACGTGGAAGACCAGGCGCGCGGCGATGCGCTCGTGCTGCCGCTGCTGGAAGCGGTATCGGCCACGCGCGGCCAGCCATCCGGCCTGGTGCTGCGCTTTGCCGGCTTCACGGGCCGTGCCGAGGCGGCGCTGGCCGGCGACATCCTGCCGCGCACCTTCGTCGAATGGATCGGCCGCCACAACGTGATCCTCGATGAAATCGCCCGGCTGAGGAACCCGGGCGACTGCGTGCCGTTCGTCTGGCATGGCAGCCTGTGGCTGCACCATCCCACGTGGAACGAGATCCGTGGCTGGAAGCTGGAGGGCCTGGCGTGACGCGGTTGCAGCGCTGGCCGGCGTTCGTGCTTGCATCCGCCGTTGCGTCCGCCCTTGCATTGTCTCCGGCCGTTACCGCGCAGGCAGCGTCGCACGTGTTCCTCGTGCAGAACTCCGGCTGGATGGAACCGTTCTATACGGATCCGGCATCGCCCTACAAGGCGCTGGTGACCGAAGTGGTGCAGGCCGCGATGGCGCCCGGCGATGCACTGGTACTGGCGTCGTTCAACCAGGGCTTGCCGGGCGCGCCGTCGCCGCGCGCCCTGCTGGCGCAGCAAGGGAAGCCCGACCGCGAGAAACTGCGCGACGTGCTCGGGCCGCTGGAAGTGGGCCGCAAGCCCGGCGGCAAGGCCATGGCCGATACCGACCTGGGCGAAGCGGTCGGCGGCGCGATCGACGGCGCGCTGGCCGGCAAGCCGGGACTGGTATGGCTGTTCACGAACAACCGCAACAGCCCGAACAACGACCAGGCCACGGCGCGCCGCAACCGCGAGTTCTACCAGCTGATCCACGAAGGCAAGGCAATCCGCAAGGCCCTCGCGTTCCCGCTGAAGATGCCGGTGCAGGGTGCCCAGTACAGCGCGGGCGGCCTGATGGTGTATGTGTTCGCCGTGCACGAAGGCGGCGCGCGCGAACTCGATGCGCTGCTGGCCAGCGGCCGCCTGAAGCAGGTCATCACGGAAACGCCGGCGCGCCTGAAACCGCTGGACCAGGACACGGTGCGCCTCGTGCCGGCCCGCGTGGAGAACACGCCGGGCGTGCGCTACGCCGTACTGCCCGATGGCAGGCTGCGTGCCGAACTCGATGCCGGCAAGCCGGCCGCGGCTTCCACGCCTTCCGCACGCATCACGTGGCGCCTGGAGAACGCGATGTACCCGTACACGATCACGTCGGCCGACATCAGCGCGCAGGCCGCGCTGGCCGGCGAAGTGAAGCCGGTGGCGCTGCAGGCGGACACGGTGCGCAACCTGGCCCCCGGCAAGCCGCAGCCGCTGGCATCGACGCTGAGCCTGCCGGTGGCGAACGTGCCGGGCAAGTGGTCGCTGGCCGCGCTGTCGACGGCCGGTTCCGCCCAGGTGATCCCGGGGCGGATCGAAGTGCAACTGGCGAACCAGCGGCTCGAACTGTCGCAGGCCTTCCGGCAGCGGATGGCCGAACTGTTCCCGGGCGATCCGCTGCCGGACATCTTCACGCCGCCGGAGAGAATCCAGGGGTCGCGCGCCGTGCTGCCCGTCGAAGTGCGGCTGCAATATGGTGCCGGCCCGCTGCTCGCCGCGATCGGCGGCCTGTTCGCGCTGCTGGCCGCGGCCGGGGCGCTGGCGGTGGCGGCGACGCGCGGCCGCAAGGTCGTCGTCACCGTCGACGGCGAACAGCGCACGCTGCGCACGAAGGCGGGCGCGAAGACACCGCTGTACGACACGGCCGGCGACCAGGTCGCCGAGCTGCGCACCACCCTGTTCGGACACCAGCTGGCGAACGTGCGCGAAGGCGCCAACGTGCGCCTTGGCAGATAAGAAAACCAGAGGATAACCATGCAAGCCAACGAACCCCAGCGCGATCCCGGTTTCCGGATCCCGGACGACAAACCCGCCCAGGCACCCACGGGCGACGGCACGCTGTCCACCGCGCCGCCAGCCGACACCGGCTCCGCCGCGACCACCGGCATCGAAGTCGCCCCCGGCGGGCAGGTGCCCGCCACCGACACGTCCACGCGCGACATCGCCATCGGCGGCGCCATCTTCCTGTTCCTGCTGGTGGTCTTCTTCTTTGTCCGCAACGCCTTCGTCAACAACCTGGTGAAGCGCCGCGTAGCACCATCGTCGGCCGATACGGCCGGCTGGCTGCTGTTCGTCGGGCTGGCGTTCCTGTCGGCCGCGGTGGTGCTGGGCTTCGTCAATTCCACCAAGTTCCTCAGCCTGGCCATCACCGGCACGCTGCTGGTGTTCGGCATCGCCGCCATCGCCGGCGCACTCTTCACCGGGCGGAGGTAAGCCGTGGATCCGATCGGGAAAAAGACGGAGTTGAAGGTTGACCTGCGGCCGACGCTGTTCATCGGCGCCGGCGGCACCGGCATGGAAGTGATGATGCGGATCCGGCGGCGCATCCTGTCTGCCGTGTGGAACCGGCACCATCCGGCGCGCGTCGAATCGATCGGCGAATTCCCCGTCGCGCGCTTCCTGCATATCGACCTGGACAGCGGCGCCGTCATCGACGAAGGCAAGTCGCAGCGCACCGACCCGTGGTACGAACTGGTCAAGCTGGGCGATGAGGAGCGGTTGGTCGAACCGATCGACCTGCAGCAATACCACGAATCCGACGACAGCCTGGCGCGCTTTCCGCTCATCGAAAACTGGATGCCGCTGCGGCCGAAGAAGCTGCGTTCGCTGGGCATCGACCCATCGCTGGGAGCGGGCCAGATCCGCGCCGTGGCGCGACTGTACCTGTTCAACAAATACCCGAAACTGCGCGGCCGCATCAAGGGCGCGCTGAATTTCCTGGCGTCGAACGCCGGCATCGAGCGCAAGGACAATTACCAGAGGCTGGGCCTGCAAGTCGACACGTCGAAATTCCGTATCGTCGTCATCGCGTCGAACGCGGGCGGCACCGGCGCCGGTACCGCGCTCGACCTTGGCTGGCTGGCCAAGGCGATCGCCCGGCAGGAAGTCGCGGACAGCCAGGTCGACCTGGTGATGTTCATGCCCACCGGCTATGTGCACGCCAACAAGGAGCGCACCGAGGCCAATGCCTACGCCACGCTGATGGAAATGGAAACGGCGATGCGCGACATGAACGCGCAGGTGCGCTGGGCCGACCCGGACAGCCTGGTCGGCCGCGGGGCGCCGTACGACGACGTGTACTTCGTCGATACCGCCAACCTGGCCAACAAGGCCACGCAGGACGTCAAGGACGTGTACCAGATGGTGGCCGACTCGCTGTTCGAGGATTTCGCCTCGGCCGATTTCGCGAACCGCAAGCGCTCGGTGGCCGTCAACCAGCAGCAGCACAAGCTCGGGCCGTTCAATCCCAAGGTGCCGGAACAGCGCTTCGGCGACATGCGGCTGTCGTATTCGAAAGTGTATTCGGCGTTCGGCCAGTCCGTGCTCGACACGCAGCAGGGCCTGCGCGAGGATATCCGCGCCTATGAACTCGCGGCGCTGATGGTGAAGGCCTTCTTCGGCATCATCGGCAAGGATGGCGCCCCGGCCCGCCGCGCCGGCGACGGCGAGCGCGACGTGTTCATGCGCGAGCACATGTGGCTGGCGGAGCGCCCGTTCGACGAGTTCCCGGATTTCAAGAAGGGCACGGTGGAAGTGACGCCGTTCCAGGAATACGCACTGACCGACCAGCTGCTGATGGACAAGGACCAGCGCTCGCTGCTGGAACGCGTGGAAGCGAAGGTGCAGGCCGAGATCGACCGCATCACCGGCGGCTACGACCTGAAGGAATGGCGCGCCAAGATCGCCGAGCTGCTGCCGCAGCTGGAACGCGATGCGATCCGCGAAGCGGGTGCCATCGCCGAGACCAGCGAAGACCGCCTGAAGCGCCACACGCAGGAACTGGTGATGCGGCTGAAGGGCCGGGTGCGCGAGCGCCTGTATGCGCTGCTGGACGATCGCCGCCAGGGCGGCCTGGAATTCGTGCTGTCGCTGCTCGAGCAGATCAAGGCCCGCGTGGCCCAGCGCGACATCCCGCGCATGGAGCATAACGAGCGCCGCTACCGCGAAATGCGCGATGCGCTGCGTACGCGGCAGGTCGAGGAATCGCTCAACAATCTCTCGCAGGCAGCCAGCAAATGGATCAACGCGAATGCGCAGGCGCGCGAGGTGATCGTGCACCTGAAACGCGACATTGCCGACTACCTGCGATTCCACCTGCTCGCCGTCACCGCCGGCCAGTCGGCCGAGGTGCTGCGGCAAACGTCTTCCTGGCTGGGCGAACCGCAATCGGTCGACGAGAAGGGCCAGGCCATATGGTCCGGCATCGCCGGCGAGTTCCAGGACGGGCGCCGCCACGTGGAAGCGATGCTGGGCGCCGTCGACCAGCGCGTGGCGCAATTGCGCGCCGATGCGCAGCATGACCATGCCACGTACATGAAGCTGGCGAACGACGAAGCGCCGCCGCCCGTCAAGCTGACCGGCGACGTGTCGGCGTGGAGCGAGGAAGTGCTGCTGGAGTTCGGCGGCTCGGCGCGGCTGTTCCCGCAGCTGGGCGACGAAAAGCTGCGCTCCTCGCTGCTGCTCAAACTGTTCCGCCGCGCGCAGACGCAGCTGTCCACGGAACAAGCCGAAGGAGGAATCAATTCGGAACCGTCCGATCCACTGCTGGACCGCCTGCTGGCCATGTCGGTGCAGGAGCGCCAGCGCGTCTTTGCCGAATGGCTCAAGAGCGCGATGCCGTGGGTGAACGCCAGGTTCTCGGCGGAGTTCACGCCGGGCGCCGACCAGTTCAAGTGCTTCGTCGGCGTCGGCGACGTCACTGCCTGGAAGCGGCTGGAAGCGGAAATCCGCGCGGCCGTGCCCACCGGCTATTTCCACGGCGAGCTGGTCAACATCGTCAACACGGGCGTCAAGGGCAGGGCGGTGTGCTACATCGAACTGTCCGGCTACCCGATGACGGTGCTGCGCGGCCTGCCCACGTGGCGCACGTCGTACCAGATCGAGAATCCGAAGATCCCCACGCACCTGCACTTCGACGCGACGCGCTTCCGCCACCCGATCGCGCCCGGCATGGATGAACTGAACCGGCTGGCCGACGATTACGAATGGTTCCTGCAGGCCGTCGCCATCGGCGTGTTGAAACGCAAGGCCGACCTGGCCGACCGCGAGGCATCGTTCCAGCCGCGCGGCCAGTACCTGTTCGAGGTGGAGCAGGGGTCCGGCGAATGGCTGCAGGTGGGGAACGAATATGCGGTCCGTTCCAACGGCCTGCCTGCGTTCTACCGCGAACAGATCGTGGCCACCGTGCAGCAGCGCCTGGCGCGCATGGGGCCGCACCAGTTCCTGCTGCTGGCGGCGCTGATGCGCCATTACCAGCATCGCGTCTACCAGCCGCGCCTGGAAGTGGACGAGACCGGGGCCGAGCTGCCGTCGCCGTCGCTGCCGAACATCACGGCCAAGCGGCTGCACGACGAATGGCTGCGCCGCGCGCTGGCGGCCGAGCCGGCGCTGGCCGGGTCGTTCGACCGCGCGCTGGAACTGCTGCTGCAGTGGAGCGAGCCGGTGCCGGGGTCGGCGTCCGACGCCTACCAGTGGGAAGTGCAGCACAGTGTCGACAAGCGCGTGCCGCGCGCCGAGTACCTGGCAGGCGAGACCGCCGCCAAGGCGCTGCTGGGTGGCGGCGTATCGATCGCCAAGGGGCTCGACACCCACGCAGGCGTTGCGTCGCCGGCACCTTCGGCTACCGCGTCGTTGACCAGTTCATCCGCGCTCTTCAAGGTGTTCGTCAACCGGACGCAGCAAGGACCGTACACGGTGGCCGAGCTGGCCGAGCGGATCGCGCGCGGCGAAGTGGATGCCGCCACCAAGGCCTGGAACATGCGCTGGGTGCCGCACGTGGATCAATGGCAGCCTGCGGGCGCGGTGGCCGAACTGGCGCCGCTGTTCGCCCGGGCGATCCCCGATCCGGCGGATGACATCCCCGACCCGGAGTAAACGGTGACGTCCGAAGTTCGCTACAGCTATCGTTGCATCAACCAGGCGTGCGGCCGCGGCTTCCCGCGCGCCGTGCGGTTCTGCCCGTATTGCGCCACCAACCAGGCGCGCAGCGCCATGCCGCCCGCTTCCGCGCCTGTACAGGCACCAGCGCCGGCACCAGCGCCGGTTCCGCCACCGGCAACGGTAACGCCGCCACCGCCGGCACCCGTGCCGCCGCCGGTTCGCCCACCGGCGCAGCCGCCGGCCGCCACGCCGCCGGCGGCGCCGGCGCCATCGCGCCCCGGCCCCACCCAGGCGCCGCGTTACCAGCAACCGCAGCCGTCGGCCGGCGTGCCCCGGCCGCCGGGCAGCATGCCCGGCGGGCCATCGCTGCCGCCGGTGCGCAAGCCGGTCGGCAAGGGCACGTGGATATTCGTGGGCTTGCTGCTCGTGGCGATCTGGTTCCTCGTGAAGCCGGGCGATCCGGCAAAGCAGCTGGCGGGCAAGGTCGACGAAGCCATCGCGCTGGCGGAAAGCTGCAAGGTCGCCGATGCGCGGGAGACGCTGGCCGAACTGCGCAGCGCCAAGGCCGACACGGTGCAGGTGGCGCGGCTGCAGAAAGCGATCGCCAGTGCCGCGCCGGCCTGCGAAAGGAAAAACCAGCGCGCCAAGGCATGGTCCGATGCCCGGACCGCGCTGGAGGCGGCCTTGTCGGCCGATGCGCTCGACAAGGCGTCGGCGCGGCTGTCGGCTTTCGTCAAGCGCTGGAAGGACGATGACGAAACCCGCGAAATGCGCGAACGCATCGACACGCGCCGCGCCGAAAAGCTGCTCGACGAAGCCAATGCGTGCCTGGCCAAAAAGGATCGGGCCTGTGTGGAAGCCAGGCTGGACAAGGCCGAAAAATTGAACCGGCCGGCATCCCGGCCGCGTATCGAAGCACTGCGCGAATCGCTGTCGCGGATGCTGGAGTCGACGCTGCTCGAAGGTGCCGGGCAAGGCAGTGGACAAGGCAATGGACAAGGCAATGGACAAGTGACCGGGCAAATAAGCGGGCAAATAAGCGGGCAAGGTGTGCAAGTGGCGCAGGCCGGCCAGGCCGCCTATCCGCCGCCGCTGTCGACGACGCCGCCGCGCGTTGCCACGGCCGCGGTGCAAACGCCGGGCGGCAGTGCCGAGGCCCGGCGGTTGCGCGCCGAGGCCGAACGCGAACTTGCCCAGGGCAACTACCGCAGCGCGATCGGCCTCGCCGGGCAGTGCAGCGCACAGGGCGGCAGCGATTGCGGCGCCCTTCGGGACCGGGCCGCGCGGCTGGAGCGCGAGATGCATGTGTGCCTGCAGGCTGGCCGGCAATGGGCCGGCGAACGCTGCGAAGGGTAGGAAAGCGGCGCGGCCGGCAGCCGGATCGCGGCTTGCCGCCGAAGTTTGTTAAGCTGCCGGCAAGGAGGACATCATGCAACGTATCACGCAACAACCATCACGATTCACCATGGCCACCGGCATCCTGGCGCTGCTGCTGGCGCTGGCCGGCTGCCAGAAGGAAGACGACCGCCGGATCGACGGCCCGGCCGAGCGCGCCGGCCGCGAACTCGACCAGGCTACCGAGAAAGCGGCCGAGCACCTGGAAAAGGCACGCGAAGACTTCCAGGAAGCGGCCAAGGAAACCGGCCGCGAGCTGGACAAGGCGGCGGAAACGGCCGGCGAGAACCTGAACAAGGCCGCCGAAGTGGTCGGCGAAAAGCTCGAACGGGCCGGCGAAAAAGTGCAGGCCAGCGCCGAGGCGGCACGCGAGGACGAGGAAGAGGCGGAAAAAGGCAAGTCGAAGTAAGGGTAGGGCCCTCGTATATTTACCCCAGATGCAAAGGCCGGGGTCCGACCCCGGATTCTGCCTCTGGGTTGGTATCCGAAGCGGCAGTTCAAGACACCAGCTCTGCCCGCTCCACTGCGTCCTCGGCAGCGGGCATGTCGCCCGCCACCACCACCACCATGTCGACGAAGCCGCTGCGCCACGCGCCCTCGAGATCCTGCTCGACGGCTTCCAGCGTCGTGCGCTCCAGGTCATGGAAACCGCACACGCCATAGGCGCGGTTGCGGCCATGCGACTTGGCCATGTACAGTGCCATGTCGACGAGGTTGACGGCGCGTTCCCACGACAGTGGCGTACCGAGCGCCACCAGCGGGAACGGCGCGAATCCTACCGATGCGTTCACCGACAGCATGGTGCCCTGGTATTGCAGGGATTGCGACGAGATGCCGTGCAGGATGCGGCGTGCCACGTCGTCGAGGCCGCCGCGCGGCACGGCCGGCAGGAATGCCAGGAATTCCTCGCCGCCCCAGCGCACGATCATGTCCGTGTCGCGCAGCGTTTCGCGCAGGCTCGCCGCGATCATCTTCAGCACCGCATCGCCGGCCGCGTGGCCATGACTGTCGTTAATGTGCTTGAAGTGGTCGACATCCAGCAGGAACAGCGCGCCGATCGTATCGTCATCAGCGGCAACGGCATGCTGGCGCCGCTCGGTTTCTCCGGGCACGAGCTGGCCGGGCTCGGCCAGCCCGTGCTGGCGCATGAACTCCTGGAAGTGCCGGCGGTTGTACAGCGCCGTCAGCGGATCGCGTGCGCTCTGCTGTTTCAGTTCCCGGTTCTTCACCTCGAGCTGGGCATTCGCCTGGCGCACCTTGCGATACAGCAGGCCCACGACCAGGGCGGCCAGCGCGAACACGATCGCCAGCAGCCACCAGATGCGTTGCTCGAGCCGGTGGTTGACCAGCTCCACGCTCTTCACGCGGTTATCGTGGCGCAGTGCCTCGATCTGCCGCTGCTTCTTCTCGGTATCGTACTTTTGCTGCAGTTCCAGCACAGCCTTCTGGCGTTCCCCGGCGAACATTTCATTCGACATGGCGCGTTCGCGGTGATAGGCGTCGATGGCGCCCCGGTAGTCGCCGGCGCGTTCCAGCGCGGCGCCGTATTCCAGCAGCACGGCCTGCAGTTCCGGCTTCACGCCGCTTTTTTCATAGGCATCCAGCCCGGCTTCGAACTGGCGCTTGCCGTCGGCCAGCCGGCCCATGCCCAGGAAAGCCTGGCCCAGGTTGACCCGGGCCGTGGCGATCACGCTCGGGCTTTTCACGTCCTCGCCCGCGGCCAGCGCCTGCCGCGCGAACACGATCGTGTTCCGGTAGTCGCCCTTCTTCAGGTAAAGGTCCGACAAATTCACGAGCGTGTCGGCGATCATCTGCCGCGCGCCCAGCCGGCGCTCGACATCGAGTTCCGCCAGCAGCGCGCGGCGGGCCCGTTCATGCTGCCCCGATTCGATCGCCAGGCCATATTCGGTGGCCAGCGCGATCGCCAGCCGGCCGGGGGATTTCATCCGCTGCGCCACTTCCAGCGATTCGCGCTGCGCTTCCCAGCCCTTGTCGAACTGCTTCATGTCCGTGTACAGGAATGTCAGCGCATTCAGGGCACTGGCCAGCGGCGCGTCATCGCCCTGCACCGTGCGCGCCAGGTCGACGGCCGCCTGCAGCCGGGCCAGCGCGGCCGGATAGTTGCCCTGCTCCTGACAGGCCTGGCCGGCCGTGATCGTTGTCTGCACACGCAGCGGCACGTCGGCGGCATGGCGCGCCACCCGTTCTGCTTCGAATGCCGCCTTGTGCGAGCCTGGCAGGTCGTCCAGGTCGAACAGCGCATAGGCGCGGGCGAGCTGGCCCTTGGCCTGGACGGCGTCATCGCGCGCCGCGCGGCCCCAGGCCACCAGTTCATCGCCCATCGCCAGCGCGCGCCGCGGGTCGCCGCCGCGCCGGATCGCGCTGCTGTACAGCCATTGGAACTCGGCGCGGGTGGCCAGTGGAGCGGCCCGTGCCTGCGGCTCGAGCCGGCCAAGCCGGGAAACCGCGTCGTCCGGCTTGAAGCGCACCATCTCGCGCGTCGCAGCCAGCTCCGCGTCGAGCGCGGCCTGGCCGAACGCGAACGCCGGCGCCAGCACCAGGATGGCGGCGAGGCGGCGAACGGCGCGGGGATGGAAGACGGAGAGCAGGGTGGCCAACGAAAGGTCCTTGCCGCGCGGGGAGGGAGCGCGAGTGCACATATTATAGGCTTGTTGCCATAGGGGATTTCACGCTCGTCCTTGAAATATCACGGACGAGCGCTTTGCCACGGCATTTCCGCAACAACATTGTCGCGCCGTCATTGGCCGAAGTGCATCGTGGACGGCAAGGTCAGGCGGCCAGTTGCTGCAGCAGGTACAGCCGCTGGTACAGGCCGCCCTCGATCCGCATCAGCGCGTCGTGCGGGCCGGATTCTTCGATGCGGCCATGGTTCAGCACCACGATGCGGTCGGCGTCGCGGATCGTCGACAGCCGGTGGGCGATCGCGATGATCGTTACCTGTCCGCGCAATTCGTCCAGCGCCTGCTGCACGATCTGCTCGGTGGAGCTGTCGATGCGCGACGTGGCTTCGTCCAGCATCAGCACGCGCGGCTCGCCGGCCAGCGCCCGGGCGATCGCGATCAGCTGCTTCTGGCCGGAAGACAGGCGCGAACCGCCTTCGCCCAGCAGCGTGTCGTAGCCGTCTTCCAGTGCCACGATGAAGTCGTGCGCATGCGCCGCGCGCGCCGCCCGCTCGATCCGTTCGGGCGGCAGGTTGCGCCCCATGTCGATGTTGTCGCGGGCCGACGCAGCCAGCAGGAACGGATCCTGCGGCACCAGGCCCACGCGGGCGCGGAACGCGTCGTTCCCGATATCGTCCAGCGGCACGCCATTCATCAGGATGCTGCCGCGCGGCGCCGGGTAGTAGCGCAGCAGCAGCGACATCAGCGTCGACTTGCCGCTGCCGGTATGGCCGACGATGCCGTAGAACGCGCCTTGCGGGATTTGCAGGGAAAGGTCGTGCAATACTTTCTGGTCGCCGACATAGGCGAAGTCCAGGTGGCGGATGTCGATCGCCGGCGTGTCCGGCGACACCACCTCGTTCGCGGCCTCGCTGGCCGCGTTCTTCCCGTGCTCCGGCGCCCCCGCTTCGTCGAGCAGCGTGGCCACGCGCGCCGTGGCCACCACCGACTGCTGCAATTGCGAGAATTGCTGGGTGATCTGGATCAGCGGCTCGATCACGCGCGCGATATAGCTGATGAACGCGTACAGCACGCCCACTTCCGCCACGCCGAGCACGGTGCTTTCGCCGCGCAGGCCGAACAGCCAGATCACGGAGGCGAGCAGTACCACGTTCAGCATGTCCAGCGCCGGCCGCAGCAGCCAGGCATTGGCGCGGATCTCGGCCACCCGCTGCGTGTACTGGTCTTCATTGGTGCGCGAAAAGCGCTCGGCGAAACGCGCCTGCGCATTGTTCGCCTGCAGCACGCTCATGCCGCCGATCGATTCGGCCACCTGGGCATTGATGTCGCTGCGCAGCTGGCGCGCCTTCGCCACCGCCGGCGCCGACAGGCGCTGGTACAGCCACACGATCAGCAGCACGCACGGCATCAGCGCCACCACCAGCGACATCAGCCGCCAGTCCAGCCACGCCATGGCCAGGATCGTACCGATCAACACGATGGTGCTGTCCAGGATCACGAACAGCACCTGGATATACAGGCCCTTCACCGCCTCGGTATCGTTCGTCACGCGCGACACCAGCTGGCCGGTGATGGCGCGGTCGAAGAACGCCATCGGCAGGCGCAGCACGTGGCCGTATACGCGCTCGCGCAGCCGCTGCACCGAGCGCATCGCCAGGCCGGACAGGCGCACCAGCTGCAGGTAGCGCAGCCAGGAGGCGGCGCAGCCGGTGACCACCACGCCGCCCAGCAGCAGCGCCATCGCCTGCCAGTCCATCACGCGCGGCAGCAGGTGTTCGTCGATCAGCCGCTTGCCCAGCAGCGGCCCGACCACTTCCAGCCCGGCGGCGATGACCAGCCACAGCACGGCCCACCACAGGTGGTGGCCGTCCGGCCCGGCGGCATCCTTCAGCAGGCCCGTTGCCCGCCGCATCGATTCGGCGTGCGATTTTTCCTGTGGGTTTTCGTCCGTGCTAGCTTGCATCGAGGCTCGCCTCCAGTTGTTGATAGCGCCACTGCCGGGCATACCAGCCATCGTGCGCCAGCAGTTCGTCGTGCGTGCCCTGTTCGACCAGGCGGCCGTGGTGCAGCACGACGATCCAGTCGGCGTTCACCACGGCCGAGAGCCGGTGGCTGGCGATGATCGCGCTGCGCACCGGCCGTGCGCGGCGCAGCTCTTCCAGGTGGTCGAGAATGCGCGTTTCGGTGCCCGTGTCGACCGCCGACAGCGCATCGTCCAGCAGCAGCAGGTCGTTATCGGACAGCAGCGCGCGGGCGATCGCCACGCGCTGGCGCTGGCCGCCGGACAGCGTGATGCCGCGCTCGCCCACTTCCGTGTCGTAGCGGTGCGGGAACAGCAGGATGTCGTCGTGGATAGCTGCCAGGTCGGCCGCGTGTTCCACCTCGGCCCGGGTGGCGCCAGGCTTGGCCAGCGCGATGTTCTCCGCGATCGATGCCGAGAACAGGAACGATTCCTGCGGCACCCAGCTGATCGCGCCGCGCAACGCCTCGAGCTTGTATTCTTCCAGCCGATGGCCGTGCCAAAGCACGGTGCCCGACTGCGGCGCCAGCTGGCGCAGCAGCACGCGCAGCAGCGTGGTCTTGCCGGAGCCGGTGGGGCCGACCAGGCCCAGCGTCTGCCCCGGCCGCAGGCGCAGCGTCACGTCGGCCAGCGCCGATTCCGATTGCCCCGGGTAGCACACGGTCAGGTGGTCGACCGCCAGTTCGCCCGGCTGCAGTTCGGCCACCGTGCCGTGGTCGGCGATCGTCAGCGGCGCATCGAGCAGCGGCTGCAGCCGCTGCCATGCGGCGCGGCCCCGTTCCAGCAGCGACAGCACCCAGCCGGCGGCGAACATCGGCCAGATCAGCTGGCCCAGGTACATCGAAAAGCTCGTCAGCGCGCCGATCGTCAGCTGGTTCGTCCATATGAGGTAGCCGCCCAGGCCCAGCGTGAGGCCGGTGGCGGCCGTCAGTGTCAGGCCCACGGCCGGTTCGTAGGCCGCCTCCCAGCGCTGCGCGGTGAGCGCCGCGTTCGATGCCTTGCCGGCCAGCTCGGAAAACGTGGCGGCGCTGCGCCCTTCCAGGCCGAGCGTGCGCAGCGTGCGCACGCCGGTCAGGGTTTCCTGCACATGGTCGTTCAGCGCCGAAAACCGTTTCAGCGAATCGCCCGCCGCCTTGTGGATCTGCGAGGAGATGCGCCAGAACGCCCATGCCATCAGCGGGAAGGGCAGCAGGGCGACGAGCGCGAGGCGCCAGTCGACGCCCAGCATCATGATGCCGATCACCAGCACCAGCGTGAGGGCGCCGTCGAAGCCGGCCAGCATGGCTTCGCCGGCCGCCTGTTCGATCGAATCGATGTCGTTGGTGGCCAGCGCCATCAGGTCGCCGGTGCGCTGCTTCTGGTAGAAGGCCGGGCCCTGCAGCGTGAGGCGCCTGTAGAAGCGCGTGCGCAATTCCACGCCGAGCCGGTAGGCGGTCGAATACAGCCGGATCCGCCACGCCACGCGCAGGCCGTAGTTGGCCACGCCGACCAGCAGCAGCAGGCCCACGCCTTCGATCAGTTCCGTGTGCGAGAGACGCTGCGCGGCCAGGGCGTCGACCATCTGGCCGATCTTGCGGGGAATCCAGACGCCGATGACGGCAACGAGGGCCAGCATCACGCCGGCGCCCGCATATGCGCGCCAATGCGTCCGCACGAAGCCGGCGATTAGCCTCGATAAACTCATGACATATCCTTGAATGGGGCCAGTGGCCGATTCGGGGCACTAGGATACATCAGGCGGGCAGAGCGCGTCGGCCGGGCCCGTGCGGGCCCGGCCGACGTTGGGGAGGGAAATTACTTGCGGGACTTGCCAGGCGCCGAGCGGGCCGGCTTGTTGTCGGCCAGGGCGGCCAGCGCTTCGGCGACGGGTTTCGTGGCCGGCTTGCCGCGCACGGCTTTCGACGCCGTGGTTTCGGCCTCGGATACCGAAGCGGTGGACTCGGCGGATTCGGCCGCGATCGGTGCGGCAACCGGCGCATCCGCGGCTGCGGCCGTTACGCGTTCCACGGCTTCGCTCACCGCGTCCGTTGCCTTCGACGCTGCGTCGGCGCCGACGTCGGCCCCAGCTTCAGCCCCGGCCTCAGCCGCGCGAAAAATCGACTCGCTGGCCGCTTCGACCGCATCGCCCGTGTTCTTCACCGCGGCTTCGCCTGCATCCTGCGTTGCCTTCGTGGCGGCTTGCGCCGTATCCTGCACTGTACTTTGCACTGCGGAGGTGGCCTGCGCCACGCTGCCGGCAGTTGCGCGGGTCGCTTCCACCGTGCTGTTTGTTGCGGCCTGCGCGGCATCGCTTGCCGCATGTGCCGCTTGGGAAGCCGTCGCGGTGGCGCCGGAAGCGGCAGACTGCGCCGCTTCTGCCGCCGCGTTCGTGGCGGCCAGCGCGGCATTCGCAGCGGACTCGGACACTTGCGCAACGACCGGCGTGGCCAATGCCAGTGTCTTGGCCGGCACGTCGCGGAACCGTTCCGTGGCCGTGTGCAGCAGCGCCTGGTGGGTCTTGGTGGCGATCGAGAACACTTCGCGGTTGTAGGCAAACAGGCCCTCTATGGCGGACAGCGGGCGCGCCAGTTCGAACACCGCGCTGGTGTCTTTCGCTTCGATCAGCTTGCGGGCGGCAACCGTGCCGCGTTCGGCGGCGTTGCGTGCCGTGCTCAGGTTCAGTGCCACGAGCTGGCCGGCGCCATCGACCGTATTCTTCAGCACGCTGTTCAGGAAATTGAGCTGGCTTTCAAGTTGCGTTTTGCTCGTCCTGGAAATCTGTTCGGAAATCTGTTCGGTAATCGAAGCCATAGTCTCTCCTGGGAACAAGGAATTGTGCGTTGCAATAAATGAATTCTAGCGATGAAATAAGACGTTGGAAAGCGCTTTGTGCTTTCTTTATTCGTAAATTTACGCACTGCAACATACGTTTCGATGGCAGATTTTCCGTTGCCATTGCACGATTTGCCGGGATTTCCCTACAATCAGTCATCCCCATTGCCGGAGTCACCCAT
Source organism: Pseudoduganella sp. jia 12 (assembly GCF_055502675.1). Classification (NCBI taxonomy): domain Bacteria; kingdom Pseudomonadati; phylum Pseudomonadota; class Betaproteobacteria; order Burkholderiales; family Oxalobacteraceae; genus Pseudoduganella; species Pseudoduganella sp. jia 12. The sequence goes on from NZ_JBUXKP010000012.1 coordinate 28,879, forward strand.
GGAATTCGTTATCCGCAACGCCACGCTGCCCGACGGCCGCACCGGCATCGACATCGCCGTGCAGGCCGGCCGCATCGCCGCGGTCGGCCCGCGCCTCGCCATGACCGCGGCGCGCGAGATCGACGCGGAAGGCGACCTGGTCTCGCCGCCGTTCGTCGACGCGCACTTCCACATGGATGCCACGCTGTCCTACGGCCTGCCGCGCGTGAACGCCAGCGGCACGCTGCTCGAAGGGATCGCGTTGTGGGGCGAACTGAAACCGCAGCTCACGCAGGAAGCGCTGGTCGAACGGGCCATGCGCTATTGCGACTGGGCGGTGGCGCGCGGCCTGCTGGCGATCCGCACCCACGTGGACGTCTGCGACGACCGCCTGCTGGCGGTGGAGGCGCTGCTGGAAGTAAAGCGCCGTGTGGCGCCATATATCGACATGCAGCTCGTGGCGTTCCCGCAGGATGGCGTGCTGCGCAGCCCCACGGCGCTGGCCAACCTGAAGCGGGCGATCGCGATGGGCGTGGACGTCGTCGGCGGCATTCCCCATTTCGAGCGCACGATGGCCGATGGCGCCGAGTCGGTGCGCGTGCTGTGCGAGTTCGCGGCGGAGCAGGGGCTGATGGTGGACATGCATTGCGACGAATCGGACGATCCGCTGTCGCGCCACATCGAAACGCTGGCCGCCGAGACGCACCGCCTCGGTCTGCACGGCCGCGTGGCCGGCTCGCACCTGACGTCGATGCATTCGATGGACAACTACTACGTGAGCAAGCTGCTGCCCCTGATCGCCGAATCCGGCGTGGCCGCCATTGCCAACCCGCTGATCAACATCACGCTGCAGGGCCGGCACGACACGTATCCGAAACGCCGTGGCATGACGCGCGTGCCGGAACTGATGGCGGCCGGCGTCACCGTGGCGTTCGGCCACGACTGCGTGATGGACCCGTGGTACGGCATGGGGTCCGGCGACATGCTGGAGGTGGCGCACATGGGCCTGCACGTGGCGCAGATGACGAGCCAGCAAGGGATACGCGCCTGCTTCGCGGCCGTCACCGAAAATCCAGCGAAGATCCTCGGGCTGGAAGGCTATGGCCTGGAACCCGGCTGCCATGCCGACCTGGTGCTGCTGGACGCGGGGGATCCGATCGAGGCGATCCGGTTGCGTGCTGCGCGCCGGCTGGTGATGCGGCGCGGCCGCATCGTGGCCGAATCGCCGCGTGCCGTGGCGCGTCTCGACCTGCCGGGCCGGCCCGGCAGCGCGGACTTCCGCCAGTTGGGCCAGCCGCGATAAAGCGGCTGCCGGCGTGCCCGATGCGGCAGGAATCTACCGCGTCGCGTTCGTGCCCTTGGCGGGCCGGGCAGCCGGGAAGAACCATTGCAACGCGCGGTGCACGCGGCCGGCCCAGGCCTGCTCGTTGTGCATGCCGCCTTCGTCTTCCACGTACAGCAGGTTGTCGCCCTCGCGCCAGCCGTTCTTCAGCACGGCCTGGCGGAATGCCCGCGTGCCTTCGACGCCGTCCATGCCCGTGCCGGCGTCCACGTACAACCGAACCGGCGTTGCCGCGATCTTGCGCGCGCTGGTGACGGGCGTGCCGCCGTTCCACCAGAACGAACCGGACATGATGCCGGCCTGGCCGAAGACGTCCGCATGGTGCTGCGCCAGGTACAGCGACGCCAGGCCGCCGAACGACGACCCCATGACGGCGGTATCGGCCCGGCCGGGCAGCGTGCGGTATTGCCTGTCGATGTAGGGCTTGACGGTCTCGACGAGGAAGCGGCCATAGGCGGCGACCTTGCCGCCGCCGTAGCGCATGTCGCAGCAGGGCGTGTACTCGCTGTTGCGGTCCGGCGTGTTGTCGACGCCGACCACGATGATCTCGCGCATGTCGCCTTGCGCGGCGAGCCGGTCGACCACTTCGTCGATGTGCCATTCGGTGCTGTAGGCCGTCTTCTGGTCGAACAGGTTCTGGCCGTCGTGCATGTACAGCACCGGGTAGCGCTTGCCGGGATTGCGCTCGTAGCCTGCCGGCAGCCAGATGCGCAGCTTGCGGGTGTTGCCCAGTTGCGGCGATGCGAAGTCGTCGACGATGACGAGGCGGCCTTTCGCCACCGGCGCCGGCGCTGTCGCGCCCGTGGCGAGCAGCCGGATGCCATGGATGTCGACCCGGTTCGCCGGACCCGACTTGCCGCCGGCATCGGCATAGGTGGCATTCGATTGCAGGCTGCTCATGTTGATGAAGTCCGACAGTTCGATCGCGTGCTTGCCCGCCTTCAGTTGCGCGGACAGCGGCGTCGAGTACACGGCCTGGCCGGCAGGGGAGTGGGGCAACTGCACGACCCCCTGGGCCACGACGTTGCCCGCCGCGTCGCGCACCTTCATCCACTTGACGCCGCCCGTGATGCCCAGGTTGACCTGGTGCGCATTGTTGCGGTAGCGGACCTGCACCGCGTAGGTGCCGGCCTGCGGCACGGCGAGCGTGGCGGCGAAGGTATCGGCAGGTGCGCCCCAATTAACGATCACGCCGTTTTCCGCTTCCACGCTCGATGCGATGCGCCTGTCGCCGGCGCCGATGTCGATCGCCGTGCCCGTGCAGGCCGGCGCGCTGTGGTGGCTGCGGTTGCCCGAGCCGGGGAACATGGCTTCCACCGCGTAGCATGCGGCAGCGGCCGGCTTCGGATCGGTCCAGCTGGCGGCTTCTACGCCCGCTGCCGCCAGCTGGCCGTCGCGATACACGTTGTAGACGGTGCCTGCCGCCGGCTTCGACGCGAATGCGAGCCTGCCTTTCGCGGCGGACACGATCGCCGGATCGGCCGGCGAGAACACGGCCGGATCGATGGCCAGCGGGTCGGCCGCCACCCGCGTGATCGCCTGCCGCCCCGGCACCAGGGTGCCCAGTTGCACGACGATCGTGTTCCGGTCGCCGAGATCCGCCCACTTGATGCGGCCATCGACGGGCTTGCCGTTCAACAGCACCTGCTGCACGGGATGATAGCCGGCCATGGACTGCGCCGGCGGCAGTACCAGCTGCACGTCGATCACGTGGTTGCGCAGCTTCAGGCCGGACAGCAGGGCCGTGCCGCTGCCCTGGAATGCCTCATTGCGCAGCTTCGACGTGACGAACGGCCTGACGTCGATGCCGTCCTGCGTGGTCGAGATGCCGAACACGCCGCTCACCAGCGCGCCGGCAAAGCCGCCCACGGACCACAGCTGGCGGCGCGAATTGACGACGGGACCCGCCAGGTCCGCCTGCTTGCCGCCGCTCGGGTCGAACATCGGCAGGCCCGTGAGCCATTCGAAGTTTTCCATGTTCGACGCGTTGACGGCGGCCCCGCGCAGCAGCGTGTCGTAGGCGGCATCGGCCGCCGCCACGTTCTGCACCTGGATCGCGGCCTTCAGCCCATAGGCGGTGACGAAGGGCCAGATCGCCCGGTTGTGATACACGGCGCGGCCCGGCTGCTGCGGCCAGATCACCGGCGCGCCCATCGGCCCGTGCGGGTAGCGGGCGACGATGCTGTTCGCCTGCTCGGCGTCCGCCACGCCGGTGACGATCGCCAGCGCCTGGCCCAGCCAGTCGAACTTGTGCAGCGGCGCGCCGTCGAAATGGCCGGCGGTGAGGCTGCTGTACATGCCGGCATCCTCCAGCCACAGCCGGTCGTTGATCGCATCCTTCAGTTGCACGGCCCAGCCGCCGAAGCGCTTCGCCATGGTGGCGTCGCCCTGTTCCTCCGCCAGTTGCGTGGCCAGCGTGAGCGCCTTGTAGTGGGCCACGTTGGTCGACAGCGCCTTCGCCGTCGCCATGTGCGCCAGCTGGCCGGGGATCCAGTCCGCATAGGTCTGCTCGCGCCAGTCGAGGAACGACTCTTCGCCGTTGTACAGGCCCGAAGCAGGGTCGAACGCGGCCACGCGGTCGATCTCGATCGTGTTCGACAGGGCTTTCAGGGCGACCGGCACGAACGCCGCGCGCTCGGCCGGCGGTAGCGCCTTCAACGCCTCGTCGGCGCCGAATGCCCACGTGACGCGGTCGGTGCTGACGGGCCAGCTGCCGCCGCTGCCGGTGTCCTGCACGATCTGCAGGCCGTCCTCGGTGCCGGGCACTGCGGCCGGCTTCTTCACGCCATCCCGGTAGCCCGAGAGCTTGAACTGCAGCGAGTTGCGCACCCGTTGCGGGTCCAGCATGCCCAGTCCCAGGCCGGCCGCGTACGACAGGTCGCGCGTCCACACGTAATGCCATTTCTCGCCGGTTTCAAAGCAGTCGCACGGAATGGGCTGCCCGCCGTTATAGGAGTCGTCGCGGATCGCGGCCACGGCATCCTGCCGCATCTCGGCCATCGCCATCGCGAACAGCGCGTCGAACGCCACGCTCCCGCTGCGCACGCGCGGCAGCCCGGCGCTCTCGGCATAGGTCACATTCTGCGGATCGCCGTCGCGCAGCTTCATCGTCGTGCCATGCGTGTAGGTGCGCAGCGGCGCCTTTTCGTCGTCGACGCTGATGCGCACCGTTTCCGGCTTGCCCCAGGAACCGAAGGGAATGGCCTGTTCGGCGCAGTGCAGCGAGCCGGCGAAGAGCATGGCCAGGGTGGCGGTGGCGATAAGGGTGCGCTTCATTGTTTCAACTCCAGGATGATGGCCGTGCGGGCCGGCAGCGTGATGCCGCGTTCGAGGTGGAAGGTCTGTCCGGTGAGGACATCGGTGCCGGCATTGACGCCTTCGAGCATTTCGCCGAAGCGGGCCGTGTCGAGCGTGACGGGCGTGCGGTTCTTGTTCAGCGCGACCATCACCTTGCCGCCGCCTTGCGCATTGCTGCCATAACGGAAGAACACATAGGTATCCTGTTCGGGGCCGAAATGCATCGTCCGGCCATGGTGGATCACGGTGGCGCCCTTGCGCCAGTTCAGCAGTTTTTTCAGAAAGGCCTGTGCATCGCGCTGCGCCGGCGTGAGGCCCGCGCCGGTAAACGCATTCACCTTGTCGCCCGGCCAGCCGCCCGGAAAATCGTGGCGGTACGACGCGTCGTCGCGGCCCTGCGTGGTGCTCGTCATGAGGATCTCGGTGCCGTAGTAGAGCTGCGGGATGCGCGGCGCCGTCAGCACGTAGGCCATCGCCATCTTCCACAGGCCGATGTCTTCACCCAGCACGCTCCAGGTGCGGGGCAGGTCGTGGTTGCCTTCGAACAGCACGAGGTCTTGCGGTGCCGGATACAGGTGATCCTGGGCCAGCGTTTCATACAGGTCGTTCAGGCTGAAGGTACCGTGGTTGCTGTCAATGGCCGTACTGGCCAGCGCGCGGCGCAGCGCATCGTTGAGCGGAAAATCCATCAGCGACGGCAAATGGGACACGTAGCCGTCGTGGTTGGCCTTGCCGGCCTGCCAGCGCGCCACGACAGGCACGCGCGTGCTCCATTCCTCGCCGACCAGGTTCAGGTTCGGGTATTCGGCCATCACGCGGCGCGACCATTCGGCGAGCAAGGCATTGTTCGAGTAGCCCCACGTATCGACCCGCAGGCCGGACAGGCCCGCGTACTCGATCCACCAGATCGTGTTCTGGATGAGGTAATTCGCCACGTGGGGATTCGAGCCATTGAGATCGGGCATGCCGCGCGAAAACCAGCCTTCGGTGAAATTGCGCGCATCGGCGCGGCTGCCGTACGGGTCGCCGACCGCCACGCGGTGGTGCCGCGTCATCACGGGCTTGCCCTCGTGGGTGATCCAGTCCGGCATCGGCATGTCCTTCATCCACCAGTGGCCGGCACCGATGTGGTTCAGTACCACATCCTGGATGACGCCGATGCCCTTTGCGCGCGCGGCTTGCACGAAGGCGCGGAAGTCCTCGTTGCTGCCGTAGCGCCGGTCGATGCGGTAATGGTCGGTGGCCGCGTAGCCGTGATACGAATAGGCCGGCATGTCGTTCTCGAGCAGCGGCGTGGGCCACACCTGCGTGTAGCCCATCGCGGCAATGTAGTCGAGATGGGCGGTCATGCCGGCCAGGTCGCCCCCATGCCGGCCGCCCCCAGCTGCGCGGTTCGCCTTGTCCGGCATGGCCGCGATGCTGTCGTTCGACGGGTCGCCGTTGGCGAAACGGTCCGGCATCACCTGGTAGATGGCATCGCGGCTCGTGAAGCCCTGGCGCTCGCGCGAGCCGGGCGCGCGCGAGCGCAGCTGGTAGCGGTGAGTCAGTACTGCCGGCTTTCCAGCCTGGCCGGCAGGGTGGAAAGCGATGTCGACACTGCCCGGCCGTACGTCGGCAGCCAGCGCCAGGTCGATGAACAGGTAATTCGGGTTGGCCACGCGCGTGGTGCCGGCGATGCGCAGGCCCGGGTAATCGATGCGCGGCTGCAGCTCGGCGATGCGCTGGCCATGCACCATCAGTTGCAGTGTGCGGTGCCGCATGCCCGCCCACCATGACGCGGGCTCCAGGTGGTCGATGCGGTAAGTGCCGATGGCGGGTGTGGCCGGTGCGGCTGCGGCCGGGGCGCGCACCGCAACGAGAGCCAGCAGGAGTGGTACGGTCAGGGCCGGCACAGCCAGGGCCGGCGGCAATACGGTATGGCGCATGCGTCTCCTCTGCGAAAACCGATAAGTAGTGGGACTACAAGCTCTTGGGCGGCTTGCTTCCTCTGAAACGTGAGCAGAATACTATGTTCGCAGGGCATGTACAACGACCCGCTGGACAAGATGCCTAGTTTTAATACATGTTCTGCGCCCGGATGGCGGTTTCGTTACATCTTTACAGTGGAAACGGTTGTTTCATGGCATATTTTGTAGTTCCACTACAGATCGCTGTTCAGCGTTCTGTAGCCGGCATACAACGAAAACGTGATGCGGCCCCCTGGCAGGCCGCAAAACGGCTGAATCGGCCGATTCTGGACTGAACTTTAATTGACACTGCATCTAGTTTTAATACAAAATTCTTCCAGGACGTCTGACAGAGCGGCCACAATCCTTGGATTCCCATGTAGTCGAGCTAATTATTGAGCATGGGAAAAATTCGTATTTATTGAGGGGACTTCGATGAAATTCTTCGCGCCTGAGCGCCGCATGCGCACGGCCCTGCAACTGAGCCCGGTAGCAACCGGCTGCGCACTGTTCGTCGCCGCGCTGGCCACCCCGGTCGCCGCGCAGGAACAAACCACCCCGGCGGCCGAGGCGCCGATCGCCACCGTGACCGTGACCGGCATCCGCCGCGGCATCGAGGATGCCATCTCGGTCAAGAAGGATTCGTCGTCGATCGTCGAAGCCATCTCCGCCGAAGACATCGGCAAGCTGCCGGACGTGTCCATCGCCGAATCGATCGCCCGCCTGCCGGGCCTGGCCGCCCAGCGCGTGGCCGGCCGTGCACAGGTGATCTCGGTGCGGGGCCTGTCCCCGGACTTTTCCACCACGCTGCTGAACGGCCGCGAACAGGTATCCACCGGCGACAACCGCTCCGTGGAATTCGACCAGTACCCGTCCGAACTGCTGTCGGGCGTGACGATCTACAAGACCCCGGACGCTGGCCTGATCGGCCAGGGCCTGTCGGGCACGATCGACCTGCAGACCGTGCGTCCGCTGAACTTCGGCAAACGCACCGTGGCGATGAACGCCCGTGCCGAGCACAATTCGCTGGGCAGCATGGCCAACACGAAGTCGCTGGGCAACCGCTTCTCCATCAGCTACATCGACCAGTTCCTGAACCGCAAGCTGGGCGTGGCGATCGGCTTCGCGCACCTGGAGTCGCCGGTGCTGGCCAACGAGACCGGCATCTACGAACCGTGGAAGACCGATGCCCGCACCGGCCTGCCGGCAGGCACCACCGCCACCGATGGCATCAAGGCCCTGTCGCGCACCGGCTACAACCGCCGCGACGGCCTGATGGGCGTGGTCGAATACCGCCCAACCAAGTCGTTCACCAGCACGCTGGATTTCTACGCGTCGGTGTTCAAGCATGAAGACACCGCCAACCAGTTCGAAGTGAACCTGTCCGGCTGGAACGGCGACCTGCAGCCTTCGCCGTTCTATTCGAACCTGACGAAGAACGGCAATGCGATCAGCACCGCCATCGCCAACAACGTCTACCCGCTGGTGCGCGGCATGTATACGAACCGGCGCGACGACATCCGCGCGCTCGGCTGGAACAACGAATGGCGCCTGGATGGCGTGAAGCTGGTGGCCGACCTGTCCTGGTCGAAAGCCAAGCGCGACGAACTGGGCCTGGAAAACAACCTGCAGCTGGGTGCCGTCAACAACGCGCAGTACCTCGACACGATCAACCTGGGCTTCAACAGCGGCACGTTCCCGACGATGACGCCGGGCCGCGCCGACTACAGCGACGCCTCGAACCTGTACGTGAAGAACACGATCTACGGCTCCGGCTACGGCAAGGTGCCGTACGTGGAAGATGAGCTCAAGAGCGTAAAGCTGGCGGCCAACTTCCAGGCGCCGGCCGCACTGGAAAACTGGTTCGCCGGCTTCGACGTGGGCGTCAACTTCAGCGACCGCTCGAAGGACAAGGACCAGCCGGAAGGCAACATCAACCTGGCCGGCAACCCGACCACGATCGACCCGTCGCTGCTGTACGGTTCCGTCGACCTGGGTTTCGCCGGTGTCGGCAACGTGCCGGCATGGGACGTGCCGGCTGTCGTCGCACGCTACATGACGTTCAACCCGACCGCCGGCAGCGGCGCCATCCTGATCAAGAACTGGTCGGTGCGCGAGAAGATCTCCACGGCCTACGCCAAGGCGAACATCGAACACGAGTTCGGCGACATCTCGCTGCGCGGTAACGTGGGCGTGCAGGTGCAGCACACCAAGCAGTCGTCCGATTCGAAGTACTTCAACGGCGCACTGGCCGGCGACCAACAGGTACAGCCGATCCACGACGGCAAGTCGTACAACGACTGGCTGCCGAGCATGAACCTGAACTTCGGCCTGCCGAACGACCAGACCGTGCGCGTGGCAATGGCCAAGCAGATCGCCCGCCCGCGCGTGGACCAGCTGCGCGCCGCGCTGGACTTCGGCGTGTCGGACACCACGTTCAAGCCGGGTGCATCGGGCGGCAATGCGCAGCTCGATCCATGGCGCGCCAAGGCGTTCGACGTGTCGTATGAAAAGTACTTCGGCAAGAAGGCCTACGTGGCCGCGGCATTCTTCTTCAAGAAGCTCGACACGTACATCTTCACGCAGACGAAGACCTATGACTTCTCGGCGTTCGTGCCGGGCACCAAGGCCAACACGGTATTCGGCGACTACAAGGCACCGTACAACGGCAACGGCGGTATCATGCGCGGCATCGAACTGTCCGGCTCCCTCCCGCTGAACATGCTGACCCCGGTGCTGGATGGCTTCGGCATCGTGGCTTCGGGAACCTACACGGACAGCAATATCGCGATCCAGGAACCGGATGGCTCGATCGGCCAGAACATCCCGCTGCCCGGCCTGTCCAAGCGCGTGACGAACCTGACCGTGTACTACGAGAAGAACGGCTTCGAGACCCGCCTGAGCCAGCGCAAGCGTTCCGACTTCGTGGGCGAGATCGGCAACTTCGCCGCCGAACGTTCGCTGCGCTACGTGGTGGGCGAGAGCATCCTGGACTTCCAGGTCGGCTACACGTTCCAGAACGGTCCGCTGAAGGACATGGGTATCGTGCTGCAGGCGAACAACCTGCGCAACGCCGCCTACGAAACCTACAACGGTTCGAAGAACCAGCAGCTGGAATACCAGAAATACGGCCGCACCTTGCTGCTGGGTGTGAACTACAAGTTCTAAGCCAGCTTCGCTGCATGCAGAAAGCCCCGTCGCGCAAGCGGCGGGGCTTTTTGCTTTTCAAAACCGGTTTTCCTGCAACTTTTTTACCAGAGATACCGCGCCGTCAGCATGACCGTGCGCCGCTGCCCGTAGAAGCAGTCGCCGCGGGCGAGGCAGGTGGTGATCTGCACCTTGTCGGCCAGGTTGACGGCGTTCAGCGCGAAGCGCCACTGGCCGGTCTGCCAGGCGAGCAGGGCATCGACCAGCGTGGCCGATGGCGTTTCCAGCGAATCGGTGCCGTCCAGCGACGTGCCGAGATAGCGCACGCCGGCCCCCGCCGTGAAGCCGGTCGCGCCGCCAACGGAGAAGCCGCGCGCGAGCCAGGCCGACGCGTTGTGCTTCGGGATGCCGGATACGCGCTTGCCCAGGTCGGCGCCATTGCTGCGCGAGACGCGCGCGTCGGTGAACGTGTACGCGGCGGTCCAGTCCCAGCCGCGCACGGCACCGGCCGTTTCCAGTTCCGCGCCGCGCACCTTCACTTCGCCCAGCTGCAGGCTGTTCTGCGGGTTCGCCGGATCGGCGGTCTTGCGGTTCTGGTCGCGCAGCTGGTACAGCGCCAGCGATGCCGTCACCGCGGCGGCCGGCTGCCATTTCACGCCGGCTTCCCACTGCTTGCCGCGCTGCGGCTTGAACGGTTCGTTGTACGCATCGACGCCCCCCAGCGGCAGGAACGATTCGGCGTAGCTGACATAGGGAGAAAAACCGCTGTCGCCCAGGTACAGCAGGCCCACGCGCTTCGTGTTGGCCTTGTCGTCGGTGCGGGAAGCGGGGCGGCCTTCGATGTCGTTCTCGGCATGGTCGCGGCGCCAGCCCAGCACGCCGACCCAGCGCTCGTCGAACTTCGCCTGTTCCTGTACGTAGAAGCCCTTCTGGTGCAGCACCGCGGTCGGCTGGTGCGCCAGCGACACGGGCGCGGTGAAGTTGCCATACACGGGGTTATAGACATCGAGCGCCGCAGCGATGCCGCGACCGGTGGCCTGCCGCGTCTCGGCGCGCTGCACGTCGAAGCCGGCCAGGAAAGTGTGCTGCCAGCGGCCGGTGGCGAATTGCGCTTCGAGCTGCGTGTCGAACAGCAGCGTGTCGAGCGCATTCGCCTGCTGGATCAGGTCGCGCTCGATCGTGCGGTTGTCGGCATTGAACACGGGGCGGCCCGGCCGTCCCGTCGCCTGGATCGGGGTGAAGCTCGTGTAGGCGCTGCGGTAGTCCACTTCGGAGTTGCTCTTGCGGGCGTTCTGGCGCAGCACGAGGTTGTCGTTGAAGTGGTGGCTGAACTGCCAGCCGAACGACGTCCGGTCCGTCTTGTAGGCATCCCAGCCCGGCTCGCCCGTGAACGTATCGGTCGGGATCCGGCCATATTGCGACGGCAGCAGGGTACCTTGCCACGGGAAGAAGCCGATCAGCGAGCCGCTTTCGTCCTGCTGGCGCAGCGCAAGCAGCGTGAGCGACGTGTCGGCATCCGGCGCCCACGTCAGCGACGGCATCAGCACCTTGCGGTCGTCCGCCACGTGGTCCACCTGCGAGCCGCTGTCGCGGCCGATCGCCACCACGCGCAGGCGCCAGTGGCCCGCGTCATCGAGCACCTCGTTGAAGTCCACCGCCACCTGCTTGCGGTCATGGCTGCCGACCTGCACCTGCACTTCGCGCCGCCGTTCGGCCAGCGGCTTCTTGGTGACGTAGTTGATCACGCCGCCCACGCTGCCCTGGCCATACAGCACCGACGATGGGCCGCGCAGCACTTCCACGCGTTCCAGCATGAACGGGTCGGGGCGGGTGGTGTTGTAGGAGCCGAAGTTGTACTGCAGGCCATCGACCAGCGACGTGGGCGAACCGCCGCGCGAGGTGACGCTGTCGCCGCGACTGTCGAACGATGCCGAGACCAGGCCCGCCGTGTAGTTCAGCGTTTGCCGCAGGGTTTGCGCACCCTGCAGCTGCAGGCGTTCGGCGGGGATCACGGAGATCGACTGCGGCGTTTCGATCAGCGGTGTGTCGGTCTTCGTGGCGGAGCCGCCACGACGGGCCACGAAATCGTCGTCGGCCTTACTGCCTTCGATTTTCACGACGGCGACCGGGGCGGCATCGGCTTCGGCCGGAGTGTCGGCGGGATCAGCTGCGTAATCAGCTGCATGAGCGGGAGCCCAGGCGCACAGCAGCGCGAAGGCAACTGGACGAAGCCTGATCGGATGAAGCGTGAGAAGTGAGAGAAGATCGGCCCGTGCCGGCTTGGAGAACTGCGCCATGAAACCCTTCCTGATGGTGACTACGTTGTGGCTGTTGCTACGTAGCGGGCTGGCGGCGGCTGGCTGCTTAATAGTTGAGTGGAACCATCAAGTATATCGTGGGGGGTGTCGAAACGACAAGGCCCGGCAAATCCGGGCCTTTATTGGAAGCGCGTGATCAGGGCTTTATACGTACCGCGTCGAAGAACCAGCCGTCCCAGAAGATCAGCAGCTTGTCAGGGTTCTTGATGAATACGGCCGTGCAGCTCAACTTCACAACAGTGACGGGATTTGGCAGTCGCAGGTTTTCTCCACTGGCCCGGAATTGCTGTCGCAGAAAAAGGCGGGGCTCCACGCTCTCTGCTTCGAATGTCGAAGGCCCGCATGCATGAGTGCCGAATTGAACTTTTTCGCGGCTGATGGTCATTACGCGATTCACGAGCTGCCTGGCCTCGCGCTCGTCGAGCGATGCGACATCGGCACTATCCAAAGCCGCGGTCACCCGCCATTTTCCGGTCACGACATCTTCGTCGGTGTTCATGCCATTGGCAAATGAACATGCCGAAGCAAATGCCAGGGCGGTAACAGCAAAAAATCTGAGCGTAGCGGCACGACGCTTTACGCAAGACGAATTGGAGACAAACATGGTTACCCCTCATTCTTTCGCAACAAACGGCCCCGTTTACCGATTGCCGATGTCAACTCCAGCGTAGCGTACGGTGCTCACCACTTCTGCTGCGCGGCCAGCACCCGGTTCTGCTCGTCGAGCCATGCCTTCAGCGGCGCGAAATACTCGAGCAGGGCGCCGCCGTCGATGCGATCCTCGCCACTGATCGCCTTGAGCGCTTCGGGCCATGGCTTGCTGGCGCCCAGTTCCAGCATCGCCTGCAGCTTCTTGCCCGCCTTTTCGTTGCCGTAGATCGAGCACGTGTGCAGCGGGCCCTCGTGGCCGGCTTCGCGGCACAGCGCGCGGTGGAACTGGAACTGCAGCAGGTTGGCCAGGAAGTAGCGGGCGTACGGCACGTCCGCCGGCACGTGGTACTTGGCGCCCGCGTCGAACCCGTTCGCCGCCATCGGCAGCGGGCGGCCGATGGCCATGTAGTGTTCGCGCAGCTCCCACCAGCTGCGGTCGTAGTCGGCCGGCTGCGTCTTGCCCGCGTAGACGTCCCAGCGCCAGCGGTCGACCATGTAGGCCCATGGCAGCACCGCCACCTTCGACAGCGCGCGGCGCAGCAGTTCGCCCATGTCCGCTTTCGGGTCCGGGTCTTCGTTCATCAGGCCGATCCGCTTCAGGTAGGCGGGCGTGATCGACAGGGCGATGGTATCGCCGATCGCCTCGTGAAAGCCGTCGTTGGCGCCGTTGCGGAACAGCGCCGGCTGGTCCTGGTAGGCGAGGAAGTAGTAGACGTGCCCCAGCTCGTGGTGGATGACGGTGAAATCCTCGGCCGTGGGGTTGATGCACATCTTGATGCGCACGTCGTCGCGGGCATCGATCGACCACGCGGACGCATGGCACACCACTTCCCGGTCGCGCGGCTTCGCCAGCAGCGAGCGTTCCCAGAACGTGGCCGGCAGCTTCGGCATGCCCAGCGACGTGTAGAAGCGTTCGGCGTATTCCGTCATCTGCCGCGGCGTGGTCTTGCGCTGGTCCAGCACCTTCGTGAGGTCGAAGCCGCTGGCGCCGGACCTGGGCTTGACCAGCGGGTAGAGGTTGTCCCATGTCTGGCTCCACATATTGCCGAACAGGTGCGCGGGGACGGGGCCGGTCAGCGGCACCACGTCCGGGCCGTAGGCGGCGCGCAGTTTGTAGCGCGTGTATTCGTGCAGTGCGTCGTACAGCGGCTTTACCTGCAGCCACAGGCGTTCCATTTCAAATGCGAACTCGTCGGGCGGCATGTCGTAGCCGGAGCGCCACAGCGCGCCGGTATCGGCGTAGCCCATCTCGCGGGCGCCCTTGTTCGACAGGGCCACGAAGCCCGCATAGCGCTCTTTCCAGGAGGGCGACTGCGCATGCCAGCCGGACCACGCGTCGAGCAGCTTCTTCGGATCGCGGCTGGTGGCCAGGATCTTTTCCAGTTCGCCCAGGGCCATGCAGGGGCGGCCATCGGCGGGACAGTATTTCGCCTTGCCGTAGGCGCCGGACAGCGCCGCGCGCGCCGCCGCGTAGTCGGCGCGCTCCTTCGGGTCGGAGAACATCAGTGTCAGCTGCAGCAACTTGAGCTTGCGCGCATCCGTATTACCGAGATTCAGCCCGTTGAAGCGGCGCGCGGCCAGCGCCGCCTGGCCGGCCGCGTCCAGCTGCAGTTCGCCGAAGTAGGCGGCGATCGCTTCGGTATCGTCGGTGATGAAGTTCGCGCCTACCCAGTCGGCGCGTGCCTGGTCCGCATTGAGCCTGTCGAACCTTGCCTCGGTCTGGGCCAGGAAACGCTTAGCCTCGACGAGCGTGGGCCTGGCCGGCGCCTTGGCCTTGGCCTTTTGCTGAGCCTTCGGCTTTGCCGTTACCGTGGTCTGCGCATGCGCCTGGGTCATGCCTGCGCCCAGCGCCAGCAACGTGACGAGTGATAAGGTGAGGAGTGATACAACGGGCAGCTTCATCGGTTCTCCGGTTCCTTCATGAAGGCTTCAATATAAAGCATTTCCCCTTGTTTTCATGGCGCCGTTTTGTCATGCTCCCGGTTCCCTCGTCACTCCCTTCCAAACATGAAAATCACCACGACCGCGGCGCTCGCGCTGACCTTCGCCTGTCAATCCGCCGTGGCGCAGAACAGCGCGCGGCAGGTGGAAAGCTGGACCGAAAAGGACGGCGCGCTGCAGATCGCCACCAACGACGGCCGCTACGTGATCCGGCCATATTCCGCGTCGATCGTCGAGACCACCTTCATTCCGAGCGGCGAACAGCATGACGCGCGCTCGCATGCCGTGGTGCTGCGGCCCGCGGGCGTGCAGACGACGGTGAAGGAAGCCGATGGCCGCATCGAATACGCCACGCCGGGCATCGCCGTCACGATCGAGCGCCGGCCGCTGCGCATCAGCTATGCCTACAAGGGCCAGCCGCTGCTGGCGGAAAAGCTGGGCTACACGAAAAGGAACGGCCTGGAAGCGCTGGAGTTCGCGCTCGATGCCGACGAGGCGCTGTACGGTGCCGGCGCGCGCGCCGTGGGCATGAACCGCCGCGGCTATCGCTTCCAGCTATACAACAAGGCGCACTATGGCTACGGCAATCGCTCCGAACTGCTGAACTTCACGATCCCCGTGGCGCTGTCGTCGAAAAAATACGCGGTGCATTTCGATAACCCGCAAACCGGCTACCTGGATTTCGACAGCCGCAAGGATGGCACGCTGGCCTATGAAACGATCGGCGGCAGGAAGACCTACCAGGTGATCGCGGGCGATGCATGGGCGGACGTGATGTCGAACTACACGAGCCTGACGGGCCGGCAGCCGCTGCCGCCGCGCTGGGCGTTCGGCAATTTCGCCAGCCGCTTCGGCTACCACGACGAAAAGGAAGTGCGCGCCGTCGTCGACAAATTCAGGGAAGAGAAGATTCCGCTCGATGCGGTGGTGCTCGACCTGTACTGGTTCGGCAAGGAGGTGCAGGGCACGATGGGCAACCTGGCCTGGGACAAGGACAACTTCCCCGATCCGCAGCGCATGCTGCGCGACCTGCAGGCGAAAGGCGTGAACACGGTGGTCATCACCGAGCCGTTCGTGCTGACAACCTCGAACCGCTGGCAGGAAGCGGTGGATGCGAAGGCGCTGGCCACCACGAAGGAAGGCAAGCCGTACACGTATGACTTCTTCTTCGGGAACACGGGCCTGGTCGACATCTTCAGTCCGCAGGGCAAGGACTGGCTGTGGAACATCTACAAGGGGCTGAAGGAGCAGGGCGTGGCCGGCTGGTGGGGCGACCTGGGCGAACCCGAGCTGCATCCGGCGGCGCTGCAGCACACCACCGGTTCGGCGGACCAGGTGCATAACATCTATGGCCACGACTGGGCGCGGCTGATCGCGGAAGGCTATGCGAAGGACTTCCCGGACGAGCGCCCGTTCATCTTGATGCGCGCCGGCTACTCGGGTTCGCAGCGCTTCGGCATGATTCCCTGGTCGGGCGACGTGTCGCGCAGCTGGGGCGGGCTGCAGTCGCAGATGGAGATCGCGCTGCAGATGGGCATGCAGGGCCTGGCCTACATGCACTCCGATCTGGGGGGCTTCGCCGGCCCGGTACTGGACGACGAACTGTATGTGCGCTGGCTGCAGTATGGCGTGTTCCAGCCGGTGTTCCGCCCGCACGCGCAGGAAGAGGTGCCGTCCGAGCCCGTGTACCGCGCGCCGCGCGCGAAACGCCTGGCGCTTGATGCGATCCGGTTGCGCTATGCATTGCTGCCGTATCACTACACGATGGCATTCGAGAACAGCACCACCGGCATGCCGCTGATGCGCCCCGTGCTGTTCGAGGACACGAAGAACGATGCCGGCACGCTGGCTTCGACCTACCTGTGGGGCGGCAGCTTCCTCGTTGCGCCGGTGACCGAGCCGGGCGCGCGGCGCAAGGAAGTGTATTTCCCGGCCAAGGGCAGCGTATGGTTCGACTTCCATAGCGGTGCGCGACACGGCGGCGGCATCCTCGAAACGGTCGATGTGGTGGAAGAGCGCATCCCGGTGTACGTGCGGGCCGGCGCGTTCGTGCCGATGACGCCGGTCGTGCAGACGACGCGCGACTACACCGGCAAGAATATCGACCTGCATTACTGGCACGACGACAGCGTATCCGCGTCGACGGGCATGCTGTACGAAGACGATGGCATTACTGCCGATGCGTTCGGCAAAGGCCAGTACGAGATCGCCCGTTTCACCGCCGCCGCGCGGCCCAATTCGCTCGATATCGGCATCGCCACCGAGACGGGTAGCGCGATGGCGCCGGTAGTGCGTGCTTACACCTTGCACGTGCATGGCGTGTCCAAACCGAAGCGCGTGCTGCTCGACGGCCGCGCGCTGGCCTTCACGTGGGATGCAAAAACACGTGTCGCGCGCGTCGCTGTACCGGCGCGCGCGCGGCTCGCGGCGAAGGTGTTTGTGCAGTTCCAGTAGGCCGCCATCACCCGGGTATAAAACCGGGGACGTACCCCTGTTTATGGGAAATTTCTTCTAAACAGGGGTCCGTCCCCAGTTTCTCTGTTGTTTGACTACAAAGAACGTGTTTCCCGGTCGTTTTAGGGGTATATCATGCATTGACTGGCGATGATGCCCATGTTATTTTGCTACAAATACAGTAGCGCATAACATCGGAGACGTAGATGCACTCTTCTTCCACCAAACCCCGGCTGTCGTTCTGGCAGTTGTGGAACATGAGCTTCGGCTTTTTCGGCATTCAGTTCGGCTTCGCGCTGCAAAATGCCAATACCAGCCGCATCTTTTCCACGCTGGGCGCCAATCCCGATCAACTGCCGCTGCTCTGGCTGGCGGCGCCGGCCACCGGCCTGCTGGTGCAGCCCATCATCGGCTACCTGTCCGACAATACCTGGCACCCGAAATGGGGCCGCCGCAGGCCGTTCTTCTTCCTTGGCGCCGTGTTCGCGTCGCTGGCGCTGTTCCTGATGCCGAATTCGCAGTCGCTGTGGATGGCGGCCGCCGTGCTGTGGATGATGGATGCCGCGATCAACGTGTCGATGGAACCGTTCCGCGCCTTCGTCGGCGACAAGCTCGATGAGTCGCAGCAGACGGCCGGTTTCGCGATGCAGACCTTCTTCATCGGCTGCGGCGCCGTCATCGCCTCGCTGCTGCCGACCATCTTCACCGACTACCTCGGCGTCAGCAACGTGGCACCCGCCGGTGCGATTCCCGATTCGGTCCGTTACGCCTTCTACGCGGGCGGCACGGTATATCTGCTGGCGGTGCTGTGGACGGTGTTCACCGCCGACGAACTGCCGCCGGAGAACCTGGAAGAGTTCCAGCGCGAGCGCAGCCTGTCCAAGGGGCTGGGCCATGCGCTGGCCGAGATTGTCGGCGGCTTTGGCCGCATGCCGAAGACGATGGTGCAGCTGGCCTCCGTGTCGTTCTTCACCTGGGTCGGTCTCTACACGATGTGGATCTACACCACGGCGTCCGTGGCCGAGAACGTATTCGGCACGACCGACGCCACGTCGGCCGCCTACCAGGCTGCCGGCAACTGGGTCGGCATCATGTTCGCCGTGTACTCCGGCGTCTCCGCGCTGGCCGCGTTCATCCTGCCCGTGCTGGCCCGCCTCACCAGCCGCAAGGCGGTGCACATGGCCTGCCTCGCCATCGGCGGCGTCTCGCTGGCCAGCGTGTTCCAGATCCACGACAAGCAGATGCTGATGCTGCCGATGATCGGCGTGGGCCTCGCCTGGGCCAGCATCCTGACGATGCCGTACGCGATCCTGGCCGGCTCGCTGCCGGCCAAGCGGATGGGCTATTACATGGGCCTCTTCAATTTCTTCGTCGTGATCCCGCAGATCATCGCCGGTGTGGTGCTGGGCTTCGTGATCCGCCACGCGTTCGATGGCCATGCCGCCAGAACGCTGGTGCTGGGCGGCGTCTCGTTGCTGGTGGCCGCCGCGCTGACCGTGTTCGTGAAGGATAACGCGGGGCGCGCGCAGTAGGGCCAACCTGTAAGCGCCAACCTGCAGGCGCGAACCTGCAGGCGCCACTGAAAACGGCTCCTTCGGTCATGAGCCGCGCGCCATCGCGCACTGGATCGCGGTAGGCTGGGATGTTAATCTTCAGGTAACACCACAGCGGAGCAGACATGGCAATTCAGACGATTCAAACCACGCCCGTCGCCGGCCAGCGGCCGGGCACTTCCGGCCTGCGCAAGAAGGTCGGCGTTTTCCAGCAGGCCCACTATCTCGAGAACTTCGTGCAGAGCGTATTCGATACGCTCGGCGACCTTTCCGGCAAGACGCTGGTGCTCGGCGGTGACGGCCGCTTCCACAATCGCGTCGCGATCCAGACCATCCTCAAGATGGCCGCGGCCAATGGCGTGGCGCGCGTGCTGGTGGGAAGGGGCGGCATCCTGTCCACGCCGGCGGTGTCGTGCGTCATTCGCAAGTATGAGGCAATGGGCGGCATCGTCCTGTCGGCCAGCCACAATCCCGGCGGGCCGGATGGCGACTTCGGCATCAAGTACAACATCGGCAATGGCGGCCCGGCACCGGAAGCGGTGACGGAAGGCATCTACCAGCGCACCACCACCATCAACGCCTACCGCATCAGCGATGCGCCCGACCTCGACATCGACCACGGCGGCCGTTCCTACCTGGAGCAGATGCAGGTCGAGGTGATCGACCCGGTCGACGACTACGCGCAGCTGATGGAACAGCTGTTCGACTTCGAGGCGATCCGCGGGCTGTTCGCCAGCGGCTTCCGCATGCGCTTCGATGCGATGCACGCCGTGGCGGGCCCGTATGCGAAGGCGATCATCGAAGGCCGCCTGGGCGCGCCGGCGGGCACCGTGATCAACGCCGTACCGAGCGAGGACTTCGGTGGCGGCCACCCGGACCCGAACCCCGTCAATGCGGCCGAGCTGATCGAACTGATGGCGCGCGACGATGCGCCCGACTTCGGCGCCGCCTCGGACGGCGATGCCGACCGCAACATGATCGTCGGCCGCAAGTTCGACGTCACGCCTTCCGATTCCCTGGCGATCCTGGCCGCGAACGCGCAGGTGGCGCCCGGCTATCGCGGCGGTATCGCCGGCATCGCCCGGTCGATGCCAACGTCGCGCGCGGCCGACCGCGTAGCCGAAGCGCTCGGCGTGCCGTGCTACGAAACGCCGACCGGCTGGAAGTACTTCGGCACGCTGCTCGATGCAGGCCTTGCCACGCTGTGCGGCGAGGAGAGCTACGGCACCGGCTCGAACCACGTGCGCGAGAAAGATGGCGTATGGGCCGTGCTGTTCTGGCTCAACCTGCTGGCGGTGAAGGGCAAGTCCGTGCAGGAAATCGTCGAGGAGCACTGGCAGCGCTTTGGCCGCAATTATTATTCGCGCCACGACTACGAAGCCATCGATGCGCACGCGGCCAAGGTCCTGATGGACGACCTGCGCGTGAAGCTCGCCGCCCTGAAGGGCGTGGAAATGAACCACTACACGGTCGATTACGCCGACGATTTCGAGTACACCGACCCGGTCGACGGCTCGCAGGCATCGCAGCAGGGCATCCGCATCGTGATGACCGATGGCTCGCGCATCGTCTACCGGCTGTCCGGCACCGGCACCGAAGGGGCCACGCTGCGCATCTACCTGGAGCGCTACGAGGCCGATCCCGAGCAGCACCACATTCCCACGCAGCAGGCGCTGGCGGCGCTGATCGCCATTGCCGACAGCGTGGCCAGCATCGCCTACAACACGGGGCGGAGCAATCCCACCGTGATCACTTAATCATCCACACCCCAGGAAAGGTCGCATGAAACTCTCATCTATCGCACTGTCTTTATTGCTGACGACTTCCGGCGCTTCCGCGATTGCGGCGCCGGCGCCGAAGGTGCCGTTCATGTGGGAGAACGCGACCGTATATTTCCTGCTCACCGACCGCTTCGCCAACGGCGACAAGTCGAACGACCTGGCCTATGGCCGGAAGGGCGACGCGGCGCCGCTGCGCGGTTACATGGGCGGCGACCTGAAAGGCCTGACGGCAAAGGTCAAGGAAGGTTATTTCGACAGCCTGGGCGTGAATGCGATCTGGCTCACGCCGCCCGTGGAGCAGATCCATGCCGGCACCGATGAAGGCACCGGCAAGTCGTATGGCTTCCACGGCTACTGGGCGCGCGATTTCACGGCGATCGATGCCAACCTGGGCACCGAGCAGGATTTCCGCGACTTCGTCGACGCGGCCCATGCGCGCGGCATCCGCGTGCTGCTGGACGTGGTGATGAACCACACCGGCCCGGTAACGGATGCCGATCCCGTGTGGCCTGCGGACTGGGTGCGCACGTCGCCCACCTGCACGCACAAGGATGCGCCGACGACGATCTCGTGCACGCTGGTGGACAATCTGCCGGACGTCCGCACGGAAAGCGATACGCCGGTGGCGCTGCCTGCGGCACTTGTCGAAAAATGGAAGAAGGAAGGGCGCTACGAGCGCGAGGCGAAGGAGCTGGACGACTTCTTCGCCCGCACCGGCTACCCGCGGGCGCCGCGCTACTACCTGATGAAATGGCACGCGGACTGGGTGCGCAAGTACGGCCTCGACGGCTATCGCGCCGACACCGTCAAGCATACCGAGGCCGGTGTGTGGAAGGAACTGCGCACCGTTACCGAGGCGGCGCATGCCGAATGGAAGAAGGCCAATCCGGGCAAGGTGCTCGGCGACGGCAAGTTCTTCACCGTGGCCGAGGTGTACAACTATGCCATCGCCCATGGCCGCGAGTTCGACATGGGCGGCGGCGTGAAGACCGACTTCTACGCGAACGGCTTCGACAGCATGATCAACTTCAGCCTGCCCGGCGACGGCAAGGGCGATTACGACAGCATCTTTGCGAAATTCTCGGCGCAGCTGCATGGCCCGCTGAAGGGCAAGTCGGTGCTGAACTACATGGACTCGCACGACGACGCCAACGCCTTCGATGCGGCGCGCGTCAAGCCGTTCGAGACCGCGAACAAGCTGCTGCTGGCGCCGGGCGCCGCGCAGGTCTACTACGGCGACGAAACCGCCCGGCGGCTCGACATTGCCGAAGCTGTTGGCGACGCAAAGCTGCGCTCGTTCATGAACTGGGACGAGCTGTCATCGAACGCCGCGCGCGACGGCTACCGCATCGCCGACGTGCGCGCGCACTGGGCCAAGCTGGGCCAGTTCCGGCGCGCCCACGTGTCGATCGGCGCCGGCGTGCATGCGAAACTGGCCGATGCGCCGTACACGTTCTCGCGCACGTTCAGTGGTGGCGGCGCCAGCGACAAGGTGGTGGTGGCGCTGGACGTCCCGGTCGGCAAGCCGGTCGAGATCAAGGTCGGCGGCATCTTCGCCAACGGCACCAAGGTGCGCGACGCCTATGCCGGCACTACCTACACCGTCGCCAACGGCGCCGTGCGCACCGGCGGCAAGTTCAGCACCGTCCTCCTCGAGCCCCTGCGCTGATCTTGCCTGGAAAATAGGGACGGACCCCATTTTCCAGGCAATATTTCCAGAAAACGGGGTCTGACCCCGGTTTCAGGAAATATTTCTCAAACGGTATTTCCCCTCATTATTCTCTGCAAGATTTTTAGCAGCCAAAAGCCGCAGTTCGCGGCTTTTAGCGTTTACAAAAAGGTTTATTGCCAAAAATCGGGGACAGTCCCCGAATTCGGGCAACAGTTTTTGTGGGGTTTATTCCACAAACACGACGGCGGTGCGGGCGGGGATGGTAAAGCGGCCGGTGGTCGCGTCGTAGCGGGCTTCGCGGGCGCGCGGGTCGGCGGCGGCAGGGGAGGCTTGCACGGGGTGCAGCTTCCATGTGCGGCCGGCTTCCTGCGGCACCACGATCGATTGCGCGGTCTTGTCGACGTTGAGCAGGTACAGCACGGCCTTGAAGCCGGCGCCTTCGTAGCCGGTGCCGTCGAGGCGGCCGGCGATCACGGTGGGGACCTGGGCGGGGCCGGTGTTGTGGAAGCGCAGGCGCTGTTTCACGTCGGCGGCGCTGCGCAACCGGAACAGCGTGCTGCTGGTGCGGATGGCCAACAGGTCGCGGAAGGCGTCGCGGGTGAACGCGATATCGGCGGGCGCGGGCTTGAAGGCGGGGTTGGCCAGCAGCGGCTGGAACAGCGCGTAATCCTTGCCGTTGTCGGCCGCGGGTGGCAGGCCGGTGCCGAAATGATTGTCGCGGTAGGTCCAGTCCAGCCGGTTGAACCAGTCGCCCGATTCGAAGCTGTTGCGGTCCAGCGATTTCGATCGCAGGATGTCGAAGCCGGCGTGGAAGTAGGCCACGCCCTGGCTGAACGCGTTGATTGCGGCGGCCAGTACCTGCACGCGGGCGCGGTCGGCCGTCGAGGTCGACGCGGGCAGCCGCAGCACGTTCAGGTCGTACAGCGTCTGGTTGTCGTGGTTCTCCACGTAGTTCACCACCTCGCCCGGTTCGCTCGCGTAGCCGGCCGGCTGGCCTCCGTAGTCGATGCGCTGCAGTTCGCGGATCTCGCCCGTGTGCGTTGGCAGCGGGTACGTGCGCAGCGTGCCGGCCAGACCCGCCTTGATGAGGTCCGCCGCCTTCAGCAGGTCCGCGGGGGCGCGGGAGGCGCCTTCGTTGGCGTCGTACACCAGCCCGTTGACATAGCCCTGGCGCGTGATCATGTCCCGCCCGGCATCGCCGGCGCCGCCGCCGCGTACCGCGTCGCGGCCACGGTCGCTGAAGGTGCCGATGCCGCTGCCGTTCAGCGACAGCTGCGATGCCTGCACGAAGCGCTTGCCGTCGGCTACCTCGCCGAAGTTCCACCCTTCGCCGATCAGGTGCACGTGCCGGCCGGCGGCCGCGTTCACGCGGCGCTGCAGCGTTTCCATGACGGCGCGCGGCTGGTGGCCCATCAGGTCGAAGCGGAACGAGTCGATGTGGTAGGCCTGCGTCCACAGCACGCTCGAATCGACCATCAGCTTGCCCATCATGCGGTGCTCGGTGGCCGTGTTCTCGCAGCAGGTGGAGCGCTCGATCACGCCTTTCGCATCGAGGCGGTGGTAGTAGCCGGGCACCACGCGGTCCAGCACGGATTTTTCGTCCTGGCCGGCCGTGTAGGTGTGGTTGTAGACGACGTCCATGCCCACGCGCAGGCCGGCGCCATGCAGCGCCATCACCATCTGGCGCAGTTCCAGCACGCGCTTGCCGCCGTCAGCCGGATCGGTACTGTAGCTGCCTTCCGGCGCGTTGTAGTGGTAGGGGTCGTAGCCCCAGTTGTAGCAGTCCGCCAGCTTGCTCGCGCCGATGAGCTTTTGCTGGGCGTCGCTGTCCGCCGCGCCGGCCGGCGCCGGCGTCACGCAGCCCTTCTCGGGAATGCTGCCGATGTCGTACACGGGCAGCAGGTGCACATCCGTGAGCCCGGCCTGCGAGAGTGCGCGCAGGTGCTTCATGCCGTCCGAACCCGATTCGAGGAAGGCCGTGTACTTGCCGCGGTTCGCCGGGCTCACGGTCGCGTCGCCGATCGAGAAATCGCGCACGTGCAGTTCGTAGATCGACATGTCGGGCTGCGCGCGTACCTTGGCGGGCGGCGCAGCCTTGTCCCAGCCGGCCGGCTTCAGGCGCGGCGCCGACAGGTCGGCGATGTAGCTGCGCCGCGAATCGGTGGTGAGGCTGACGGAATACGGATCGGTGACGAGGTTGCGCACGATGCCGGCGCCAGGCACGGTCACGTCCACCGCGTAGCGGTAGTACTTGCCATCCAGGTTGCCGGCCAGCGTGGCGGACCAGATGCCGGTCTTCGGATCGAAGCGCAGGGGCGCCGCGGCGCGCGAGGGGCCGGTGCCCTTGTCGTAGGTGCAGACGGACACCCGCTGCGCGGTCGGTGCCCACAGCTTGAATGTGGTGCCCTTCGCGCGCGGCGTGGCGCCCAGGTCCGGTACCGCTTCCGCCGCCGCGTACAGGTCGTCGAGCGCACCGGCCACCTGCACCCGCGTGGCGTCGAGCACGGTGCCGTCCGCGGCTTCGTTCACCAGCAGAAGCTGGCCGCGGTGCAGGCCGGCGATATTGGTCACGTCGGCGACATCGGCTTCGCGCAGCGCGAACACAGGGCCTTCGCCCAGGTAGCGCAGGCGTTCGGGCATGGCGGTGGGCGTCGCGTCGACTGCGAGGAAACCGTCGGCGCCGCCGACCTTGCTGCCGGCCGGTGCCGTCAATGAAGCGTGCCGCGCGTGGTACAGCCGCACGCGTGCGTCGGCGCGGGCGCCGGGCCAGGCCAGCGTGCGCCGGTCGATCCAGGCTGCGCGTGCATCGAACGACGCGGCGCTGGGGGAGAGTATGGTCTGGAATCCGTCGCCATCGCAGAGGGCGGCGGATGAAGAAGCGGCGTGCGCGGCACCCGCGCCGGCGATGGCGCTGGCAAGTGCCGCGGCAACGGCAAGGCGCAGCGCGCGGCTGCGGTATTGATGGTCCATGCGTCCCCCTGTTTCGATGGGGACGTATGGTAAAGGAAGCTTGCGACTACAGCCATGCTGTAGTCGCACCATTCATCCGTGGCGGATCAGAACTCTTCCCAGTCGGTCTCGGAACCCACGGTCACGGGCGCCTTGCGGGCGGTCGGTGCCGCCTTGGCGGCGGCTGGCCGGGTGCTTGCCGCCGGCAGCGCGGGGCGGGCGGCAGGTTTTGCCACCGGGCTTGCGGCCAACCTTGCGGCAGGCTTGGCGGCAGGCTTGGTGGCAGGCAGGCGCGTGGCCGGTGCCTGGGAAGCACCCTGTGCCACCGTGAACGTGCCCACCAGCTCGGCCAGGCGGCGCGCCTGTTCCTGCATCGACTCGGAAGCGGCGCTCGCCTGTTCCACCAGCGCGGCGTTCTGCTGCGTCACTTCGTCCATCTGCGTGATCGCCACGTTCACCTGGTCGATGCCGCTGCTCTGCTCGCGGCTGGCCGACGAGATTTCCGCCATGATGTCCGTCACGCGCTGCACGCTGCCGACCACTTCGTTCATCGTGGCACCAGCCTGGCCCACCAGCTGCGTGCCCAGGCCGACCTTGTCGACGGAGTCGTCGATCAGCGCCTTGATTTCCTTGGCGGCGGTGGCGGAACGGTGCGCCAGGTTGCGCACTTCGCTGGCCACCACGGCGAAGCCGCGGCCCTGTTCGCCGGCACGCGCCGCCTCGACGGCCGCGTTCAGCGCCAGGATATTGGTCTGGAACGCGATGCCGTCGATGACGGAAATGATGTCGACGATCTTCTTCGCGGACGCATCGATCGCGCCCATCGTGTCCACCACCTGCGCCACCACGGCGCCGCCCTGGGCGGCAACCGTGGACGCCGAGGCGGCCATGGCGCTGGCCTGCTGCGCGTTCTCGGCGTTCTGGCGCACGGTCGACGTCAGTTCTTCCATCGACGATGCGGTTTCTTCCAGCGAGCTGGCCTGCTCTTCGGTGCGCGACGACAGGTCCAGGTTGCCTGCCGAGACTTCGGCCGCGGCGGTGGCGATCGTGTCGGTACCGGTGCGCACTTCGGTGACGATGGCGGCCAGCTTGTCGCGCATGTTACGCATGGCGAACATCATGCTGGCGGTATCGCCTGCCTTCACCGGCACGTCCACCGTCAGGTCGCCATCGGCGATGCGGGCGGCAATCGCTGCCGCGTCGTTCGGTTCGCCGCCCAGCTGCTTGAGCAGTGCACGCGTGATCGTCACGGCCGCCACGACACCCACGACGAGCGCCAGCGCCGCCAGGGACAGCATCAGCGTCACGGCGCTCCGGTACGCATCCTTTGCCGCCTCGGCATCTTCCTTGTTCAGCTTGGTCTCGAGCTGGATCAGCTGGGTCATCGCCGTTTGCCACGCGATCTGTACGGGGCGCACCTTCTCCATCAATACCTTGGTTGCCGCCTCGGATTCATTGGCGAGGCCCAGCTTCTCGGCTTCGGCCATCAGCGGCATGGCCATGCGTTCCTGTTCACGGATCGTGGCGAACAGCGTCTTTTCTTCCGGCGCGGTATCCGGGGCCTCAAGGGATTTCTCCAGCAGGGAGATCCTTTGCGCATACATCTTTTCCAGCTCGCGCATGCGCTCCGCTTCCGGACGCATGACGTTCATGTCGCTCAGCAGTGCCAGGTTGCGCAGGATGATCGCGCGTTCCATCAGGCTGTCCTGCAAGGCGCCGATATTGGAAATCTGCGTGTTGTTGAAATCGGTGATGTTATTCACACGCTCCTGCATCGAGCGCATTTTCATCAGGCCCGCGCCCACGATGACCAGCAGCAGTACAAGGACGATCGCATAGCCCAGCGCCAGCCGGGTGCCGACTTTCATATTCTTGAAGTTCATGGTTTTCCGTTCGGTATCGACGACCGCAAGAAAAGCGAAGGCGGTCAAATGGGGCCGGCGGCGCGTGGACTGGGCGAAGCCGGATGGCACTTTGGTAGTGCCTTCGGGCAATTATATGAGAATTTCCGTGTGGAACGATCGTGCGGATCGGGAGTTTGTTGCGTAAGTGCCGCAGGAAAGGTCACAATTTCCGTATCTGCTACCGGTACTTCATCGACGGGATGGCGCACCGGTAGCGATCATGATATTTCAGGCAATGCCCACCTGCGCCCGGTAGTTGTCGACCATCTTGTAGCGCCGCGCATACAGGCCGAACGCCACGGCCGTCAGCGCCGCGAAGCCGGCAAAGAAGAACATCTGGAAAGCGATCACCGAGAGCCCCGTGTCGCCGATATGGCCCAGCACCATGTCGTTCTTCACGCTCGCGTTCACGATCAGCACCCACAGGTTGCCCACGGTGACGGCCAGCGTCCAGAAACTCATGATCGATCCCTTCATCGACACCGGTGCCTGGCTGTAGGCGAATTCCAGCCCGGTTGCCGAAACGAGCACCTCGCCCATCGTCAGCAGCGCATAGGGCGCAAGCTGCCACAGGATCGACATGGGCGTGCCGGCATCCATCGACACCTGGATCCAGCCGATCACCAGCCAGGACACGGCGGAGAAGGCGATGCCGGCCGTCATGCGGCGCAGTGCGGTCGGTTCCACGCCGCCTTTGCGCAGCAGCGGGTAGATCACCAGGTTGTTGAACGGGATCAGCAGCATGACCAGCGCCGGGTTCACGGCCTGCATCTGCGCCGGCAGGATCCGGAATTCCCAGTCGAACAGGCTCAGCACGGGGCTCGTCATGGCATTGGCCTGCACGATCCATGTCGATGCCTTCTGGTCGAACAGCGACCAGAACGGCGTGACCAGGGCGAAGACGACGAGGATGCGCAGCACGGCGCGCACGCCTTCCACCGCTTCATCGGGGTGATGGCCGCGAGCCCGTTCCAGCTGCATCGCGGTGCCGATGCCGCCGAAGGCCAGCAGCAGCACCAGTGCCGTGCAGGCGGCGATCACGAATCCCCACGAGAACGACATCAGCAGCGAAGCCACGGCGCCAGCCGCGCCGATGGCGGCCACTACCAGGCCGGGACGGCCCTGGCCCGGCTTTTTCGCCAGCAGCGCAGTGCGCGCCACGCGCGTGAGTGAATCGGGGCTGGGTGGCGCCGGTGGCACGTGCACGTATTTCTTGTTACCCAGCCAGAAAATAAGGGTGGCCAGGGCCATCAGCAGGCCCGGGATGCCGAAGGCCACGGAAGGGCCGTAGTTCTTCAGGAACAGGGGCATCAGCAGCGACGCGAAGAACGAACCGAAGTTGATGATCCAGTAGAAGGCATCGTAGACGACCTTGGCGCGCTTCTTGTTGGTCTGGTCGAACTGGTCGCCCACGAAGGCCGACACCAGCGGCTTGATGCCGCCCGCACCCAGCGCGATCAGGAACAGGCCGAAGTAGAAGCCCGTGAGGTTGTCCTCGAAGATCGCCAGGCAGGCGTGGCCCGCCACATAGACGAGGCTGAGCCAGAAAATCGTGTTGTATTTGCCGAAGAAGCGGTCGGCGAGGAAGCCGCCCAGCAGCGGGAAGAAATACACGCCGATGACGAACGTGTGGAACACGTGCTTCGCCTCGCCCGTGCGGTCTTCCAGCGGAATGAACAGCAGCAGGGTACTGATCAGGAAAGGCGTCAGGATATTGCGCATCCCATAGAAGGAAAAGCGTTCGGCCCCTTCGTTGGCGATGATGTACGGTATCTGGCGCGGCAGCGGACCGGAGCCCGCTTCGTGGGTGGCGTTTGCCATGGATAGCCTTCTCGAATTGTGGATGGACGCGATGCTATGTCGAATACGGTTGTGCTGGCAATGCCCCGGCCGGCGCACCGCGAACAATCTCTGTTAAAAGTGATGTAGTTTGACTACGGTAGTGCAAGCATATTTTTCGGCAATTTTTACTTAAGTCATTGATTATTAAGGAGGGAGTGCAACTACGTCGTAAAGGAGGTCCGTTGAACTATTCATACGCTTCATGTATATTCTCGACAAATCTCTTCAACCTTTTCGGAACCTCCCATGAGTCAGCCCACGACCACGTCCCTGTCTTCGACCTGGTGGCAGGAAGCCATCATTTATCAGGTGTACCCGCGCAGCTATCTCGACACGAATGGCGATGGCGTGGGCGACCTGAACGGCATTACCGACCGCCTCGACTACATCGCGAAGCTGGGCGTGGACATCGTGTGGATTTCGCCCTTCTTCAAGTCGCCGATGAAGGACTTCGGCTACGACATCGCCGATTACTGCGACGTGGATCCGCTGTTCGGTACGCTGGCCGATTTCGACCGGCTGATCGCGAAAGCCCATTCCGTGGGCGTGAAGATCATGATCGACCAGGTGATGAGCCATTGCTCGGAGCAGCACCCGTGGTTCGTGGAAAGCCGGTCGAGCCGCGACAATCCGAAGGCCGACTGGTTCGTGTGGGCCGACCCGCTGCCGGACGGGAATCCGCCGAACAACTGGCTGTCGATCTTCGGCGGCTCGGCGTGGCAATGGGATTCGCGCCGCAAGCAGTACTACATGCACAACTTCCTCACCAGCCAGCCGGACCTGAACTTCCACAACCCGGAAGTGCAGCAGGCCATGCTGGACAGCCTGCGCTTCTGGCTGCAGCGCGGCGTGGATGGCGTGCGGCTCGACGCGGTCACGTTCCACTTCCATGACAAGGAGCTGCGCAGCAATGCGCCGGCCACCGTGCGCGACACGGCCACCGTGACGGACGTGAACCCGTATGGCATGCAGGCGCACGTGTACGACAAGTGCCGCCCCGAGAACGTGCCGTTCCTGCGGCGCGTGCGCCAGGTGCTCGACGAGTTCGGCGCGGTGTCGATCGGCGAAGTGGGCGCGGACGATGCGCTGGCCTTCATGGCCGAATACACGGCCGGTGGCGACAAGCTGCACATGGCCTACAGTTTCAACCTGCTGACCGAAGACCATTCGGCGCGCCACATCCGCACGCAGGTGGAGGATTTCAAGCGCCGAGTGAAGGATGGCTGGGCCTCCTGGTCGGTGGGCAACCACGACGTGCCGCGCGTGGCCACGCGCTGGGGTGCCGGCAAGGATCCCGCCGCTTTCGGCAAGCTGGCGCTGGCGATGCAGCTGTCGCTGAAGGGCACGCCGTGCCTGTACCAGGGCGACGAGCTGGCGTTCACCGAGGCCGACGTGCCATATGAGCTGATCCAGGACCCGTACGGCATCACGTTCTGGCCCGAGTTCAAGGGCCGCGACGGCTGCCGCACGCCGATCGCATGGACCGATGGAGAAAACGGCGGCTTCACGACCGGCAAGCCCTGGCTGCCGGTGGCGCCGGAGCACATCGCCGCCGCGGCTTCCGTGCAGGAAGCGAACGCGCAATCGCCGCTGAACTTCGCGCGCCGGCTGATCGCCTGGCGCCGCACGATGCCGCAACTGACGCGCGGCGACATCGAATTCCTCGATGCGCCCGAACCCGTGCTGGCATTCCGGCGCACGCTGGCCGGCGAGCGTTCCGTGCTGTGCGTGTTCAACCTGGGCGGCGAAGACGTGACGTTCACGCTGCCGCAGGCCAGGGGCGCGCAGGAGATCGGCGAAGCCGGCCTGCCGGGCAGTGTCGTCGATGGCATCGTCAACCTGCCGGCCTGCGGCGGGTGGTACGGGTACGAAGGCTGACGAACCGCCGCAAAGGCGGGTGCGCTTTTTCAGCGCGCCCGTTTCGGGTATGCTGCGACCTCGCCCGCATGAGCGAAGCAACAAGTAAAAGAGAGCGAGATGAGACAAGTGGAAGTGGAACAGAAACTGGGACGTGCCGCATTTGCCGACGGCCCGCGGCTGCTGGCCGACATCGGCGCCACGCATGCGCGCTTCGCGCTGCAGACGGGGCCCGGCGAGTACCAAGCCGTGCGCGTGCTGCAATGCGACGACTACACCGGCATCGTTCCGCTGCTGCGCAGCTATCTCGCCGACCATCCCGGCATCAACCTGAATCACGGTGCGCTGGCGCTGGCGAACCCGGTGCATGGCGACTATATCCGCATGACGAACCGCGACTGGCAGTTCTCGACGGATGAAGTGCGCCGCGAACTGGGCTTGCACACGCTGCTGGTGGTGAACGACTTCACCGCACTGGCAATGGCGATTCCCGGCCTGAAACCGACCGACCTGATGCAGGTGGGCGGCGGCGTGCCGGCGGCGAACTCCGTCATCGGCGTGCTCGGCCCCGGCACGGGCCTGGGCTGCTCGGGCGTGATTCCCACCGTGGACGGTTTCGTCACGCTCGGTTCCGAAGGCGGCCACAACAACTTCGCGCCGGCGGACGAGCGCGAATACGCGATCCTGCAATACGCGTGGCAAACGTGGTCGCACGTGTCGAACGAGCGCCTGATTTCCGGCCCAGGCATGGAGATCATCTACCGCGCGCTGGCCCGGCGCAACGGCCTGCAGGTGCGCGACCTCACGTCGCAACAGATCATTTCCGGCGCCCTGAAGGACAAGGATGCCTTGTGCATCGAGGTTCTCGAATGCTTCTGCGCGATGCTGGGCGGCGCGGCCGCGAACCTGGCCGTCACGCTCGGTTCGTTCGGCGGCATCTTCATCGGTGGCGGCATCGTGCCGCGCATGGGCGACTGGTTCCTCGCGTCGCCGTTCCGTACCCGTTTCGAGGCCAAGGGCCGCTTCTCGTCCTACCTGGCCGAGATTCCCACCTACGTGATCACCACGCCGAACCCGGCGTTCTATGGGGTGGCCACGATCCTCTCGGAACACCTGCGCGGCCGCAGCGGCGCCAACACGCTGATGGAACGCGTGCAGACCCTGCTGCGCGAGCTGACGCCGGCCGAGCAGCGCGTGGCGCAACTGGTGCTGGAGCAGCCCCGCCTCGTGCTGAACGAGCCGATCGCCGATATCGCGCGGCTGGCCGAAGTGTCGCAGCCGACCGTGATCCGCTTCTGCCGCTCGCTGGGCTTCACGGGACTTGCCGACTTCAAGCTGAAATTCGCCAGCAGCCTGACGGGCGCGATCCCCGTGCGCCACAGCCAGGTGCGCAACAGCGACAGCACGCACGACCTGTCGGCCAAGGTGGTCGACAACACCGTGTCGGCAATCCTCAAGTTCCGCGACCAGCTCGACGTGCGCGCGATCGACCGCGCCATCGCCCTCGTGGCCAAGGCCAAGAAGGTGGAGTTCTACGCGATGGGCAATTCGCGCGTGGTGGGGCTGGACGGGCAGCACAAGTTCTTCCGCTTCCGCATTCCCACAGCGTCGTATGGCGACTCGCACCTGCTGTCGCTGGCGGCGGAATTGCTGCAGCCGGGCGATGTGGTCATCGCCATCTCGAATTCGGGCCGCCTGCCGGAACTGCTGGAGGCCGTGGACACGGCGCGCGCGGCGGGCGCGGATGTCATCGCCATCACCGCCAGCCAGTCGCCGCTGGCCAAGAAGGCCAGCGTGTGCCTGGCCGTGGACCACAGCGAGGACAGCACGACGTTCCTGTCGATGATCTCGCGCATCCTGCAACTGCTGCTGATCGACATCCTCACCGTGGGCATCTCGCTGGACGAGCAGAACAAGTCGCTCGTGCTGGAAGGGAAGGGTGCGGCCAATGGCCAGCGCCTGCAGATTTCCCACCTGGACAGCTGATCCACTCCCCAATAAAAAACGCCGGGTTTCCCCGGCGTTTTTTTTATCCGCTGCTTCAGTAGCGGCGGCGCACAGTCTGCGCCGGTGCCCGGTTCAGCATCCGTGCCTGGACTTTTTTCCAGATGAAGCCGGCAATCGCCATCATGATCATCTTGCGCATACATCCTCCTGTTGGTTGGTTCCATTGCACGCGGCATGGCACGATGCCTGCCGCGGCGGTGAGCCAACGATACCGGAAATGAAAAATTGCGAGCGCAGCATAAGAACTGCACCACTGCCCGGTTCGTGTCCACCCTGGGGTCAACCCCATTTTCGGACACGAACTCATCTTTAGGCCACTTATGGCATTTAATGGCAGAGTCCGTGTCCACTTTTGGGGTTGACCCCATGGTGGACACGGGCTCGGCCATGGAAAAATGTGCTTGCACTCTGGCGTAGAAAGTTTAAGATATATCTTATTGCGATATATCTTAAGGAGTCTCACATGTTCCACAAATTCCGACACCATGGCCCGCGTTCGCACGAACATCACCATCACCGCGGCCCTTATGGCGGCCAGGGCGGTCCGGGCGGCGGCCATGGCGGCAGGGGGCCGCGCATGTTCGATGCGGGCGCCATGCGCTATGTCGTGCTGCAATTGATCGCGGAGAAGCCGCGCCACGGCTATGAAATCATCAAGGAGCTGGAAGGGCGCGTGGGTGGCGGGTATGCGCCCAGCCCGGGGGCGATCTACCCATTGATGGCGATGCTGTACGAACTGGGCCACGTATCGATCAGCAGCGAAGGCAACAAGAAGCTGCACTCGATCACGCCGGAAGGGCAGGCGTTCCTGGACGAGAACCGGCAGATGGTCGATGCGCTGATGGCGCGCATGTCCGAGCCGGGCAGTGGTGGCCGCGACAACCTGCGCTCGGTGATGCACGAGCTGAAGCATGTCGTCATCGAGAAGGGCCGCGACCCGGCCGCCCCGCAGGATCGCGGCGAGCGGATCGCGGCGATCCTGCGCCGCGCCGCGGAAGAAATCCGGCAACTGGCATAACACGAGGTAGCGAACCGGCGGGAGTGCCGCTCCCGCCGCCCAACAAGAAAAAACACATGACCACTTCCCTTACTCCCGCACGCGAACGGCTCGTGTTGTGGCTGCTGGCGCTCACCCAGTTCACCGTGATCATGGATTTCATGGTGATGATGCCGCTGGCGCCGCAGCTGATGTCCGCGTTCGCCATCAGCCCGGCGCAGTTTTCCGGCGCCGTGTCCACGTATGCCTGGTGCGCCGGCCTGTCCGGCCTGCTGGCCGCCACGTATATCGACCGCTACGACCGCAAGCGCATGCTGCTTGCGGTATTCCTGCTCTTTAACCTGTCGAACCTGGCGTGCGCGCTGGCGCCGAATTTCCATGTGCTGGTGCTGTCGCGCGCGTTTGCCGGGCTGACCGGCGGCGTGCTGGGCGCGATCGGCATGGCGATCATCGGCGACCTGATCGCGCCGCAGCGGCGCGGCTATGCGACCGGCATCGTGATGACGTCGTTCTCGATGGCGGCGATCCTCGGCGTGCCGCTGGGCGTGGGCCTGGCTGCCCGCTTCGGCTGGCAGTCACCGTTTTACCTGCTGGTGGTGTTCTCGATGGCGATCTGGTGCCTTGCCGCGTTCGTGCTGCCGGCGCTGCCGGCGCACGCGGACCGCAAGACCCCGCTGTCCCGGGCGCTGCCGGACCTGGTGGCGCTGTTCCGCGTGCCGGCACACCTGCGCGCCTTCCTGCTGACGTTCGTGACGATGTTGAACGGCATGCTGGTGATCCCGTTCATTTCGCCGGTCCTGGTGGGCAACCTGGGCGTGCGGCCCGCCGACATCACGTGGATCTACATGGCGGGCGGCATCGCGGCCTTCTTCAGCTCGCGCTTCGTCGGTTCATGGTCCGACCGCGCCGGCCGGCACAAGGTGTTTCGCGTGTTCGTGCTGTTCTCGATCGTGCCGATCCTGGTGGTGACGCACCTGCCGCTGGGATTGCCGCACTGGCCGCTGCTGGCGCTGGTCGCCCTGTTCCCGTTCTTCATGGTGGCGATGAATGGGCGCAACGTGCCGCTGCAGGCCCTGATGACGACGGTGCCCGATCCGCGCCGGCGTGGCGCGTTCCTCAGCGCGAACGCGGCCGTGCAGCAGGTCGGCACCGGTCTCGGGGCATTGCTGGGCGGGCTGTGGCTGCACACGGATGCGGCCGGCCACATCAGCGGCTATGGCCTGAACGGCTGGCTGGCCGCCGGGCTGTCGCTGTTTACATGGTGGTGGGTGGCGAAGGTACAGGCGGTGCCGGCGGTGCCGGCGTCCGCCACGGTCAGAAACCCTGCCTGACGACGGCATCGAGCAGGCGTTGCGCCTGCTTCAGCACGGGCGATGCGATCTTGTCGCGATCGATGTCGCCGAACGTGCCGTCGCGCACGTGCAGGCCGTCCGCGGCCAGCAGCGACAGGCGCATATTGCCCAGCACGGGCGGCACGGCGCGGTTCTTCACCAGCCCTTTTGCCGCCAGCGGAATCGCCGCATGCACGAGCAGCTTGCCCTGCTCGGCAATGTCCTCGGGCAATCCCTCGAAGACCGCGACGCGGCCGGTATGGTTGATGTAGCGCACGCTGCCGTCGGCATAGGCGGCCAGGACATCCAGCCCGCCCTCGAGCGGCACTTCCACGACCACGCCCAGCAGTTCGCGCGACGCCACCGGCTGGCCGGCGACGCGCAGCCATTGCCACGCCAGCAGCCGCACGCGGCTTTCCTCGGCGGGATCTTCGCCGATGGTTTGCACCACGCGCGGATCGGGCGCCGCGCCGAACAGCGACGCGGGCTCGGGCCCCTGCTTCACCAGCTGCGGATCGTCGCAGAACAGCAGCTGGTACATCAGGTTCAGTTCTTCCTGCTGGTAGGGCAGGGCGGCGGCGGCCGGCCGGGAGGCGTGCCGGCGCGACGAGAGCGCGGCGAGGAGTTTCTTGAACATGCCAGCATTGTACTGTTACTGGGTATCGAGATGCCAGCCGCGCAGCCCTTCCATCGCCACCGCGTTGCGCCAGGCCGGCCGCGCGCTGACCAGCCGTGCCAGGCGGTCGAGCTCCGGCCATTCGGTGGCCGGCTTCGGCATCGCCCGCGACCAGCGCATGTACATGCACAGCTGGTAGTCGGCGGTGGAAAAGCGCTCGCCCAGCAGGTAAGGGCCGTGAGCCCGCAGGTGCGAAGCGATGCGCTCGAAGCCCGCCTCGAGCGTGCGGCGGACCGGCGCACGGCTGTTTTCGTCGTGCGCTTCCAGGCCCAGGTCCCGCGGATAGAACCATAGCCGGAATGGGCCGCCCAGCGATGTGGCCAGTGCCACGGTCCATTGCAGCCACTCGGCCCGGCCCGGGGTTCCCGGTGCCGGGGCCAGGCTGGCCTCGGAGTGGCGTTCGGTCAGCAGGATCAGCAGGGCGGCCGACTCGCGGTGCGCCATGCCATCGATGACCAGCGTGGGAACGGTGCCTTGCGGATTCAGGCGAAGGTAGTCTTCGGTGCGCGGTACGCCGAGATCGACGTTGACGAGCTCGTGCGGCGCGCCGCTTTCATGGATCGCGGCATGCACGGCCAGGCTGGCCGCGCCGGGGGAATAGAACAGTTTGTACATCGCCTGCGTTCTCCGTTGTTGTGCGTTACTGGGATTGGTGAGGGGCGCTTTCGGGGCTTGCACGGTCCATCGGGCGCTTCTCGCTGCGCCAGCGGGCAAGCGGCAGCAGCGTTTCATCATCGTCGACGAGGATCTCGCCATCGGCCGCGCCGACAAGAAAGCTTTCCCACGTAACGACGGCATCCGGCCGGTTTTCGACAAAGCTGAGCTGGTGATACTGCCTGCCATCGACCAGGCGCAGCGCCGGGTCGAACGGGATCACGGCGCCACGCACCGCGCCCTTCGAGGCGGATTCGATCTGCCGCGCCCACGCCTGCAGTTCGGGCAGCGCCATCAGGCGTGCCACGGCCTGGTCGCGGTTCAGCGCCTGCCGTTGTGCGGCCGGTGCGGGGGGGATGGCCGAGGCGGTGGTCGTCGCGGTGCCGGAAACCGCGGCAGGTGCGGACCGCGCCGGCGCGGCACCCGGCCCCACGTGCTGCGGATACAGGTACCACGCTCCTAACGCGGCGGCCAGCAGGCCGGCCAGCGTGCCGGCCACGGCGGGGAGGTGGGAGGATTTGCTCATGCGGCGTGCTTTCGTGTCCATGTTGCGAACATGGTAATCGAAAGCCCCGGTGCGTGGCGGTCGCTTCTCCGGTCAGGCATCCTTCTTCGGCGGGAACCACGATTCCCAGGTTTCCTTGATGCTGGCGCGCACGGTGGCCAGCGCATCCGGGTCGCCCTTGAGCAGCGCCTTGAAGTAGGCGGCAGCCTGCTTGGCCGGCACGTCCGGCGGCAGCGGCGGCACGTTCGGATCCGTCACCATCTCCAGCACGCACGGGCGGTCCGACGCCAGCGCCGCTTCCCAGCCTGCGGCGACCGCATCGGCGCTGTCGATGCGGATGCCCTTCAGGCCTATCAGTTCCGCATACTGCGCATAGGGGAAGTCCGGCATGACCTGCGAGGCTTCGAACTTGGGGTTGGCGCCCATCACGCGCTCTTCCCACGTGACGAGGTTCAGGTCCTGGTTGTTGAGCACCATGACGACGAGCTTGCCGTTGCCCCAGCGCGGCCAGTACTTGGCGATGGTGATCAGGCCATTGATGCCGTTCATCTGCATCGCGCCGTCGCCCACCAGCGCGATCACGTGACGGTCGGGATGCGCGAACTTGGCGGCGATCGCATAGGGCACCGCGCACCCCATCGTGGACAGGCCGCCGGATACGCTCGTCATCATGCCGCGCCGGATCTTCACGTCGCGCGCATACCAGTTCGTGGCCGAGCCGGAATCGCCGACGATGATGCAATCGTCCGGCAGCCGTGGCGACAGTTCCCAGAACACGCGCTGCGGATTGATCGGGTTCGCGTCGTTCATGGCGCGGCCTTCGAGCACACGCCACCAGCGCTCGACGTTGGTGCGGATGTCGTCCTGCCATTGCCGGTCGGTCTTGCGCTGCAGCAGGGGGATCAGGGCGCGCAGGGTCTCGCGCGAGTCGCCGATCAGGTTGAATTCCATCGGGTAGCGCACGCTGACGCGGCGCGCATCGATGTCGATCTGCACGCCGCGCGCCTGGCCTTCCTTCGGCAGGTGCTCGCTGTACGGGAAGTTCGAGCCCACCATCAGCAACGTGTCGCAGTCGTTCATCATGTCATGGCTGGGTTTCGTGCCGAGCAGGCCGATGGTGCCGGTGACGAACGGCAGGTCGTCCGGCACCGCCGCCTTGCCCAGCAGCGCCTTGGCGATGCCGGCGCCGAGGATCTCGGCCACTTCGATCAGTTCGTCGGTCGCATGCAGCGCCCCGGCGCCGGCCAGGATCGCCACCTTTTTCCCTTCGTTGAGGATGCGCGCGGCCTGCTGCAACGCGTCCTGCGACGGCACGTGGCTGCGGGTGAGCGCGCCGATGCCGGAAACCACGGTGCCATGCTCGCGCGGCGGCTTCGGCACGGCTTCCAGTTCCTGCACGTCGTTCGGGAAGATGATGCAGGTGACGGCCCGTTCCTCCTTGGCGATGCGGAAGGCGCGGTCGATCAGGTGGCGCACCTGGGCCGGGTCGGTGGCCATGTGCACGTATTCATGGGCCACGTCCTTGAACAGCGTCTGCAGGTCGACTTCCTGCTGGTAGTCGCTGCCCATCGACATGCGCTTCTGCTGGCCGACGATCGCCACCACACCCTGGTGATCGAGCTTGGCGTCGTACAGGCCGTTGAGCAGGTGCACGGCGCCGGGCCCCGACGTGGCCAGGCAGACACCCACCTCGCCCGTGAACTTGGCATGCGCCGTGGCCATGAAGGCGGCCATCTCCTCATGGCGCACCTGGATGAATTCGATCTGTTCCTGCCGGCCGAAGGCGCCCATGATGCCGTTGATGCCGTCGCCGGGGTAGCCATAGACGCGACGCACGCCCCATTCGCCCAGCCGTTGCAGGAGGAAGTCGCCTACCGTGTCTGCCATGGTCATCTCGCTCGATTAGTCAAGCTGAAATGATAAATTGGCCAACAATCGACAGGCGCACGCGAGCGGTGCGGTGCAGCATCCGGCGCCGTTTGCGCGTTGTTCAGGAGCTATCTTTTAGGATGGAAATGCGTCCTTTGATGCGGCGCAAAAGCCCGCTTCGGAGGATGCTGAAAACGTTGTTCACGCGGGACGTGCCGCTTAAAAAAACGGCAGAGAGAGCGAAATCCGGGTGTATATTGAATGCACAACAACCACGGAAACAGGAGACACAATGGATATGGAACCGGACGACCGCACCGGGCGCTATGTTGGCTTCGGTATCAGCCTGGGTGCAGCGATCGGCTGCGCGATCGGTGTTGCAATGGGTAATTTTGCGATGGGCATCGGCCTCGGTGTCGGCGTCGGCAGCGCCGTCGGAGCCGGCCTCGCGCGACGGCGACCCTGATCGGCCCTGTACGTGATCGACGGCTGCCTCGGCAGCCGTTGTTATTTCCGCGATCCAAAACTGAGACGCAAAACTGGGGACGTACCCCTGTTTAGAGGAAACATCCCGCGAGCTTGCCCATGCTGGTACGTCAGCAGTATTGCCTGGAAACAGGGGTACGTCCCCAGTTTGTTGGCCAGGAAATAAAAAAGGCCGCTTCCGAAGAAGCAGCCTTTTCAGGTGCAGCTGGCCGAAGCCCGCATTTACCGCATGATTACATCATGCCGTCCATGCCGCCCATGCCACCCATGCCACCCATGCCACCCATGCCGCCGGCTGGCTTGTCTTCCACCACTTCAGCCACCATGCAGTCGGTCGTCAGCATCAGGCCGGCGATCGATGCGGCGTTCTGCAGTGCCGAACGGGTCACCTTGGCCGGATCCAGCACGCCCATTTCGACCATGTCGCCGTAGGTGCCGTTGGCGGCGTTGTAGCCGTAGTTGCCGGTGCCGCCCAGGACGGCGTTCACCACCACCGACGATTCTTCGCCGGCGTTCTGCACGATCATGCGCAGCGGCTCTTCCATCGCGCGCAGCACGATCTTGATGCCGGCTTCCTGGTCAGGGTTGTCACCCTTCACGGTCAGCGCAGCACGGGCACGCAGCAGGGCCACGCCGCCGCCAGGAACGATGCCTTCTTCCACGGCAGCGCGGGTAGCGTGCAGTGCATCTTCCACGCGGGCTTTCTTTTCCTTCATTTCGACTTCGGTGGCAGCGCCAACCTTGATCACGGCAACACCGCCGGCCAGCTTGGCCACGCGCTCTTGCAGTTTTTCGCGGTCGTAGTCCGAAGTGGCTTCTTCGATCTGTGCGCGGATCTGCTTGACGCGGCCTTCGATGCCCACGGCTTCGCCGGCGCCGTCGATGACGATCGTGTTTTCCTTGCCCACTTCGATGCGCTTGGCCTGGCCCAGTTCGGCCAGCGTGACTTTTTCCAGCGTCAGGCCGACTTCTTCAGCCACCACCTGGCCGCCGGTCAGCACGGCGATGTCTTCCAGCATGGCCTTGCGACGGTCGCCGAAGCCAGGAGCCTTCACGGCGCAGGTCTTCAGGATGCCACGGATATTGTTGACCACCAGGGTCGCCAGCGCTTCGCCTTCGATGTCTTCGGCGATGATCAGCAGCGGACGGCCGGCCTTTGCCACTTGCTCCAGTACCGGCAGCAGGTCGCGGATGTTCGAGATTTTCTTGTCGAACAGCAGGACGAACGGGTTTTCCAGGACGGCGACCTGCTTTTCCTGGTTGTTGATGAAGTAAGGAGACAGGTAGCCGCGGTCGAACTGCATGCCTTCCACGATGTCCAGCTCGTCGTTCAGCGACTTGCCGTCTTCCACGGTGATGACGCCTTCCTTGCCCACTTTTTCCATCGCTTCAGCGATGCGCTCGCCGATCGAGTAGTCGGAGTTCGCGGAGATCGCGCCAACCTGGGCGATTTCCTTCGACGTGGTGCATGGCTTGGCGATCTTCGTCAGTTCTTCGACGGTGGCGGCCACGGCCTTGTCGATGCCGCGCTTCAGGTCCATCGGGTTCATGCCGGCGGCAACGAACTTCATGCCTTCGCGCACGATGGCTTGTGCCAGCACGGTCGCGGTGGTGGTGCCGTCGCCGGCGTTGTCGGAAGTCTTCGATGCGACTTCCTTCACCATCTGCGCGCCCATGTTCTGCAGCTTGTCTTTCAGTTCGATTTCTTTCGCGACCGAGACACCGTCCTTGGTCACGGTCGGGGAGCCGAACGAGCGCTCCAGTACGACGTTGCGGCCTTTCGGGCCCAGGGTGACCTTGACCGCGTTGGCCAGGATGTTGATGCCTTCAACCATTTTGGCGCGCGCTGCGTCGCCGAAAATCACTTCTTTAGCTGCCATGTTCGAATTCTCCAGAATCTAGGTAAGGGGTCGGCCGATTACTTGTTGACGATGGCCAGGATGTCTTCTTCGCGCATCACCAGCAGCTCTTCGCCGTCAACCTTGACAGCTTGGCCAGAGTATTTGCCGAACAGAACGCGGTCGCCGACTTTCACTTCCAATGCGCGCAGCGTGCCGTTGTCGGCAACCTTGCCGTTGCCCACTGCCAGCACTTCACCCTGGTCCGGCTTTTCAGCGGCGGCATCAGGGATGATCAGACCGGATGCGGTCTTGGTTTCCTGGTCCAGGCGTTTAACGATGACGCGATCGTGCAAGGGGCGAAGGTTCATACAAAACTCCTTATGTGTACAGTGAGGTTGATTCGTTGTTAGCACTCTCGACTAACGAGTGCCAACGATTATAGGGATGGTCACAAGTGATTTCAAGAGGATTCATATTGGAAAAACGTACAAGCCCCGGCCGGGGCGGCTGACGCCCGCCTGTGTTTTGACAAAGCCGCGGCGGAAGCGCACACTGTCCGTTCGCATTTGGAAGCATTCATCAAACACTGCAACAACATTGTTGAGCGGAGGCTGCGATGTTCCAGACCAAATTACCGAGAGACTTGCATGCGCCCGAATGGGTGCGTGTGGCGCTTAACGTTGCCGCCGGCGCGGCGTTGGGTGTGCTGGCCGGAGCCGCGTTGCTGCTGGCCGTGGGTGCGATCACCTGATCGTTCGGGTTCCTGAAATTCCCCTGTGCCGTCCTCCCATGCCGCGTGGGGGCGGCATGTCGACACGCATTCTCGACGCACTCATTAAGATTATATTAAGTATATAAGTCAGCCGATTCGGTTGACCACGTCATCGTGCCGTCCTATAGTGGCGGGATGATTGCAGACTTCCAAGAACTTTCCGACAAGATCGAGCAGTTGGCCGAAATGGCGCAGGCATTGCGCCGTGAAAACGCGCAATTGCGCCAGGCCAATGCCGCGATGGTGGCTGAAAACCTCGGCTACCAGAAGCGCCTGGCCGAAGCGCATGCGCGCGTGTCGGCGTTGCTGGAACATATTCCCCCGCTGGAAACGGCCACCCCTGAAAACGAGGATATTCCGTCATGAGCAATGTGGACGTGACCATCCTGGGTTCGTCGTACCGTCTCGTCTGCAAGGAAGGCGAGGAGCGTGCGCTGCGCGAAGCCGCGGCGTTGCTGGACAAGAAAATGACCACCATCCGCGATACCGGCAGGGTAAAGGGCAACGACCGCATCGCGGTGATGGCCGCGCTGTCGATGGCGGCCGAGTTCCTGACTGCGAAAGCGCCGGCCGGACCGCTGTCCGAGATCTCCCTGCTCGAAGTGCAGCACAAGATCGCCGCGATGCACCGGGTGCTCGACAGTGCGCTGACCCCGCAAGAAAATCTCTTCTGACGCACGATAGGACTTTCCCTTATCGAGATAGAGGAGTAAACTCCGTGTCACCCTGCGGTGTTCGAGAAGTGCCATATATTCCTTGAACCATTTACACGCATAGGTCGCGGAACATTGTTTGGCGGGTGTGAGCGTCGCTAGTCCGATGAACCCGAAGTTGAACTGACTGTGACCGCCTTGAACCGTAAGGTTCAGGATGCCGGCATGACGGCACAGGCGGGGCCTTATTCAGTGAGAGCGGTTGCATGCATCGAAAGATGTGCAACCGCTTTTTTTTTCGCCCCGATTTTCCTGTCCATCATTCATGTCCATGATTTTTCATGTCCATCATTTTTACGTCGGAGGAGCGCGATGGCGAAGCGATACTGGTTGATGAAGTCCGAACCCGACGATGTCAGTTTCGACGACGTGCTGGCGGCCAAGGGCCAGACCACGTCATGGTATGGCGTGCGCAACTACCAGGCCCGCAACTTCATCCGCGATGACATGCGGGTCGGCGACGGCGTGCTGTTCTATCACTCCAGCTGCGCGGTACCGGGTATCGCGGGCATCGCGGAAATCGCCAGCATGCCGTATCCGGATGCCACGCAATTCGATCCGGCGAGCCCTTATCACGACCCCAAGGCGACGCGGGAAAATCCCCGCTGGACCGGTATCGACGTGAAGGCAGTGAAGAAGGGGCGCTACCTG
This sequence comes from Pseudoduganella sp. jia 12, assembly GCF_055502675.1. Classification (NCBI taxonomy): domain Bacteria; kingdom Pseudomonadati; phylum Pseudomonadota; class Betaproteobacteria; order Burkholderiales; family Oxalobacteraceae; genus Pseudoduganella; species Pseudoduganella sp. jia 12. The sequence continues at coordinate 72,014 of NZ_JBUXKP010000012.1, forward strand.
GAACTGAAGCAATTGCGCAGCCACCCGGAGCTGGAAAACATGCGCCTGCTGGCCAAGGGGAGCAGGCTGTCCGTGATGCCGGTCGAGCCGGAGGAGTGGCGCTTCATCGTGAAACTGATCGGCTGAAGGCGGGCGGGGCGCAAGGCCCCTGCAAACCTCAGGCGGCGGCCGGTGCCGCGCCGTAGGTCTTGCGCCGGTACGACCACACCAGCATGACGATGGCTGCCACGATCATCGGCAGCGACAGCACCTGGCCCGACGTGATCGGCAGCCCCAGTACCGTGGTTTCCCAGTCCGGCGTGCGGAAGTATTCGGTGAAGAAGCGCGCGCAGCCATACAGCAGCGTGAACATGGCGCCGACCGCGAGGCGCGGGCGCACGTGGCGCGCGAACAGCCACAGGATGATGAACACGAGGATGCCGTCGACCAGCATCTGGTAGATCGGCGACGGGTGGCGCGGCAGCGCATCCACGTTCGGCCAGATCATCGCCCAGGGCAGGTCCGGGTCGAGCACCGGGCGACCAGGCAGTTCGGCGTTGATGAAGTTGCCCAGGCGCCCAGCGGCATACCCGAGCGGCACCATCGGCGCGATGAAGTCATACACGTCCAGCAGGTTGCGCCCGGCCTTGCGCGCCCAGAACCACATCGCGATCAGCACACCGAGGAAGCCGCCGTGGAAGCTCATGCCGCCATGCCAGACCTTGAAGATCTCCAGCGGTGTGGCGAACAGGTGCGGCTGGTAGAAGATCACTTCACCCATCCGGCCACCGATCACCACGCCCAGCATGCCGTAGAACAGCATGTCGTCGAGGTCCTGGTTCTTCCAGCCCAATGCGGCGATGTGCGGCTGCCTGATCCGCACGCGGCCCAGTGCGATGAACAGCGCGAACGCCAGCACGTACATCAGGCCATACCAGTGGATCGCTACCGGGCCGATTTGCAGGGCGACGGGATCGGGCATCGGGTGAATCAGCATTCAGAGTCTCTTTCTCATCAAGTCCAGGAAGCCCTTGAGGACGGGGGAAGTATTGTCGCGGCGCCAGGCCAGGCCCGTTTCCACGAGCGGGGTGGCCTGCGCCAGCGGGCGGTATTCTACCCCCGGGCGGCGCAGGTTGGAGACCGATTGTGGCACAAGTGCGATGCCCATGCCGGCCGATACCAGGCTGACGATCGTCTGCATCTGGATCGCTTCCTGCCCGATCACGGGCGTGATGCCGGCGGCGCGGAACACGGCCAGGATCGCGTCGTACAGGCTCGGGGAAATCGCGCGCGGGAAGATGATCAGCGGCAGCGGCGGCAACGTGCGCAGGTTGGCCTCATGCTTGCCCCGCAGCTCCGGCAGGTTGGCCGGCGACGCCAGGATCAGCGGCTCGTTCAGCACCGGCAGGTAATCCAGTTCGGCCTTTGCTTTCTCCGGCAGCGGCGGAATCAGCAGTCCCGCATCGACGCGGCCATGCAGCAGTTCTTCCAGCTGCAGGTCGGACGTGGCCTCCTGCAGCGTGATCTGCACCTGCGGAAAGGCGGCGCGGTAGGCGCGCAGCGAAGGCGGCAACACGCTGTAGTCGGCCGACGACACGAATGCCAGCACCAGCTTGCCGGTGGCGCCCGATGCGGCCCGTTGCACGAGACCCGGCAGCTCGCCGGCCTGCGCGATCAGCCGGCGCGCCTCCGGCAGCAAGGCTTCGCCGGCCGCGGTCAGCGCCACGCCGCGGCGGTTGCGGTCGAACAGCAGGGCGCCCAGCGTGTCTTCCAGCGCGAGGATCGTTTGCGACAGCGGCGGCTGCGTCATGTGCAGGCGTTTCGCGGCGCGGCCGAAGTGGAGTTCCTCGGCCACGGTGACGAAGTAGCGCAGCTGGCGGAGTTCGATGTTCATCTGTTCTGTGATATGCGTAGTGAATCACAGGGCATTAAATCATATATTTGACAACTGATGGCAACGGGCGCAAGCTTGATGTCCTTTACGCGTTACCACGCATCACTGAACAAGTCTGAGGAGACATCGTCATGCCAACCTACCGTTCGTATACCACTACCCAGGGCCGCAACATGGCGGGTGCCCGCGCGCTGTGGCGCGCCACCGGCATGAAGGATGGCGATTTCTCCAAGCCGATCATCGCCGTCGTCAACTCGTTTACGCAGTTCGTGCCGGGCCACGTGCACCTGAAGGACCTGGGCCAGATGGTGGCCCGCGAGATCGAGGCGGCCGGCGGCGTAGCCAAGGAATTCAACACGATCGCCGTCGACGACGGCATCGCGATGGGCCACGGCGGCATGCTGTACTCGCTGCCGTCGCGCGACCTGATCGCCGACTCGGTCGAATACATGGTCAATGCGCACTGCGCCGATGCGATGGTGTGTATCTCGAACTGCGACAAGATCACCCCGGGCATGCTGATGGCCGCGATGCGCCTGAATATTCCGACCATCTTCGTGTCCGGCGGGCCGATGGAAGCGGGCAAGGTCGTCAAGGTCGTCAACAATGACAGGAAGATCATCAAGCTGGACCTGGTGGATGCGATGATCAAGGCCGGCGACGCCACCGTGTCGGATGCGGATGTGGCGGAAATCGAGCGCTCGGCCTGTCCGACCTGCGGTTCCTGCTCGGGCATGTTCACCGCCAACTCGATGAACTGCCTGACCGAGGCGCTGGGCCTGTCGCTGCCGGGTAACGGCACCATCCTGGCCACGCACTCGGACCGCAAGGAACTGTTCCTGCGCGCCGGCCGCACGATCGTGGAAATCACCAAGCGCCATTACGAACAGGACGATTACTCGGTCCTGCCGCGCAATATCGCCTCCAAGGCCGCCTGGGAAAACGCCATGGCGCTGGACGTGTCGATGGGCGGTTCGACCAACACCGTGCTGCACCTGCTGGCCGCCGCGCACGAAGCGGAAGTGTCGTTCACGATGGCCGACATCGACCGCATCTCGCGCAACGTGCCATGCCTGTGCAAGGTGGCGCCGATGACGGACAAGTACCACATCGAGGACGTGCACCGCGCCGGCGGCATCATCGCGATCCTGGGCGAGCTGGCGCGCGCCGGCCTGCTCGACACGTCGCTGCCGACCGTGCACTCCAAAACGCTGGGCGAAGCGATCGAGAAATACGACATCAAGCGCAGCGACGACCAGGCGGTACATCAATTGTTCCGCGCCGCGCCGGGCGGCGTGCCGACGCAGACGGCGTTCTCGCAATCGGAACGCTTCGAGGCCAACGACCTCGATCGCACGGCCGGCTGCATCCGCGACCGCGAGCATGCGTACTCGCAGGATGGCGGCCTGGCGGTCCTGTACGGGAACATCGCCGAGAAGGGCTGCATCGTGAAAACGGCCGGCGTGGATGAAAGCATCCTGAAATTCTCCGGCAAGGCGCGCGTGTTCGAAAGCCAGGACTCGGCGGTGGAAGGCATCCTGGGCGACACGGTACATGCGGGCGACGTCGTCATCATCCGCTACGAAGGCCCGAAAGGCGGCCCGGGCATGCAGGAAATGCTGTACCCCACGTCGTACATCAAGTCGAAGGGCCTGGGTAAAGCGTGCGCGCTGTTCACGGACGGCCGTTTCTCCGGCGGCTCCTCCGGCCTGGTGATCGGCCACGCTTCGCCGGAAGCGGCCGAAGGCGGCGCGATCGGCCTGGTGGAAGAGGGCGACATGATCGACATCGACATCCCGAACCGCACGATCAACCTGCGCGTGACGACCGAGGAACTGGCGCACCGCCGCGCGAAAATGGAAGACCTGGGCACCGCCGCGTGGCAGCCGGTCAACCGCGAGCGCGCCGTCTCGCAGGCGCTGCGTGCCTACGCCGCGCTGACCACGTCCGCCGACCGCGGCGCCGTGCGCGACCTGTCGCAGCTGAAGCGGTAATCGCAATGGCTGGGTTCGTGTTGTGCGAGCAGTGCTCGCACAACACGAACTCAACCGCACTACGTTACTTTTTTCCTGATGCGCCGAAGCGATCGGTAACCCGGTCCTTGCGCCGCTTCGCATCCACGTCGTGCGCCTTGCGCTTGTCCAGCCCCAGCATCGGTTCGACGAACTCGAACCAGATGAACGCCACACCCATCAGCGCCACGATCCACCACCACGACAGGTCGGCAAAGCGCCAGATTTCAAAGAAACGCAGTGTGCAAAGTACAACGATGGCAAGGATGATCGGCATGACTGGCTCCGGTGAGCCGTCCATGGTACTTACAAAATTTACGTATTGCAACAATTCGAGGTCAACGGACTACCCGGACACCCCGTTGTGTCGATAGACGCTATACGTACCCCGCCATACGTACTCGCCGATGCGAAACGCGTTAGAATCACCGCGGGTTTAATGTAGAGAAATCGTTGGAGAGATCGATGAAACGTTTCGTGATGGGTGCAATGGTAGTGGGCGCGGCGTTCGTGTCGCAGGCTGCAATGGCGAACGCCGACCTGGCGAAGGCAAAGAACTGCATGGCTTGCCACGCTGTTGCGAACAAGCTGGTGGGGCCGGCCTACAAGGACGTGGCCGCCAAATATGCGGGCCAGAAGGATGCCGAAGCCAAGCTGGTGGGCAAGGTGATCAAGGGTGGCGTGGGCACGTGGGGCGCGATCCCGATGCCGGCCAACCCCCAAGTGAGCGAAGCGGATGCGAAAACGCTCGTCAAATGGATCCTGGCGCAGAAGTAATCTTCCGCGCCATGTAGAAAACCGGGCAGAGCCCGGTTTTTTTATTGCTGCAAGATTACTTGACGACTTCGATCAGCGTCTTCTTCCCGCCGCGGAACGTGAACAGCGTCAGCGCGCCATCCTTGATGTCGCCGAGGGCGTCGAACGCGATCGTGCCGGTAATGCCCGGGTAGCTGACCTTTGCCAGGCTCGGCAGGTATTTCTTCGGATCGGCCGATCTGGCGTTCGCCATGGCGGTCGCCATCGCCATCACCGCGTCATACGAATAGGGCGCGTAGATCTGCAGTTCCTGCCCATAGCGCTTCTTGTAGCGGCCGGCGAATTCCTGCATCTTCTTCTGCTGCGCCGGCGTCACGCCGCCTGCTTCGGCGCACACGATCGCATCGTCGCCAACCGTGGCGCCGGCCAGTTTCGGCATCGCTTCCGTGCAGATGCCATCGCCGCCCATCAGCTTTGTCTTGATGCCGAGCGCCTTCATCTGGCGCAGCAGCGGGCCGCCCACCGAGTCCATGCCGCCGAAGAACACCAGGTCCGGGTTTTTCGACCGGATGCTGGTGAGGATGGCGTTGAAGTCGGTGGCCTTGTCGGTGGTGAACTGCTTGTCGACGATCTGCGCGCCTTTCGCGGCCTTGACGAATTCGGTCGCCACGCCCATGCCGTAGGCGGTGCGGTCGTCGATCACGGCGATCCGCTTCGCGCCCAGTTTCTGCACCGCGTACGTGCCCAGCGTGCCACCCAGCTTCAGGTCGTTGGCGACGACGCGGAAGGTGGTGTTGAACCTCTGGCGCGTATACACGGGGCTGGTGGCCGAGGCGGAGATCTGCGGAATGCCCGCGTTGTAGTAGATGCGCGAGGCCGGGATCGACGTGCCGGAAGTCTGGTGGCCGATCACGCCATTGACTTTCTGGTCCGCCAGCTTCTGGGCGGCGGCCGTGGCCTGCTTCGGCTCGGCGCCGTCGTCCTCGGCCATCAGCACGAACTTGACCGGCTTGCCGTCGATCTTGAACCCCTTGGCATTCAGGTCTTCCACGGCCAGGCGCGCGCCGTTCGACGTGTCCGTGCCCAGGTGGGCGGACTGGCCCGACAGCGGCCCCACGTAGCCGATCTTGACCACTTCCTGTGCCATCGCGCCGCCGGCGGCAAGCAGCGTGGCGCCGATGGCGAGGGAAATCAGCTTCTGTTGCATATGCGTTTTACTCCAATACTTATGCGGCCACCTCATAAGGGCCACTGAAAAAACAAAAGGCCGCCCATGATGGACGGCCACTCGGGTGTCTCCCGTTTTTTGTCCTTGTTACCTGACGACTTCCATCCGCGTCTTCTTGCCACCCGTGTAGGTGAACAGGGTCAGCGAGCCGTCGTTGATGTCGCCGAACTGGTCGAACGTGATCAGGCCCGTCACGCCCTGGTACTTCACCTTTTTCAGGAACGGCAGGTATTTCTTCGGATCGCTCGACCCCGCATCCTGCATGGCCTGGGCCAGCGTCATCACCGAATCGTACACATACGGCGCATACAGCTGCACTTCCTGGTTGTACGCTTTCTTGTAGCGGGCGCGGAAGTCGTCCATGTTCTTCTGCAGTTCCGGCGGTACGCCGCCCGCTTCGGCGCAGGTCACCACGCCATCGGCCGCGGCGGTGCCGGCCAGGCGCGGCAGCGCATCGGTGCACACGCCGTCGCCGCCCATGAACTTCGCCTTGATGCCCAGCGCCTTCATCTGGCGCAGCAGCGGGCCGCCCACCGCATCCATGCCGCCGAAGAACACCAGGTCCGGGTTCTTCGCCTTGATGCTCGTGAGGATCGCGTTGAAGTCGGTGGCCTTGTCGTTCGTGAACTGCTTGTCGACGATCTGCGCACCCTTGGCACCCTTGATGAACTCGGTTGCCACACCCATGCCGTAGGCGGTGCGGTCGTCGATCACGGCGATCTTTTTCGCGCCCAGCTTGCCGACGGCGTACTTGCCCAGCGTGCCGCCCAGCTTGGCGTCGTTGGCGACCACGCGGAACGTGGTGTTGAACTTCTGCTTTGTATAGACGGGATTGGTGGAGGCCGGCGAAACCTGCGGGATACCGGCATTGTAATAGATACGCGATGCCGGCACCGTGGTGCCGGAATTCAAATGGCCGACCACGCCGTTGACCTTGGCATCGACCAGCTTCTGCGCGACGGTGGTGCCCTGCTTGGGGTCGGCGCCGTCGTCTTCCAGGACGAGCACGAATTTCACGGGCTTGCCGCCGATCTTGATGCCCTTGGCATTCAGGTCGCTGATGGCCATGTTGGCGCCGTTCTCGTTATCCTTGCCCAGGTGGGACTGGGCGCCGGAGACCGGGCCCACGTGGCCGATCTTGACGATCTCCTGCGCGCTGGCCGATGTGGTGGCGGACGCTGCGAAGGCGAGGGCGATGGCTACTGCGATGAACTTCGTCTGCATACTCGTCTCTCCAATGAAAGTAATGGATGCCTCGTGGGCATCATCTGGCCAGAAGGTACAACAAATTTTTCGATTGGCAAAGGCGCAAATGGCGAATGTTGCAGCGTGCACCGGCAGGGGGCGTGGATGCACCGGCCGGGGTCGCGATTTTTACTTCCTGTTCACTCTTTCGGTGCCCGCAGGCTTGCCAGTTCGTCCTGTACGGCGACCGTGACGACTTTCGTGACCGATTCGCCCAGGCCCGCCCTGAGGTCGGCCGCCAGGTGCCGCAGCAGCTGCTCGACGCGTTCGGTCACCAGCGCATCCACACGGGGCATCAGCTGCGCCAGGATGCGTTCGGTGAGCGCACGTTCGAGCGCCGCGAAGTCGGGCCCGGCCTGTTCGACGGGTTCGACACGTTCGACGGGTGCGACGGTGATCGGCGGTTCATCCGGCTCATCCTGTTCGGCAGGCACGACCAGGTCGATCCGCGGAGCAGGTGCGGTCACGATTGCAGGTTCAGGCACAGGTACAGGTTCCGGTTCGGGCACAGGTACAGGTTCTGACACAGGTACAGGCACAGGCACAGGTACAGGCACAGGCACAGGTACAGGCACAGGCACAGGTACAGGCACAGGCACAGGTTCGGGCACAGGGTCCGGTACAGGCACAGGCTCGGGCACAGATACCGGTGCGGTTATCGCTGTCCCGGTGCGCCAGACGGCCGGCTTCATCACCGCGGAAGCTGGAGCAGGGGCGAGGGGCGGAACCTCCTGCAGTACTTCCGTCAGCACGGGAATGCCGGCATCGAACGGGGCGGACGTGCTCATGCTGCTTTCCTGTGATTCGTGCTCATGATTTGCCCACGCTGAGGTGGGCCGGCTTGAAGTCCTGCCGCTTGTAGGCAACGAAACGGATGCGGCCGGCTGCAGCGTCGGCTTCATCCGTGGACACCACTTCGATCAGGCGCGGAAAGGCTTCGAACTGCGCCGGCGCGCGTTGCGCCAGGTTGATCAGCAGGTCGGCCTGCGGCAGTTCCACGGCATCGCTGTCGGCCAGCACGATCGGCGTATCCGGCGCCAGCGGGTCGTTCGCATGCACGTGGGGCAGGTAATCGACATCGGACACGGCCCACAGCGCCGCATCGAAGCGGGCCAGCTGGTCGCTGTCTTCCGTCATCACGACGATGCGGTTTTTCGCACCCGGCGTGCTTGCAGCATTGTAGGCCTTGCGCACCAGGCGGCACGCGTAGGCGATCTTGTCGGGAACGTTGGTGTGGAAATCGATGCGGGTCATGGGCGCTATTGTAGCGCGGCGGGAAATGCAAACCCAGAAGCAAAACCTGGGGTCAGACCCAGGTCTGACCCCGGCATGTGCCGTTGGGGTGAAAGCAGGCGCGAAAACCGGTGACAGGCACCAGTTAATCCGGAACATTCAAAAAAAACCGGTGTCTGTCACCGGTTTTGGAGAAACATCAGGCAGCCATGCCGCTGTGCCGGAGCAGCGCATCGATCTGCGGCTCGCGGCCACGGAAGGCCGTGAACGATTCCAGCGCCGGCCGCGAACCGCCGACGGACAGGATCTCGTGCAGGAACTTGCGGCCCGTATCGGCCACACGCTGGTCGGCGCCTTCCAGATCGGCGGCTTCCTCGAACGCCGCATAGGCATCGGCGGACAGCACCTCGGCCCATTTGTAGCTGTAGTAGCCGGCCGCGTAGCCGCCGGCGAAGATATGGCCGAACGAATTCTGGAAGCGGTTGAACGCCGGCGGGATGATGACGGCGAAGCGCTTGCGCACCTCGTCGATCACGTCCTGCACCGACTTGCCTCGCATTTGCTCATCCTTCGGCTGGTAGTCGTAGTGCAAATGCATGTCCAGCAGCGAGAACTCCACCTGGCGCAGCGTCTGCAGGCCGGACTGGAAGTTCTTCGCGGCCAGCATCTTGTCGTACAGCGCGCGCGGCAGCGGCTCGCCCGTTTTCACGTGGGCCGTCATGTGCGACAGCACGTTCCACTCCCAGCAGAAGTTTTCCATGAACTGCGACGGCAGCTCCACGGCATCCCACTCCACGCCGGCAATGCCGGACACGCCCAGTTCCTCGACCACCGTCAGCATGTGGTGCAGTCCGTGGCCGAACTCGTGGAACAGCGTGATCACTTCATCGTGCGTGAACAGCGCAGGCTGCACCTTGCCGTCGATGACGGCCGGCTCGGTGAAGTTGCAGGTGAGGTAGGCGATCGGCGTCTGCAACCGGCCCGCTTCGACGCGGCGGCTGCGCGCATCGTCCATCCATGCGCCGGGTCGCTTGCCGGGGCGCGCGTACAGGTCCAGGTAGAACTGGCCCACCAGCTCGCCGTTTCGCTCGATGCGATAGAAGCGCACGTCCTTGTGCCACACCGGCGCTTCGTCCGGCAGGATCGATACGTCGAACAGGTTCTGCACCAGCTTGAACAGGCCATCGATCACCTGATGCTCGGGGAAGTACTGCTTCACTTCCTGCGCGGAGAACGCGTAGCGGTGCTGCTGCAGTTTTTCGGAAGCATAGGGCAGGTCCCACGCATTCAGTTCCGTCAGGCCCAGGTGTTCCGCCGCGAACGTGCGCAGCTCTTCCAGGTCCTTTTCCGCATACGGGCGGGCGCGCTTCGCCAGGTCTTCCAGGAAGCCGATCACCTGCTCGGGGCTCTGCGCCATCTTCGGCACCAGCGATACCTCGGCAAAATTCCTGTAGCCGAGCAGTTGCGCCTCTTCCGACCGCAGCTTCAGCAGCTTGACGATGTTGGCGCTGTTGTCCCACTTGTCGCGCTCGCTGAACACCTCGCCCAGTTCCGAAGCTTTCGTGGCGTTGGCGCGGTAGACCTTCTCGCGCAGCGCGCGGCTGTCGGCGAATTGCAGGACCGGGTAATAGGAAGGGAAGTGCAGCGTGAATTGCCAGCCCTGCTTGCCGTCTTTTCCGGCAAGGGCTTTCGCCGCCTGTTTCACGTCGTCCGGCAGGCCGGCCAGCTCGGCCTCGTCCTCGATCAGCAGCTTCCAGTCGTTGGTGGCGTCCAGCACGTTTTCCGAGAAGCGGGTCGACGTGGCGGCATGCTCTTCCTGGATTTGCGCGAAACGTTCCTTCTGCTCGGCGGGCAGCTCGGCGCCGCCCATGCGGAAGTCGCGGATCGCGTTCTCGACGATGCGCTTGCGCGCCGGCGCCAGCGTGGCGAATTCCGGCGACGCCTGCAGTGCCTTGTACTTGGCGAACAGCGCCTCGTTCTGGCCCAGCTCGGTCCAGAACTCGGTCACCTTCGGCTGGTTTTCGTTATAGGCCGCACGCAGCTCGGGCGTGTCGGCCACGCTGTTCAGGTGACCGACGATGCCCCATGCGCGGCCCAGCAGCTCGGTGGCGCTTTCCAGCGGCGTCACGAAGTTCTGCCACGTCACCGTGTCCGCGGGCGCTTCCAGCTGCGCCACCACGTCACGGTTCTTCGCCAGCAGCTCGTCGATGGCCGGCGTCACGTGTTCCGGGCGGATCGCGTCGAAACGCGGCAGGCCGCCAAAGTCCAGCAGGGGGTTGTCAGTCGTCATCGTTTATTCCTATGGTTGGCTGAAAGGCTTAACCCCTTTCAGCAGATTCGATCGTATTCATCAACAACATGGTGATCGTCATCGGGCCGACACCGCCGGGCACGGGCGTAATGTGCGCAGCCACTTCCTTGATGGCGGCAAAATCCACGTCCCCGCACAATTTGCCATTATCGTCGCGATTCATGCCCACATCGATCACGATTGCGCCCGGTTTCACCATGTCGGCGGTCAGCGTGTTGCGGCGGCCGACGGCCGCCACGACCACATCCGCCTGCCGCGTGTACAAGCCCAGATCCGGCGTTGCGCTGTGGCAGATGGTGACGGTTGCATTGGCCTGCAAGAGCAGCAGGCCCATTGGCTTGCCGACCGTGTTGCTGCGGCCGATCACCACCGCGTGCTTGCCGCGCAGGTCCACGCCGGTCGATTCGATCAGCTTCATGCAACCATACGGCGTGCAGGGGCGGAAACCTTCCAGGCCCGTCATCAGTTCGCCGGCCGACAGCACCGAGTAGCCGTCGACATCCTTCGACGTGGAGATCGCCTCGATGACCTTGTGCGGGTTGATGTGCTTCGGCAGCGGCATCTGCACGAGGATGCCGTGGATGGCCGGATCGGCATTCAGTGCCGCGATGCGGTCGAGCAGTGCCTCTTCCGTCAGGTCGGCATCGTATTTTTCCAGCACGGAGTGGATGCCCACGTCGCCGCAAGCCTTCACCTTGTTGCGCACATACACCTGGCTGGCCGGGTCTTCGCCCACCAGGATCACGGCCAGGCCGGGCTGCTGCCCCTTGGCGGTCAATGCGGCAGCGCGGGATGCGATTTCGGCGCGCAGTTTTTGGGAGAGGGCGATTCCGTCGATGAGTTGGGCAGACATGGTGATTGGCTAAGTGGGGGAGAAAAACCGACATTATAAAGGCGCATAACGCGGCACCGGGGCTTGCTGCTGCGAGGCTGCGCCGGGGCATCGGGACGGTGGCCGGGAAGCGTCCGAGCGTACTTTTTTTACAGCCTTTGAAAGCGCCATCGAAAGTAGTCCGATCATGCTCAGAAAAGTGATTTTTTAATCACGTCAATTGATCGAAAAGCGTGGATTTATGCGGCATTGCAGCATTTTTCCATAGGGAGATTTCATATTATAAAAAGCTCTTTCGTATTTTGAAAAAGGCTAAATTCACTGTTAGAATCTCCGCACTTTGTAAAAGTCTTGGTAAATAATCACCCTCGCGTCCGCCAACGATCACCGCATCGGTTCGGGCCAATTCACTCAGGAGACTAGATAAGATGTCAGCTCAACTTGACCAGGTCACGGCCCAAACCGCCAACGATCCGGACGCACTGGAAACCAAGGAATGGCTCGAGGCGCTCGAAGCCGTATTGCAGAACGAAGGGCCGGAACGCGCCCAGTACCTAATGGAGCGCCTGGTCGACCTGGCGCGCCGCCGCGGCGCCGACATTCCGTTCTCGGCCAACACCGCGTATGTGAACACCATCCCTGCCGATGTCGGCGCGCACTGCCCGGGCAACCTGGAGTACGAAGAGCGCCTGCGCTCGTGGATGCGCTGGAACGCGATGGCGATGGTGGTTCGCGCCAACCGCGCCGACGGCGACCTGGGTGGCCACCTGTCCTCGTTCGCCTCGCTGGCGAACATGCTGGGCATCGGCTTCAACCACTTCTGGAAAGCCGCGAGCGAAGAGCACGGCGGCGACCTGCTGTACATCCAGGGCCACTCGTCGCCCGGCGTGTATGCCCGCGCCTACCTGGAAGGCCGCCTGACCGAAGACCAGCTGATCAACTTCCGCAAGGAAGTGGACGGCCGCGGCCTGTCGTCGTACCCGCACCCGAAACTGATGCCGGACTTCTGGCAGTTCCCGACCGTGTCGATGGGCCTGGGCCCGCTGATGGCGATCTACCAGGCACGCTTCCTGAAATACCTGCACGCCCGCGGCATCGCCAATACCGACGGCCGCAAGGTGTGGGCCTTCTGCGGCGACGGCGAGATGGACGAACCGGAATCGCTGGGCGCGATCGGCATGGCCGCCCGCGAACAGCTGGACAACCTGGTCATCGTCGTCAACTGCAACCTGCAGCGCCTGGATGGCCCGGTGCGCGGCAACGGCAAGATCATCCAGGAACTGGAAGGCGAATTCCGCGGCGCCGGCTGGAACGTGGTGAAAGTCATCTGGGGCCCGGGCTGGGACGAACTGCTGGCCAAGGACAAGGAAGGCATCCTGCAGCGCGTGATGATGGAAACGCTGGACGGTGAATACCAGAACTACAAGGCCAAGGACGGCGCCTACGTGCGCAAGCACTTCTTCGGCAAGCATCCGAAGCTGCTGGAAATGGTCGCCAACATGAGCGACGACGACATCTGGCGCCTGACCCGCGGCGGCCACGATCCGCACAAGATCTACGCCGCGTTCAAGGTGGCGCAGGAATCGCAGGGCAAGCCGACCGTGCTGCTGGTGAAGACCGTCAAGGGCTACGGCATGGGCAAGTCCGGCGAGGCGCGCAACACCGCCCACCAGACCAAGAAGCTGGACGACGAGGCGATCCGCGAAATGCGCGACCGCTTCAATATTCCAATCCCCGACGACAAGCTGGCCGAAATCCCGTTCTTCAAGCCGTCCGACGACGCGCCTGAAATGAAATACCTGCACGAGCGCCGCAAGGCCCTGGGCGGCTACCTGCCGGCCCGCCGCATGAAGGCCGACGAAACGCTGGTCGTGCCGCCGCTGGAAGCGTTCAAGGCCGTGCTGGATGCCACGCCGGAAGGCCGCGAGATCTCCACGACCCAGTCGTTCGTGCGTATCATCACCGCCCTGCTGCGCGACCAGAGCCTGGGCCAGCGCGTGGTGCCGATCCTCGTCGACGAATCCCGCACCTTCGGCATGGAAGGCCTGTTCCGCCAGATCGGCATCTTCAACCAGCAAGGCCAGCTGTACGAACCGGTCGATAAAGACCAGGTGATGTACTACCGCGAAGACAAGGCCGGCCAGATCCTGCAGGAAGGCATCAACGAAGCGGGCGGCATGAGCTCGTGGATCGCGGCGGCCACGTCGTACTCGACGAACAACCGCGTGATGATCCCGTTCTTCACGTACTACTCGATGTTCGGCATGCAGCGCGTGGGCGACCTGGCCTGGGCCGCCGGCGACATGCGCGCACGCGGCTTCATGATGGGCGGCACCGCCGGCCGTACCACGCTGAACGGCGAAGGCCTGCAGCACGAGGATGGCCACAGCCACCTGTTCGCCGCGGCGATCCCGAACTGCCTGCCGTACGACCCGACCTTCGGCCACGAACTGGCGGTGATCATCCATGACGGCCTGCGCCGCATGGTGACGGAACAGGAAGACGTGTTCTACTACATCACCATCATGAACGAGAACTACGCTCACCCGGGCCTGAAAGCCGGCCAGGAAGAGGGCATCCTGAAGGGCATGTACCTGCTGCAGGAAGGTTCGAAAGAGGCCAAGGAGCGCGTGCAGCTGGTCGGCTCGGGCACGATCCTGCGCGAATCGATCTTCGCCGCCGAGCTGCTGGAGAAGGACTGGGGCGTTGCCGCCGACGTCTGGTCCGCCCCGTCGCTGACGCTGGTGGCACGCGACGGCCAGGATGCCGAGCGCTGGAACCTCGTCAACCCGACCAAGGAACAGCGCGTGCCATACGTGACCGGCCTGCTGCAGAACACGCAGGGCCCGATCATCGCCACGACCGACTACATGCGCCTGTACGCCGAGCAGATCCGCGCGTTCATGCCGAAAGAGCGCACCTACCGCGTGCTGGGCACCGACGGTTTCGGCCGCTCGGACAGCCGCGCCAAGCTGCGCGAATTCTTCGAGGTGAACCGTTACTACATCACGGTTGCCGCGCTGCGCTCGCTGGCCGACGAAGGCAAGATCGACATCTCCGTGGTGGAGCAGGCTGTCGTGAAATATGGCCTGAACCCGAACAAGCCCAATCCGGTGACCCAATAACGAGAATACGGAGCAAACGCTATGAGCATTGTGGAAGTCAAAGTCCCGGATATCGGTGATTTCAAGGAAGTCGAGATCATCGAGCTGATGGTGAAGGTCGGCGACACGATCAAGGTCGACCAGTCGCTGATCACCGTCGAATCCGACAAGGCGTCGATGGAAATTCCATCGTCGTCGGCCGGGGTCATCAAGGAGATCAAGGTCAAGGTCGGCGACAAGGTCGCCGAGGGTTCGCTGTTGTTGCTGGTCGAAGGTGAAGGCGCCGCCGCTGAAGCTGCGTCACCCGCCGCCGCCGCTCCGGCTCCGGCCGCCGCTGCACCGGCTCCGGCCGCTGCGGCCGCCCCGGCACCTGCCGCTGCTCCGGCAGCCGCGGCCGGCCCGGTGGACGTGAAAGTGCCGGACATCGGCGACTTCAAGGAAGTGGAAGTCATCGAAGTGATGGTCAAGGTCGGCGACACGATCAAGAAGGACCAGTCCCTGATCACCGTCGAGTCGGACAAGGCATCGATGGAAATCCCGTCGTCGCACGACGGCGTGGTGAAAGAGATCAAGGTCAAGGTCGGCGACAAGGTGGCCGAAGGTTCGCTGGTGCTGGTCGTTGAATCGACCGGCGGCGCGGCCGCCCCGGCTGCCGCTGCTGCTGCACCTGCTGCTGCTCCTGCTGCTCCTGTAGCCGCGGCTTCCGCTCCGGCACCGGCACCTGCCGCGGCACCGGCGCCGGCCGCTGCCGCGCCGGCTGCGCCCGCCGTTTCCGGCAAGCTGGCCCACGCTTCGCCGTCCGTGCGCAAGTTTGCCCGCGAACTGGGCGTGGACGTGTCGAAGGTGCCTGGCACCGGCCAGAAAGGCCGCATCACCCAGCAGGACGTGCAGAACTACGTGAAGGGCGTGATCGCCGGCGCTGCCGCTGCGCCGACCGCTGCGCCGGCCGCCGCTGGTGGCGGCGCAGGGATGAACCTGCTGCCATGGCCGTCGCTGGACTTCTCCAAGTTCGGCGAAACGGAACTGCAGCCGCTGCCGCGCATCAAGAAGATCTCCGGCCCGAACCTGCATCGCAACTGGGTGATGATCCCGCACGTGACGCAGTTCGAGGATGCGGACATCACCGACCTGGAAGCGTTCCGCGTCGAGACCAACAACGCCAACGCGAAGAACAAGGATGCCGCCAAGCTGACGATGCTGGCCTTCGTCATCAAGGCATCGGCCGCGGCGCTGAAGAAATACCCGGCGTTCAACTCTTCGCTGGACGCGAAGGGCGAGAACCTGATCCTGAAGAAGTACTACAACATCGGCTTCGCCGCCGATACGCCGCAAGGCCTGGTGGTACCGGTGGTGAAGAACGCCGACCAGAAGAGCGTGTCGCAGATCGCCCGCGAAATGACGGAACTGTCGCTGGCGGCGCGCGAAGGCAAGCTGAAACCGGCCGACATGCAGGGCGCCACGTTCACGATCTCGTCGCTGGGCGGCATCGGCGGCTCGCACTTCACGCCGATCGTGAATGCGCCGGAAGTGGCGATCCTCGGCCTGTCGAAGGCTTCGATGAAGCCGGTGTGGGACGGCAAGCAGTTCGTGCCGCGCCTGATGATGACGCTGTCGCTGTCGTACGACCACCGCGTGGTCGACGGCGCTTCCGGTGCCCGCTTCGCAGTCTACCTGGCAGAAGTGCTGGGCGACATGCGCAAAGTGCTGCTGTAAGGAGCCCGCCACATGAGTATTGTTGAGGTAAAAGTACCGAACATCGGCGACTTCAAGGAAGTCGAAGTCATCGAACTGATCGTCAAGGTGGGCGACACGATCAAGGTCGACCAGTCGATCGCCACCGTGGAGTCGGACAAGGCTTCCATGGAGATTCCGGCCACGCACGCCGGCGTGATCAAGGAACTGAAGATCAAGGTGGGCGACAAGGTGTCCGAAGGCTCGCCGCTGCTGTTGCTGGAAGAGTCTGCAGGGGCTTCGGCACCCGCACCTGCATCCGCTTCGGCTGGCGTGCCGGCCTCGCCGGTTGCCAAGCCCGAGGAAAAGGGCGAAGCGCCAGGGCAGGCCGCGCCTGTGTATGGCGGCCCCGCCGTGGCGGCGCCGGCTTCCGCGCCGGCTTCCGGCCCCGCGTCGGCAGCCGGCTCCTACACCGGCAATGTCGACATCCAGTGCGACATGATGGTGCTGGGCGGCGGCCCCGGCGGCTACTCGGCCGCGTTCCGCGCCGCGGACCTGGGCCAGAACACCGTGATCGTCGAGCGCTATGCAACGCTGGGCGGCGTGTGCCTGAACGTGGGCTGCATTCCGTCGAAAGCGCTGCTGCACCTGGCTTCCGTGATCGATGAAACGTCGCACCTGGGCAAGCATGGCGTGAAGTTCGCCAGGCCCGAAGTGGACATCGACGAAGTGCGCGCGTACAAGGAAGGCGTGATCTCGAAGATGACCGGCGGCCTGTCCGGCATGGCCAAGGCGCGCAAGGTGCAGGTGGTGCAGGGCGTGGGCCAGTTCGTCAGCCCGAACCACATCGAAGTCACCGGCGCCGACGGCGTCAAGAAGGTCGTGCAGTTCAAGCAGGCGATCATCGCCGCCGGTTCCGCCGTGGTGAAGCTTCCCTTTGTGCCGGAAGATCCGCGCATCGTCGATTCGACCGGCGCGCTGGAACTGCGCTTCATGCCGAAGCGCATGCTGGTGATCGGCGGCGGCATCATCGGCCTGGAAATGGCCACCGTGTATTCCACGTTCGGCGCGCGCATCGACGTGGTCGAAATGATGGATGGCCTGATGCAGGGCGCCGACCGCGATGCCGTCAAGATCTGGCAGAAGTACAACGCGCACCGCTTCGACAACATCATGACCAAGACGAAGACCGTCGGCGTGGAAGCGCTGCCGGAAGGCATCAAGGTCACGTTCGAGGCGGCCGAAGCCGGCGCCACCGCACCGGCACCGCAGATCTACGACATGGTCCTCGTGGCCGTGGGCCGCAGCCCGAACGGCAAGAAGATCGCCGCCGACAAGGCGGGCGTGCAGGTGACCGACCGCGGCTTCATCAACGTCGACAGCCAGATGCGCACCAACGTGCCGCACATCTTCGCCATCGGCGACCTGGTGGGCCAGCCGATGCTGGCGCACAAGGCCGTGCACGAAGGCCACGTGGCCGCCGAAGCGGCCGTGGGCCAGAAGTCGCACTTCGACGCCACCGTGATCCCGTCCGTCGCCTATACCGATCCGGAAGTGGCGTGGGTCGGCCTGACGGAAGACGAAGCGAAGGCCAAGGGCATCAAGGTCGAGAAGGGCCACTTCCCATGGGCCGCTTCCGGCCGCGCCGTGGCCAACGGCCGTGACGAAGGCTTCACGAAAGTGCTGTTCGACGCCGAAACGCACCGCATCGTGGGCGGCACCATCGTCGGCACGCACGCCGGCGACATGATCGGCGAGATCGCCCTGGCGATCGAGATGGGCGCCGACGGCACCGACATCGGCAAGACGATCCACCCGCACCCGACGCTGGGCGAGTCGATCGGCATGGCCGCCGAGGTGTACGAAGGGGTCTGCACCGACCTGCCGCCGGTGCGCAAGCGCTGATCCTTCGCTTTCCGCAGCACACAACGCCACCTTCGGGTGGCGTTTTTTCATCCGTCGCGATGCCGCACCGGTGCCGCTCCGCTATGCTTGCACATCATCATCGAACAGGAGGGACCATGAAGAACATCGCCATCGGAGCGGGAACGATCCTGCTGACGATCTCCAGCGCCTGGGCGATCGATTGCGACAAGGCGTTCGCCACGACCGATCTCAACGAATGCGCCGCCAGGGAGCAGAAAGCGGTCGAGGTAAAGCTCAACAGCACTTACCAGAAGGTGCTCAAGGAACTCGAACGGCGCGACGACGATCATCCGGAAACGCGCAAGAAGCTCGTCGCGGCGCAGCGCGCATGGATCAAGTTCCGCGAAGCCGACTGCGATGCCGCCTACGAGTACTACGCCGGCGGCACCATGCGCAACCTGGTGCACATCGGGTGCATGCAGAAACGTGCGGAACAGCGGATCAAGGAGCTGGACGACTTCCTCGGGCCGTGAGCTCAGCCTCCCGGACTCATCCGGTTGGCACCATGGGCATTCGTGCGTTTCGATGACAGCGCCAGGTGTAGCATGGAACGCCGCACCGCATTCGCCTGCTGTCATTCATTCTGAAAGGCACCTATGGACAAGCGCATCCTCATGGTACTGCTGGCCGGCCTCGTGTCGGCCAATGCATGCTCCGCCAACGATGCAGGCCCGGCGCCTGCCGTCCAGAAAGCCCAGCAGTCAAACCGTTCGCTGGTCACCGAGCGGCCGTACAGCGCCATCCAGACGGTGACGATCGTCCGCCTGCTGGCGGATGGCGACGAGTTCACCCGGCAGACGGTCACGCGGCTGTACCGCGACAGTGCCGGCAGGACGCGCCGGGATACGCTCGATGGCGATGGCGAGCTCGATCACTCGGTCATCACCGGCGCAGATGGCGCCACGATCTTCCTCGATCACAAGAACGGACTGGTATCGGGCGGCGCGGACCGCCAGGCGCCCGCACTCGACAGGGAGGCTGGCCGCATGCCGGCCAGCAGGGCGCGCCCTGTCGTGGAGCAGCTGGGCCGGCGCGATATCGAAGGGGTGGCGGCAACCGGCCTGGTCACGCGGCACCAGGTGGGCAGGGAGGGCGAAAACATCGAGGCGACCAGCGAAGTCTGGTATGCCGAAGAGCTGAAACTATCGCTGTACCGCAAGCACAGCGACCCGCGCTTCGGCGAGTCGACCGTCGAACTGTCGGAACTCGACCGCAGCGAACCGGATCCAGCGCTGTTCGAAGCGCCGGAGGACTACGAACTGCTGGCCTCGCATTTCCGCAGGAACTGACGAAAATGCGAGGGGAGGGGCATCACCCTTCCTTGTGGTGGAACGGCGCGAACCAGGTCACGAGGAACGATGGAATCGTGGCCGCCATCACGAACCAGAAGTAATTGACATACCCCATCCATTCCTGCAGGTGGCCGGACACGGCGCCCGTCACCATCATGCACAGCCCCATCAGGCCGGTACCGAACGCATAGTGGGTGGTCGAATACTTGCCCGGTGCGAGCTGCTGCATCAGGTAGATCATGAAGCCCACGGAACCGAAGCCGTAGAAGAATTTCTCGATCGCCACGCCGGCGCTGATCGCGACCAGGCTCGTTGGCTGGTACATCGCCATCAGCAGGAACGTCACGTTCGGGATGTTGACGGCGCAGCACAGCACGAACAGCGTGGGCTTCAAGCCCCGCTTCGCCACGAAGAAGCCGCCGAGCAGCGAGCCGACCAGCACCGCCACCAGTCCATAAGTGCCGTACACGATGCCCAGCAGTTCGTTGGACAGCCCGAGGCCACCCTTGGCCACCGGGTCGACCATGAAGAACGGGCCGATCTTTTCCAGCAGGCCGATCGAGAGGCGGAACAGGAAGGCAAAGCCCACCATCAGCCACACGTCGCGCTTCTGGAAGAACGTGACGAACGAATCCCACAGGATGGTCAAAGCCTGCCCGATCGACGCGGGTGCGTTTTCCGCCCTGGAACCCTCGGGCATCGTGCGCAGGTGCCATACCGACATCACCAGCGTGATGCCCGCCACGATGAAGAACACGATGCGCCAGCTGTCGATCCAGGCTTCGCCGAAGACCTTCGGATCGTGGCCGAAGACATTGACGTGCAGCCAGCCGGACAGGTAGACCATGCCACCGGAAGCGACGATCGGGCCGACGTTCCACGACAGGCTCTGGATGCCGCAGTACAGCGACTGCGTGCGCGTGTCGAGCGCCGTCACGTAGACGCCGTCGCACGCGATGTCCTGCGTGGCGCCCACGAACGACAGCACGATGAACAGCCCGATCATGATCGCCATGTAGCCGGGCAGGGACATCGCCAGCGCCACGAGGCCGAAACCGACGCCCACGATCAGCTGCGCGCACAGCACGAAGAATTTCTTCGTGCGGTACATTTCCACGAACGGCGCGAACAGCGGCTTGATCGTGTAGGCCAGGATCAGGTAGCTCGCATATTCGGCCGCCTTGCCGTTGTCCATGCCCAGGTTCTTGAACATGATCGCCGTCACGCTGGTGAGCATGACATAGGCGAGCGCCATCGTGAAATACCCGGTCGGCACCCACAGCAGCGGGCTGGCCCGGCGCCCGGGGGCGGCGGCGCCCGTCGTGCCCGTCGTGCCATTGCCGGGGAGGGTACCCGGCGCGGCGGCTTTCGTGTTCATGTCGTCTCCTGTCTTGGGTCGTGCACGCGGGCTATATTGCCGCTGTGCCCGTCACGCTGTACTCATCATGATAGCGCCAACAATGCCGCTTTTTCCACCATCAGCGGCGTTGCATGTCGATGAATTCGCGATACCACAGCGCGCTGTCCTTCGGCGTACGCTTCTGGGTCGCGTAATCCACGTGGATGATGCCGAAACGCTTGGCGTAGCCCGAGTTCCACTCGAAGTTGTCCAGCAGGCTCCACAGGAAGTAGCCTTGCACGTCCACGCCCGCGTCCATCGCTTCCTTCAGCGCGGCCAGGTGGCGCTCCACATAGTCGATGCGTTTGGCATCGGCCACGCGCCCTTCGACCACCTGGTGGTCGGGATTGGCCATGCCGTTCTCGGTGATATAGATCGGCGGCAGGTCGTATTCGCCCTTCAGCTTGACCAGCAGTTCCGTCAGGCCTTGCGGATAGATTTCCCAGCCCATGTCCGTGGTGCCCAGCGCGGCCGGGGCCTGGCGCGGTGGCGTTTCGGCGCTGCAGAACGAACGGAAGTAGTAGTTCACGCCAAGGAAGTCGATCGGCTGGCGGATGATGCCGAAGTCGCCTTCCTGCACGTCCGGCGCGTTCGCACCATGGCCGCGCAGCGCGTATTCCGGATAATGGCCCTTGAAGATCGGGTCCATGAACCATTGCACCGAGCGGGCATATTCCCACGCGGCGAGATCGCGGTCGGCCTGGCTGTCGGTGGCCGCGTCGGCGGTCCACTGGTTCAGCACGATGCCCAGCTGGGCGGAGCCGCCCACGGCGCGCATCGCCGTCATCGCCAGTCCGTGCGACAGCAGCAGGTGGTGCGATACCTGTACCGACTGCTTCACGTCCGCCACGCCCGGCGCGAATTGCGCGTTGCCGTAGCCGAGGTTCGCCGTGCACCACGGCTCGTTGTGCGTTGCAATCGTTTTCACGCGATTACCGAAGCGGCGCGCCACTTCGGCGGCATACTCGGCGAAGTGGTAGGCGGTATCGCGGTTCAGCCAGCCGCCTTCATCCTGCAGGCCTTGCGGCAGGTCCCAGTGGTACAGCGTGACGTGCGCAGCGATATTTTTCTTGTCCAGCTCGTCCAGCAGGCGTTCGTAGAAGGCAAAGCCGGCTTCGTTCCAGGCGCCCTTGCCGGCAGGCTGCACGCGTGCCCAGGCCATCGAGAAGCGATAGGCGTCCACGTGAAGGTCAGCCATGATGCCGACATCTTCCGCATAGCGGTGATAGTGATCGCACGCCACGTCGCCATTGCTGCCATCGATCACCTTGCCGGGTGTGTGGCTGAACGTATCCCAGATGGAAGGGCCCTTGCCATCGGCAGTGGCGCCACCTTCGATCTGGAACGAGCTGGTGGCCACGCCCCACGTGAACGAAGGCGGAAATTGCAGTTTGTCGGTCATTGTCTTGTCTGCTGGAAGAGTAGGGGAAAATCCATGAAAACGATTTCATGCAGTGCTGGACATTAGACCGCAAGGCCGATGCCGTGTCAATTACGAAAAATCCGCTCCCGCTACTGTTTTTCAGCAATAAAAAAACCCGGGACAGACCCTGTTTTCAAGAAATTTCCTTGAAACAGGGGTCTGTCCCGGGTTTGGGTGTGCTGGCTGGATCTTGCTTAGCTGGCGATGAAGCGCGGCGGGATTTCCATGCCGGCACTGGCGGCGGCGGCATAGTCACGCAATTCGTTGATGGCCAACTCGAGTTGTTCCTCGCTGGGATTTGCCTGGAAACCGCGAATGCGCTCGTTGAGCGCAGCTACTTTCTGCGTCCATTCCAGCCTGTCAAACTTGCTCATAAAGCCTCCCTGCAATTTATAGTCTTAAGGACAACATTATCCCTGCCCGCCAGCATACACTCAGTGCGTTAGCGCACCAAGCAATGGTCACCAAGGATGAGTTACCGGCGCGCAGGTGTCAAGTGAGTGCCAGGCGAATTTCACATGCGCGTCAAGCCCTGGCGCCATGCAGGAAAAGGTCGACACGCCCTTCGACGAGCGATGCGTCGCCAGGCGGAACGGGAACGTGCGAGGCGAACAGGTAACGCTTCAGCAGGTCGCCCATCAGGCAGTTCATCAGGTGCACGGCCAACTGCTCGGCGGGGAGGTCGCGCAGCTGGGCACGCACGTCGGGCCGCGAAAAATAGCGCTGCAGTGCAAGGCGGGTCTGCTGCGGGCCCGATTCGAAGAAAGCTTCGGCGAGTTCGGGATCGTGGTGCGCCTCGGCGATCACCATGCGGTGCAGCTTGATGGCCCCGTCGGACGACATCAGTTCATGCACCCGCATGCCGAAATCGACAAGGACTTCGCGGATCGGGCGCGGGTTCGTTTCCAGATCTTCCATCGACTCGAAGTAGACGTCGCGGCCGGACTTCAGGATTTCCCGGAACAGGCCACTCTTGCCGCCGAACTTCACATAGATCGTCCGCACCGCCACGCGGGCCCGGCGCGCGATCATGTCCAGGCTGACCTTTGCATAACCTTTTTCCAGGAACAGCTCGGCGGCGGCGCCCATCAGTTCTTGCGTGCGAGCTTCCGCGTCGCAGGCGCGCGGGCGCCCGGCGCCGCGGGCGATCGGGCAGGGGGAATCGGCGGAAGTGTGCTCGTCGGACATAGGCGGAAGGTAGTGGGAGTACCGCGGAGGCTATCAGATGACGCCACTTTATTCCAGCCGGAAATGAAATGCAACCGTTTCATTTCTTGACTTCAAGCATCTAATGACGAATAATGCGCTCAACTCATTTCATTTCATTTCTCGGAGCGTTTTCCATGTCCAACCAGGCAGAACAAAAAGTGCTGGGCGCCGAATCGACAGCCACCCCCCAGGCGGCAGCGCCGGCGAAAAAGCCGAACCGCCGCGTGCTGGTCGTGGCCGGCCTGATCGCCGTCGCGGCCATCGCGGGCGGCGGCCGCATGTGGTATCGCAGCGCGCACTTCGTGGAGACGGAAAACGCCTACGTGGCCGGCCACGTGCACCCGGTGTCGTCGCGCATCGCCGGCACCGTCACGAAAGTGCTGATCGACGATAACCAGTACGTGAAGGCGGGCGACGTGATCGCCGAACTGGATCCGTTCGACCAGCGCGTGAAGGTGGAGCAGATCCGCGCCCAGATCGCCAGCGCCGAAACGCAGGTGCTGCAGGCCGATGCCCAGGTCGCCCAGGTGAAGGCCCAGGCCAGCGCCACCGCCGCCCAGGTAAAACAGTCCGAAGCGCTGCTGGTGCGCGCCACGCAGGATGCCGAGCGCTATGGCCAGCTGTACACGAGCCAGATGAAGGCCGTGTCGAAGGCGGAACTCGATGCCGCCAATGCCGGCCGCGCCAGCGCGGTGGCCGACCTGGCGGCCCGCAAGGACAGCGTCAGCGCCGCGAAGGCGCAGATCGCCGCCGCCACGTCCGCGCGCGACGTGCTGAAGGCGCAGATCGACGTGCTGAAAGTGCAATTGAAGGAAGCCGAACAGCAGCTCGCCTACAACACCATCGTCGCGCCGGTCGGCGGCCGTGTCGGCAAGCGCAACATCGAAGTGGGCCAGCGCGTGTCGCCCGGCCAGCAGCTGGCGGCGCTGGTGCAGGACGACGTGTGGGTCACCGCGAACTTCAAGGAAACGCAACTGGCCGACATGCACGTGGGCCAGCCGGTGCACATCAGCGTCGATGCGCTGCCGGGCCGGGAACTCACCGGTCACGTCGACAGCTTCTCGCCCGCCTCGGGCAACCAGTTCGCGCTGCTGCCGGCCGATAACGCCACCGGCAACTTCACGAAGATCGTGCAGCGTGTGCCGGTGAAGATCACGCTGGACGAGAAGGACCGGAAAGCGCTGGCCGGCCGCCTCGTGCCCGGCATGTCGGTGATCGCCGAAGTGGCGATCGGCGACGAAGCGCCGCAGCATGCGCAGGCCGCTTCCCGAGTGCAGCCGCAAGTTCACTAAGCGGCACATCCAATGAGCACGCAAACCCTGACCGGCAGCCCGCCCGGCGCCCTGGCCTATGGCCAGGCCAGCGGCGCGGTGTCCGGCCGCACCTGGATCGCCGTGGCCGCGGGCATGCTGGGCGCGTTCATGGCGGTGCTGGACATCCAGATCACCAATTCGTCGCTGAAGGACATCCTCGGCTCGCTGTCGGCCACGCAGGAAGAGGGTTCGTGGATCTCCACGGCCTATCTGGTGGCCGAGATCATCGTCATTCCGCTGACGGCCCTGCTGACGCGCGTGTTCTCGCTGCGCGGCTACATGATGGGCACCACGGGATTGTTCCTCGTGTTTTCCACGTTGTGCGGCTTTGCCTGGAACCTGGAAAGCATGATCGTGTTCCGCATGGCCCAGGGCTTCACGGGCGGCGCGCTGATCCCGATGGCGATGACGCTGGTGATGACCAAGCTGCCGCCGTCGAAACGCGCGGCCGGCATGGCGCTGTTCGGCCTCACGGCCACGCTGGCGCCGGCCATGGGCCCCACGCTGGGCGGCTACCTTTCCGAGCTGTATGGCTGGCCGTCGATCTTCTACATCAACTGGGTGCCGGGCGTGCTGCTGATGGCGGGCATCGCCTATGGCCTGGACAAGGAAAAATGGCAGCTCGACCAGTTGTGGAACGCCGACTGGCTGGGCATCGCGTTCATGGCGATGGGCCTGGGCTGCCTGACGATCTTCCTGGAAGAAGGCAACAGCAAGGACTGGTTCGATTCCGGCTTCATCGTCGCCTTCGCCGCCATGGCGCTGGTCGGCCTGCTGGGCTGGATCGTGACGAGCGCGATGCGCGAACAGCCGTTCGTCAACCTGGGCCTGTATGGACAGCGCAACTTCCTCGTCGCCACCGTGCTGTCGGCGGTCATGGGCATGGGGTTGTACGGCTCGTCGTTCCTGCTGCCGCTGTTCCTCGGCCAGATCGCCGGCTATTCGCCGATGCAGATCGGCGAAGTGATCATGTGGGTGGGCCTGCCACAGCTGTTCATCATGCCGTTCGTGGCCAAGCTGTCGTCGAAGATCGACAACCGCATCCTGTGCTCGTTCGGCCTGCTGCTGTTCGGCGGCTCGTGCCTGATGAACGCCTACATGGACGCGAGCACGGGCTACGACCAGCTGATGCTGTCGCAGATCATCCGCGCGCTGGGCCAGCCGTTCGTGATGCTGACCCTGTCGAACTTCGCCATGAACGGCATCGCGCCGAAGGACATGCCTTCCGCATCGAGCCTGTTCAACATGACGCGCAACCTGGGCGGCTCGATCGGCATCGCGCTGCTGGCCACCGCGCTGTCGACGCGCGAACACTTCCACTCGGCGCGGCTGGGTGAATCGATCACCAGCTACTCGCTGGCCACGCAGCAGCGGCTGGACCAGATGACGCAGGCCTTCATCGGCCAGGGCTTCGATCCGGTCAACGCGGCGGACAAGGCATTGAAAGCGATCGACGGCATCGTGCGGCGCGAAGCGTTCGTGATGGCCTACAACGACGGCTTCTTCATCGTCGGCGGCATCCTGCTGTCCTGCATCGCCATCCTCTGGCTGTCGGACAATGTGAAATCGCCATCGGGTGCCGGCGGCGGCGGCCACTGAGACAAATACACAAAGGTCACACCATGTTCATCAAGCAAAGCATCACCGTGGCGGTTGCCTCCGCCGTGCTGTTCCTGTCCGGCTGCGCCACCGTCGGCAACGACTTCAAGGCGCCGGCCGGCGTGGCGGACGCGAACTTCCGCCATGCGCCCCGAGCCGTGGATGCCGCGGATGCCGCGGATGCCGCGGCACGCCTGCCGCAAGGTGTTGATGCCGCGGCAAGCCTGCCACGGCAGTGGTGGAGCGTGTTCGGCGACGAGACACTGAACCGGCTCGAGCAGCAGGCGCTGGCCGACAGCCCCACGGTGAAGGCGGCGGCGCAGCGCCTGCTGCAGGCCGAGGCGCAACTGGGCGTCACGCGCGCCGGCGAACGGCCGCAGTTGAACGTGAATGCCGGTGTCTCGAACACGCGCACATCGGCCAACACGGCGCAGGGCATCGCGCTGGGCCGCCGCGCCGTCGCCGGCAACAACTATTCGATCGGCTCGTCGTTCTCGTACGAACTCGACTTGCTGGGCCGCGTGCGCCGCGCCGTGGAAGCAGCCGATGCGCAGGCACTGGCCGCACAGGCCGACCGCGATGGCGTGATGCTGATGCTGACGTCGCAGGTCGCAACGACTTACTGGCAACTGCGCGGGCTCGACGCGGAAATCGGCATCCTGCGCGGCGCACTCGATACGCGCCGCGAAACCGAGGAACTGGTGAACGCGCGCTTCGATGCCGGCCTGTCGAACGAACTCGACACGTCGCGCGCGAAGATCGAACGCGCCAATGCCGAAGCCGACCTGGAAGAAGCGCAGCGCCAGCGCAACGCGCTGGAACATGGCCTGGCCGTGCTGCTGGGCGCATCGCCGTCGTCGACCGTGCTGGAGACGGCAAGTGCCGGCCTGCCGCGGCCGCCGGCGATCCCCGTCGGCCTGCCGGCCAGCCTGCTGGCGCAGCGGCCGGACCTGGCGCAAAGCGTGGCCACGCTGAAGGCGGCCAATGCGAATATCGGCGTGGCCGAGGGCGCGCTGTATCCCACGCTGAGCCTCACGGGCAATTTCGGCTTCGCGTCCGAGAGCCTGTCCGAGATCGCCAAGGGCGGCTCGCGCCAGTTCAGCTTCGGCCCGCTGGCGCTGTCGCTGCCGGTCCTCGATGGCGGCCGCAACAAGGCCAACCTGGCCGCGGCGCAGGCGCGCTATGACGAAGCCGTGGCGAACCACCAGGACCGGCTGCTGACGGCATTGCGCGAAGTGGAAGATGCGCTGTCCGACGTGCAGCAGCGCGAGCGGCAGGGCAAGGCGCAGGCGGTATCGCGCGAAGCGGCCGGCCGCGCCTACCTGGTGGCAAGGGCCCGCTACGAGCGCGGCCTGTCCACCTACCTCGACGTGACGGATGCGCAGCGCAGCGCCCTGGCGGCCGATCGGGCCGCCGCGCAGATCGACACGCAGCGGCTGCTGGCCGCCGTGTCGGTGGCCCGCGCACTGGGTGCCGGCTGGCAGCCCGAAGGCAGGCTGGGGCAGCTGGCACAGGCGCCGGGGCAGTAAGCTCACGTGCGCTGCGCGGTTTCCTCGGCCAGCATCTCGATCAATGCCCGCGCGGCAGGCGAGAGGCCGCGGTGCGGCGCATAGACGAGAGAGAAGGCGCGCATGCGCCCGGACAGCGCTGGCAGCACCGGCACGAGCCGGCCCGCCGCAATGGCTTCGGTGGCCATCAGCGCCGCGCAGATCGTGATGCCCAGGCCCTGCGCGGCCAGCGTGACGACGCCCATCACGTCGTCGGACACGGTGATGGCAGGCGTGGGCGGCCAGTCCACATCCTTGCCGTCGACACGCAGCATCCACGGGATCACGCGCCCCGTGCTGGGGCGCACGAAGGCGATGCAGCGCTGGCGCCGCAGGTCGTCGAACGTGTCGAGCGGCCCGGCGGTGCGCACATAGCCGGGCGAGGCCACGAGGATCATCGCCCCGTCCTCGAGCTTGCGGGCGACCATGCTGCTGTCCGGCAGCGGGCCGGAGCGGATCGCCATGTCGTAGCCTTCGGCCGCCAGGTCCACGTTGCGGTTCGTGATGTTCAGTTCCACATGCACGCGCGGATGGCGCTGCGCGAACGTGGCCAGCATGGGCGCCAGCCGGCAGTGGGCATAGCTGGTGGGCACGCTGAGGCGCACGCGGCCCGCCAGTTCCTCGTGCGGCGCGCTGCCGCTGATGGCCTGCTCGGCTTTCTCGACCAGCGCGAAAGCCTGCCGCGCCTCGTCCACATAGATGCGGCCGGCGTCCGTCAGCCCCTGGCTGCGTGTCGTGCGGCGCAGCAGTTGCGTGCCGAGCCGCGCTTCCAGGCGGGCGATTGCGCGGCTGAGCACCGAGGGCGTCGTGCCGAGGACGACGGCGGCATTCGTCAGCGAACCTTCGTCGACGACGCGCAGCAATGCCTCCACGTCGGCCAGGTGATCGAAACGGCGCGCCATTTTAGCCTTTCAAGAACAGATGATTTGTCGAAGGGCCAGTTTATCGGCGCTTCGGCGAAAAATACAATGGCTTCATTCACCCACAAAGGAAATTAACCATGCCATTACTGGAAAAACTGCAGTGGCGCTACGCCACCAAGAAAATGGACCCAAGCCGTCCGGTGCCGGCGGACAAGGTCGAGCGCATCATCGAGGCGGCCCGCCTGGCGCCCACGTCCAGCGGCCTGCAGCCGTATGAAATCCTGCTGGTGACGAATCCGGCCATCCGCAAGCGCATCGCCGAGGTGGCGTGGAACCAGCAGCAGGTCGTCGACGGTTCGCACCTGCTCGTGTTCGCCGCATGGGACGACTACACGCCCGAGCGCATCAACCAGATGTTCGACTACACGAACGAAGTGCGCGGTTTCCGCAACGAAGGCTGGGAAGCCTACCGCCAGCAGCTGCTCGCCACATACCCGCAGCGCGGCGCCGAGGTGAACTTCAGCCATACCGCCCGGCAGGCCTTCCTGGGCCTGGGCGCGGCGCTGATCGCGGCCGCGTTCGAGGAAGTGGACAGCGTGCCGATGGAAGGCTTCGATCCGGCCGCCGTGGACGACATCCTCGGCTTGCATGCACGTGGCCTGAAGAGCGTGGCGATGCTGCCGCTGGGGTATCGCGCCGAGGATGGCGACTGGCTCGTGAACCTGCCGAAAGTGCGCCGGCCGCGCGAGCAGTTCGTTACCGAAGTCGAATAAGTCCCTTGCCGGCCGGCCCGGTATCACGGGACGCGGGCATACAATGGGCGCTTCATTCCAAAGAGGTATGCCCATGAAGAATCTCCTGCTCCCGATGGTACTGGCCGTGTCGGCCGCGACGGCGATGGCGGCGCCGCCCGGCGTGGCCGAATTGAACCGGATGACGCAGCGGTTCGCGCCCGTCGAGCTGAAGGCCGACACGTCGAAGCTGTCGGCCGGCGACCGCAAGGCGATCGCGAAGCTGATCGAGGCGGCGCAGGTCATCGACACGCTGCAGCTGCGCCAGCGCTGGGTGCACAACGAGGCGCTGTGGGCCGCGCTGAAAAAGGACACGACGCCGCTCGGCAAGGCGCGTGCCGATTACTTCTGGCTGAACAAGGGGCCATGGTCGAACCTGGACGGCAACGCCTCGTTCCTGCCCGCGCACATCGGTGGCGTCGCGATCCCCCCCAAAAAGCCGGAAGGCGCGAATTTCTATCCCGCCGGCGCCACGAAGCAATCGCTCGAACAGTGGATGAACGGCTTGCCACCGGCCGACAGGCAGCAGGCCCAGTGGTTTTTCACGACGATCCGCGCCGGCAAGGACGGCAAGTTCCGCACGGTGAAATATGCCGACGAATACAGGCCCGAACTCGCGAAGCTGGCGGCGCTGCTGAGGGATGCGGCGGCCGCCACCGATAACGCATCGCTGAAAAAATTCCTCACCCTGCGGGCGGACGCGTTCCTGTCGAACGACTATCTACCGTCCGACCTCGCGTGGATGGACCTCGATTCGGCGGTGGACGTGACGATCGGCCCCTACGAAACCTATAACGACGAGCTGTTCGGCTACAAGGCCGCGTTCGAAGCCTATGTCAGCATCCGCGACGAGGCCGAAACGGCAAAGCTGGATTTCTTTGCAAAGCACATGCAGGAAATCGAGGACAGCCTGCCGCTCGATCCGCAATACCGCAACCCCAAAGTGGGCGCGGTGGCACCGATGGTCGTCGTCAACCAGGTGTTCGGCGCCGGCGACGGCAACATGGGCGTGCAGACGGCCGCCTACAACCTGCCGAACGACGAGCGCATCATCAGCCAGCGCGGTTCCAAGCGGGTGATGCTCAAGAACGTGCAGGAAGCAAAGTTCAAGGCCACGCTCACGCCGATCGCGCGGATCGTGCTGCGGCCGCAGGACCAGCAGGACCTGGACTTCGATTCCTTCTTCACGCACATCCTGGCGCACGAAATCACGCACGGCCTGGGCCCCCACAGCACGCAGGGCGGCAAGTCGACGCCGCGCCAGGACCTGAAGGACACGTACTCGACGATCGAGGAAGCCAAGGCCGACGTTACGGGCCTGTACGCGCTGGCGACCATGATGGAGAAGGACCAGCTGAAAAGCATACTGGGGCAGGGGGAAGCGGCCGAACGCAGGCTGTACACGACGTTCCTGGCATCGGCTTTCCGCACGCTGCATTTCGGCCTCTCCAGCTCGCATGCGCGCGGCATGGCGATCCAGGTCAACTACCTGCTGGACAAGGGCGGCTTCGTCGCCCATGCCGACGGCACGTTCTCCGTGGACTTCGCGAAGATCCGCCAGGCCGTCACCGATCTCGACCGGGAATTCCTGACGGTCGAAGCCACCGGCGACTATACCCGCGCCAAAGACATGATGGCGAAGTACGTCGTGATCCGGCCTGAAATCGCCCGCGCGCTGGACCGGATGAAGTCGATTCCGAACGATATCCGCCCGGCGTTTCCGACGGCCGCGGCACTGCTAGCGAATTAAATCCCCATGGCAGGCCGCGTGGCCTGCCAATCCCCGCGCTGTCTGTCGCGCATTCTGCATGCTTTTGCGATATCTCAACCTCGACGCATGGCAATTAAATATTGCCGGCTGTAAAGACCGATACTTCTTGACGCAAGGGCCATTGCGCTTCCTGCAAACTTGTAAATTTCGGTAAGGAAATATTTTGTAACAGCCTCGATTTCCCGGTAACAAATTTCCGTACGGCATGTATAGTAATTCTTCCCGATGGAGAAATTCATGCCGACGTTTTCCTTTATCCCTGCCCGCGCTGCCACCGCCGCACTGCTGTTTTCGCTGTCCGCGACCTCCGCTTTTGCCGCCCAGCTCACCACACTGGAAACCCGCTGGCTTGCCGCGGCGGCTCCCGTGCTCGACTATGCAAAGTCGCTGAACCTGCCGATCGATATCATCGTGCAGCCGAAGGCTGGCCCGAACGACGTGCCGCTGGCCATGGGATACGCCGACGGGCGCTGCAAGCTGGTGCTGTCGATGCGCGGCAACCCGAACGCGGAGACGATCCTTGCCGGCGTGGCCGATGAACGGCGTGACGTGCTGATCGAGGCAATGGCTGCCCATGAGGTAGGCCATTGCTGGCGTATCGCGCAGGGCCGCTGGCATGCGCTGCCGGCCGGGTTTACCGAGGCAGGGCACGAAACCGCCGCCACGCCGGAGTTGCTGGAGATGTCGAAACAGATGCGTGAAACGCGCCGCGAGGAAGGGTTTTCCGACCTGGTAGCCCTGGCATGGACGCAGCACCGCCATCCGGCCCAGTATGGCCACGTGGTTGGCTGGATGCGCAAGGTGCGTGACGACCAGCCGGCCAGCCATGGCTCGCACGATACCCGGGCCTGGCTTCAGCTGGCGCCGCATGGCGGCGTATTTGCCGCCGGCGCCGGCCCGTTCGAGCAAGCCTCGACATTGTGGAGCAAGGGCTTGCTCATGCCTGAGTAACAAAAGGACAACAAGTTCCAGTCTGTGTACGGCTGCGCACAGAAGGATGGGCTGCGGTAGCGTTTAATCGTCCCTGCCAACCATCCTAAGGGGACTACCATGAAAAAAGCCGCATTCATCACGCTGGCACTGGTCAGCGCATTCGCCACCGCCCAGACCGCGAACAACTCGGCCTACCAGGCAGCGCACGACAAAGCCGAAGCCAACTACAAGGCCGCCAAGGACCGCTGCGAAAAGCTGAAGGATAACGCCCAGGACGTGTGCGAAGAAGAAGCCAAGGTCGCCCAGGCCCAGGCTGAACGCGACGCCGTGGCCAAGCACAAGAACACCGGCAACGAACTGGCCCGCGCCGATCGCAAGCTGGCCGAAGCCAAGTTCGAACTGGCACAGGAAAAATGCGACGACCTGAGTGGCAACGCCAAGGATTCCTGCCAGGCCCAGGCACGTTCGATGAAGGCCAACATGGCGTCGACGATGGCCGGCGATGGCCGCACCGCCGTGCTGGTCGATAACGGCACGGGTGCCGCCGTGGCCGGTACCGCTGCCGACGTGCGCGATCGTACCGCCGCCGCCGCCGACCGCGCGGGCGACCGTACCGCCGCCGCGATGGACCGTGCCGGCGACCGCACCGCCGCCGCCACCGCGAATGCGCGCGAAAAGGCTTCCGACATGGCACAGTCGGCGAAAGAGAAGACCGCCGACGCCACGGGCACCGCAAAGGCTGCGATGTCCGACACGATGATCACGGCCAAAGTCAAAGCCGACATGGCTGCCGACAATACCGTGAAGGCAATGGACGTGCACGTGGAAACCCAGAAAGGCGTAGTGATGCTGAGCGGCTTCGTGCCATCGAAGGCCGAGGCTGACCGCGCTGTCGAGCTGGCCAAGGGCGTGCAGGGCGTGACGGACGTGAAGAGCTCGATCCAGGTCAAGAAATAAGCTCAACCAGCTGATTCCAGCATCTCCGGTCTGGCCCGCCTTTTCAGGCGGGCCTTTTTTCAGCCTTTTTCGGACCTTCCGGGTGCCTATCGCGCGGTATAGCCGCCATCCACCGCATAAAAGCCGCCGGTGCAGAAGGATGCCCGCTCCGACAGCAGGAATGCGATGAACTCGGCTACTTCCTCCCGGGTGGCCAGGCGTTGCAGCGGATGCGATGCGGCCATGGCATCGAGTGCTTCACCAGGCGATTCCAGCATGCGCGGCGTGGCCACGTAACCGGGTCCGATGGCGTTGATGCGCACGTTCTTGTCCGCGTATTCGAGCGCCGCTGCCCGCGTCAATCCCAGCACGCCGTGTTTCGCGGCCGTGTAGGCGGCGATCCCGGCCACGCCGACGATGCCGTTGGCGGACGACAGGTTGACCACCGCGCCGCCACCGGCCGCGACGATGGCCGGCAACTCCGCCTTCAGGCTGATAAAGATACCCGTCAGGTCGGTGCCAATGACCGTGTTCCAGGTATCCAGCGACAGTGCTTCGAGCGGCGTATCGTGGGGCCCCGTCAATCCAGCGTTGTTAACGGCCAGGTGGAGCGCGCCGAACGTGTCGACGGTGCGGCGCACCGCCTGCCGCATCGCCCCTTCGTCGCGCACGTCCGCCTCGATGGCCAGCACCCGCTCGCCGTCCGGATCGAGTTCGCGGCGCAGCCGCTCCAGGGTGGCGCCGTCATGCCCGGTTACCGTGACCCAGGCGCCGCCATCGAAAAGCCGTCGTGCGACCTGCTCGCCGATGCCTGTCGCCGCGCCCGTCACCAGCGCGGCACGGCCGGAAAATTCGGTCGATGAATCCATGGAAGCCTCCTTCGATAAAGCTTGCAAGAGGAGAGGAACTGTCATGATGCCGTCAAATTGCGATGGGATCATGGCCGCCTTTATCCGACCGGAGTATTGCATGCAACCTCGCGCGTACGGCGCCATCCTGGCGCTGGCACTGCTGTCCGCCTGCGGCAGCGACAACGACCACGGCACCCCCGCCAGCCCGCCGCAAACTGCGCCGGGAACGCCTGACGCGCCGGCGGCGCCGGCCGCCACGCCTGCGGTGGCATTCATGACCGACGTGCACTTCGAGAACGTGTACGGCGACTTCAAGAGCAGCCAGTTCGCCGGCATCCCGACCAAGGATGGCAGGAATGCGACGATCCGCACGATGTACGCGCAGCTCACGTCCACCCGCCTGTTCAACGAAAACTACTTTGCGTTCCGCGCCGCGCTGGACGACGCCTATGCGAAGGGTATCCGCCACGTGGCGCTGCCGGGCGATTATTCGGACGACGCGCAGCCGATCAACATCGACGGCATTGCCGGGATCCTGGAGGAATACCAGGCGAAGGGCATGCGCTTCTTCCTGGCGCCGGGCAACCACGACCCGAACGAACCGCACGACGACAACGAGGCGGGCAAGAGCGACTTCCTGACAAAGGAAGGCAAGGAACAGAAGGTGTACGCCACCGGCAATGCGGCGTGCAAGGCCAGGGATCCGGCGGTGGTCTGCACCGACCAGCTGATGGAGCAGGGCTACGAGAAACTGCTGGCCAAACTGGGCGGACACGGCTTCATGCCGAACCGCGCCGACGTGTACTGGGAAACGCCGTTCAGCAAGTACGGCGGCGCGTACACGTATGAGCAGGCAAGCGCGCAGGCGGCACTGGCGAACCGCAACTTCGAGATCTGCGCCGAGGGCACGGGCGGCGCATACAAGGCAGCGGGCGAGACCAGGCTGGGTCGCCCATACACGAAGTGCACCAGCATCGTCGACGCCAGCTACCTGGTGGAACCGGTGAAGGGCCTGTGGCTGCTGGCGATCGATGCCAACGTGTTCGTTCCGAACGGGAACTTCGATCCGGCCAACCCGAAGAACTTCAAGGGCTTCGATGGCGCGGGCAACGCCGGCTGGAACAAGGTGCTCACGCACAAGCAGCACCTGATGGAATGGATCAGGTCCGTCAACGAGCGGGCGAAGGCGCAGGGCAAGCAGCTGATGGCGTTCTCGCACTATCCCACGATGGATTTCTACGCCAACCAGACGGGCGCGATGAAAGCCGTATTCAAGCCGGGCGCTTTCCAGACCGCGCGCGTACCCGAAGCGGCCACCACGGCCGCCGTGGCCGCCACCGGCATCCCGCTGCACGTGGGTGGCCACATGCATTTCAACGGCACCAACGACCATGCGGATGCGAACGGCAATTTCCTCGTCAACGTGCAGTCGCCGTCGCTGGCCGTGTATGGCGCGTCGTACAAGATCGTGGCGTACAAGGACAAGGACACGATCGACGTGCAGACGGTGCCGCTGAACGCGGTACCGCGCTTCAACGAGCTGTTCCCGTATTACCAGGTCGAATACGACTACCTGCAGGGCAGTGCCGATGCGGCGAAGCGCTGGAACCGCGCCGTGCTCGACACGCAGTCGTACGGCGAGTTCACGCGCTACTACTTCGGCGAGCTGTCCCGCCTGCGCTTCATGGACGAATACTGGCCCTGCGAAATGAAGGAAGCGGCGATGAACCTCGATGGCCGCCAGATGCTGGTCCTGTCGCAATTGCGGACGAAGGTCACGCTGGCCCAGCTGAAGGACGTGCCGGGCGTGCTGCCGCTGACCGCGGGCTGCGCCGCGAAGGGAACGGCCGGCACCGATGCGGTGGCTGCCAGCCAGCTCGCCGCCGACTGGGCTGAAGCCACGGCGAAGGCCGACCGGCTTGCCGGCGCCGCCGGCCTCACGCTGGCCAGTTTCGCGAAGATCACCCCCTATGAATTTTATGGCGACTTCCACCGCACCGTGTATGCCGGCGAACTGGCACTGCGCGACATGGGCCAGGAGCGCGTGAACCAGTACAAGGTGCTGATGGGCGCTTTCCCTGCTACGCCGGCGGCGATCGCGATGAGCGGCAGCCAGGTGTCCGACCAGAACCCCGTGCACGTGGCGTTCCAGAACCAGTTCAAGCAGGTCTTCGGCATCTTCAAGGGCCTGGGTTCGGCCAAGCCGAGCGGGCACTTCACGATCGATTTGAGAGGCAGGAAAGTAACCAACGCGGAGAGCGGCGCGCTGAGTTTTAACTGAGTTCAACTGAGCTTCAATGGATCCCTCAATCGGCCTTCAACCGGCCGTCAACCGGCCTTCAACCGGAAAACGGCGGGTATACTGGCCGCCCAGGAGGATGGCCAATGATCGATGAAGTGAAACGGGTGGCGGCATTCTGCGCCGGCGATGGAAAAGACAGCCGCGGCGGCAACCCGGCCGGCGTATGGACAGGCATGGCGCTGCCCACGGAAGCGGACATGCAGCGGATCGCCGCCGCGGTCGGGTATTCGGAGACCGTGTTCGCGGCGCCCGATGGCGAAGGCGCGGCGGCAGAGTGGCGGGTGCGCTATTTCTCGCCCGAATCCGAGGTGCCGTTCTGCGGCCACGCAACGATCGCACTCGGCGCCGTGCTGGCACTCGAACATGGTCCGGGCACGTTCGCGCTCCGGACCAATCATGCGCCCGTCACCGTGGAAGCCAGGGTGGAAGGTGGTGCGCTCGCCGCCAGCCTCGTTTCCCCGCCTGCCACCGGTACCCCGGCCCCAAGGGCGATCGTCGCCGAAGCGCTGGCCTTGTTCGGCTACACCGATGCCGACCTTGACGAGCGCATTGCGCCGGCGCTGGCGAACGGCGGCGCGGGCCACCTGATCCTGGCATTGAAAACGCGCGCGGCACTGGCCGCGATGCGCTATGACCTCGCCGCGGGCCGCACGCTGATGCGGCGCGAAGGCTGGGCGACGATCGCGCTGGTGCATGCCGAAACGCCGCGCCGCTTCCACGCCCGCAATCCGTTTGCTTCCGGCGGCGTCTACGAGGATCCGGCAACCGGTGCGGCCGCCGCCGCGCTGGCCGGCTACCTGCGCGACAGCGGCTGGCCCGAACCGGCCATCGACATCGCGCAGGGAGAGGACATGGGCGTGCCATGCCACCTGCGTGCGCAGGCATTGCCGGGGCAGGGGAGCGCAGTGCGCGTCTCCGGCCTGGCACGGCTGATCGGGGCGGACGCCTGATGCGCGCCACGCAACTGTTGCTGGCGGGTGCGCTGCTCGCCGCCGGCGCCGCGGTCCATGCGGCGCCGGCCTCGGGCGCGATGGTCAGTGCGACGTCGAGTTCGAGAACAGCTGCATGACGAGCACGCCGGCGACGATCAGGCCGATCCCGACCAGTGCCGGCAGGTCGAGCCGCTGCTTGTACAGGACGTAGCCGGCCAGCGTGATCAGCACGATGCCGGCGCCGGACCAGATCGCGTACACGACGCCCATCGGGATCGTGCGCAGCGTCAGCGACAGCAGGTAGAACGCGATGCCGTAGCCGGCCACCACGAGCACGGAAGGCAGCGGTCGCGTAAAGCCTTCGGAAGCCTTCAGCGCGGAGGTGGCGATCACTTCGGCCACGATGGCGATGGCGAGGTACAACCAGTTCATTGCATGTCCTTGCAAGGGAAAACCGCACTGTAGCACCCCGTTCCGCTACCTTGCCGCAACATGCAACCCGTATGGCATCATCGCGCGCATCGCGGTGCGGGAACTTTCCCCCGTGCCCCGAAGTTTCCCGCAGTTTCCCCGCAGTTTCCGAAACGATCCTGTCACGAAAGGAAATCAGATGCCATCCCGCTTGCCGCTTTTCCGCCTGTCCCGCCTGTACATTACCCTCTTCGCCGCCGCCCTGATGGCCAGCGGCACGTCCGCCATCGCCCAGACCGCGCCGCTTCAAAAAGGTTTTACGCTGGAAAAAGTGGCCGACTTCGGCCACCAGGTCACCGGCGTGACCGTGGCCGAGGATGGCCGCATCTTCGTCAACTTCCCGCGCTGGACCGAGGATTCGCCCATCTCCGTAGCCGAGGTGCGCGATGGCGCGACCGTGCCGTTCCCGAACGAGCAGTGGAATGCGTGGCGCAATGCGCGCAAGGATGAACTGTCGCCCGGCGAGCACTGGGTGTGCGTGCAGAGCGTGGTGGCCGACAAGGCGGGCAATGTATGGGTGCTGGATCCCGCCGCGCCGGCCCAGGGGCCGATCGTGCCGGGCGGGCCGAAGCTGGTGCGCGTGAGCCTGGCGTCGAGCGCGGTGCTGCAGAACATCCGTTTCGACGAAAGCGTGGCCACGCAGGGTTCCTACCTGAACGACGTGCGCTTCTCGCCGGATGGCAAGTGGGCGTACATCACCGATTCCGGCGTGCGCGGCGCCATCGTGCTGGTGGACCTGGGCACGGGCGAAGCAAAGCGGCTGCTGGACGGCCATCCTTCCACGCAGCCGAAGAAGGGCCTGGTGGTGACGGCCGACGGCAAGCCGCTGCGCCGGCCGGACGGCAAGGGCATCGAATTCGCCGCCGACGGCATCGCGCTGTCGCCGGATGGCCAGTACCTGTACTGGCAGGCGATCAAGGGCGATACGCTGTACCGCATCGCCACCAGCGTGCTGGTCGAGGAGGGCTGGCGCGGCGACGATATCGGCGGCAAGGTGGAAACGGTGGGGCGCAACGGCGTGGCGGACGGGTTGCTGATCGACCGCGGCGGGAAGCACATGTACATCACGTCGCCCGAGGACGACTCGGTCAAGGTACGCAACCTGCAGCTGCCCGGCAGCGAGCCGCGGCTGGTGATCCGCGACCCGCGCCTGCGCTGGCCCGACACGTTCAGCCAGGGCCCGGACGGCACCGTGTACGTGACCACGTCGCGCATCCAGGATTCCGCGTTCTTCAAGCCCGGTGCGCCGATCGCGTTGCCCACGTCGCTTTGGCGGCTGAAGAACGGAAAATAAGGGCGAGCCGGAGCCGTGTTGCGAACAGCCGTGCACTTTCTTGCGCCACGGATCAGTCAACTCGGCTATTCTCCCGTCCTTTATCAAATCGTCACGGCCGCGAAAGCCGTGACGGGCAGCAAAAAGGAAGCGGATGAAGTTGGCAAGCCCTGGAGAAAACACGCAGACCGGATCGGAATTCGTACTCATTAACCTGTTGAAGGCGGTGGCGGCGCAACTGATCGTGCTGCACCACATGGCGTTCTACGGCCCGATGGCCGACCGGGCGCGCCCCCTGATGCCGGACCTGATGGACTGGCTGGGCGACACGGCGCGCATCGCCGTGCAGGTGTTCCTCGTCATCGGCGGCTTCCTGGCCGCGAAGTCGCTGAGCCCCGCCGGGCATGCCGGGCTGCCCCGGCCGCGCGCGGCGATCTGGCGCCGCTACGTGAAGCTGGTACCACCCTTCATGGCCGCGACATTGCTGGCCGCAGTGGTCACCGCCTGGGCCGCAGCCTGGATGACACACGATTCGATTTCCGCACCGGCCACGTTCGCGCAGTTGTGCGCCCATGCGGTGCTGCTGCACGGCGTGCTGGGATATGAATCGCTGTCGGCCGGCGCGTGGTATGTCGCCATCGATTTCCAGCTGTATGCGGCGCTGGCCCTGCTGCTGTGGCTCGCGGGAAGAGTGGCCGGCTCGCGCCCGTTGCCATACCTGGTGCCATGCGCCGTTGCCGCGGGCATCGCGGTCTCGCTGCTGTACTTCAACCTGGATGGAGACTGGGACGACTGGGCGCCGTA
Organism: Pseudoduganella sp. jia 12; assembly: GCF_055502675.1. Classification (NCBI taxonomy): domain Bacteria; kingdom Pseudomonadati; phylum Pseudomonadota; class Betaproteobacteria; order Burkholderiales; family Oxalobacteraceae; genus Pseudoduganella; species Pseudoduganella sp. jia 12. The sequence continues at coordinate 111,914 of NZ_JBUXKP010000012.1, forward strand.
TTTCTTCGGCAGCTACGGGCTGGGAGCGATGGCCTGGTGGGCCGGCGATCGCACCCGCAAGGGCGGTACCGTGGCAATGCTGGTGGCGCTGGCCGTGCTGCCGGTGCTGGGTGCGCTGGTGCTCGAATTCCGCGAGCGCATCGCGCTGGCGCTGGCCGTGGCCGGCGTGCTGTTCCTGTTCGGCCGCGCCCGCACGCAGTCGGGCGGCCTCGCGGCAGCGGCCATCGGCAGGCTGGGGCGCATTTCATACGCGGTGTTCCTCGTGCACTTCCCCGTGTGCCTGGTCGTGAACGCGGCATTCACGCGCTTCGTGCCGGCCGAGCCCCAATGGCAGCTGCTGGGCATGGCGATCGCATGGGCGGCGAGCCTCGCGGCCGGCGCCATGTTCCACCGCTGGGTGGAGGTGCCCTTGGGTCGCGCCGTGCAGTCCGCTGCAACGCGGACTTCTACCCCAGCTGCTTCGGCCACGCCGGCCTGGCCGGCCGACGGCGCGTCACTGCGGTCCTGAGAGACCGGGGCTGCCCGCTTTACAGGTCGACCTTCAGGCGGGCGACCACGCTGCGTTCGGCGCCCGGCGTCACGTACAGGTTGCCCCACGACGACGTGTAGAACATGCGGTTGGCCAGGTTGTGCACGTCGACCGACAGGCGCGTGCGCCCGTTGAGCTGCCAGTAGCTGACCAGCTTGAACGTGGTGTAGGCCGGCAGCGAGTACGTATCGGCGTTGTTGCCCGAGCGCTCGCCCACGTAATTGACGCCGGCGCCGACGCCGTAGCGGCCGCCGCCGGGCAGGCGGTCTTCGCGGATCGCCAGCAGGCCCGCGCTGACCTCGGGCACGTTGGCCAGGCGCGTGCCGGCGGCCAGCGTCTTGTCCTTCGTTACGCGCGCATCGTCCCATGCCACGTTGCCCATCATGCGCCAGTGGCGGCCTACCTGGCCGTTCACGTCGGCCTCGGCGCCCGTGCTGCGGATTTCTCCGGCCGCCACCGAGTAGCCGGGAATGTCGCTGGCGGTCAGCACATTGGTCTTCACGATGTCGTAGAGGGCGAACGTGGCGCCCAGCCGGCCGTCGCGCGATTGCAGTTTCCAGCCCGCTTCATAGGCGGTCGAGCGCTGCGGATCGAAGGCCTGGCCCGCGATGTCGGTGCCGTTATTGCCGCGGAACGATTTGCCGGCCGACACATACAGCGAGCTGTATTCGTTCGGCAGGTACGTGACGCCGGCACGCGGCGTGACGGCGCTCTGCTTGCGCGACACGAAGGTTTTCGCCACGCGGTTCTCCAGCGACTGGCTGTATTCGTCCCAGCGCAGGCCGGCCAGCAGTTTCCAGCGATCGGTGAGGCTGACCTGGTCCTGCGCGAACACGGCCTTCACGCGCTGGCGCTCGTCGGAGCTGGTGGTGAGGTTCGTCAGCGCCGCGGCCGGGGTGCCGTACACGGGCGTGTAGATATCGATCGGGCGGTTCGCCGAACGCAGGATCTCCATGTTCATCCACAGGCGCGACGCCTCGGCGCCGACGAGCAGCGTGTGCTGGACGCCGCCGGTAGCGAACTTGCCTTCCAGTTCGGCCTGCAATGCCGCGTCGCGCGAGGGCAGCGTGCGCCAGGTGGCCTGGCGGTTCAGCGTGCGGTTGTCCGCCGCCAGCGCAGTCGCTTCCGTGTACTCGCCGTAGAAATCGCTTTCCTTGTAGCTGGCGCCGACGCGCAGGCGCCAGCCGTCCGCCAGCATGTGCTCGAGCGTGGCCTGGTACATGTCGCTGTTCAGGCGCATGTTCTCGTCGCCGGGCTCGTTGAGCACGCGGTCGCGCGGCAGCGTGCCCAGCACGCCGCGCACGTTGATCACGCCGCGGTCGAGCGGCGTATTGGTGCGCAGGAATTCCGATTCCACGTTCAGCGTGGTGTGGCTGTCGATCACCCAGGTCAGCGCGGGAGCGACCAGATGGCGCTTGTTGTGCAGCAGCGAGGAGCGCGTGCTGCCTTCCTCGGCCATCATGTTCAGCCGGTAGGCCACCGAGTTTGTCAGCGCGCCGGTGCTGTCCAGCGTGGCGCGCCGCAGGCCCGTGCTGCCGAGGCTGACCTCGGCCACATTGGCATTCTCGAACCTGGGTTTCTTGGTGACGATGTTGATCGTGCCACCGGGCTCGCTGCTGCCATAGACGGCGCCGGCCGGCCCCTTCAGGAATTCGAAGCGCTCCACGGTGGCCGTGTCGCGCGGCGGGTTGTACCCGCGCGAACCGGGAAAGCCGTTCACGAGGTAGCCCATATCCGTGCTGCTGAAACCGCGTATCGCGAAGTTGTCCCACGTGCCGCCGAAGTCGTTCAGCCGCGAGATGCCGCTGACGAAGTCCACGGTGTCGGCCATGCGCGTCGCGCCCAGATCGTCGAGCTGCTGCTGGCCGATCACGCGCACGGATTGCGGCACTTCCCTGAGCGGCGTATCGGTACGCGTGGCGCCGCGCGCCTGCTGCGCGTTATAGCCCTCGGCCGTGCGCTCGGCAACGACGGTCACCTGCTGCATCGTCGTTTCGTCGGCATCATCGGTATTGGCGGCTGCCGGCAGCGTGGCGGAAAGCAGGCACAGCGCGGCAAGGCTGGTGGCGGGAGAAGGGGACTTGCGGGCGGGCATGGGGGCTTTCGGCAAAAAGCCTGCAATATAAATGAGAATCATTTCGATCCGCAAGGCGTTTCGTCGTGCATGAAAAGCAAAAAAGCCAACCGCCGACGGTTGGCTTTTGCGTGGCGAGGTGACGCTGCCGTGTTATTTGCGCCGTGCGCGGCGCGCCTGCCAGCCAAAACCCGCCAGGCCCAGGGTCAGCAGAGCGACCTGCGATGGTTCCGGCACCGGGCTGACGCCGGCGTAGGCGCCGGCAAAGTAGCCGAGTTCGCCGACCTGTTCCGTGTCGCCGCTCGTGAAGCTCACGGTGAGCTGGCGCCCGGCCGTGTTGCCGAGGTAGCTCGCCAGATAGTCCTCGGTCTGGACCGGGACGCCGGTGACGGGATCGTCGTTGATGGCGAACAGTCCGGTGTAGCTCGGGCTCCACACATTGCCGGCGCCAGCGCCTCCGGCGACCTCAGCATCGAGGTACAGGATGACTTGCGTATTCGCCGTCAGCGTGTACGTGTGACCCACGGCGATCGTGCTGAAGAGCTCGCCCGTAACGCCGTTGAACGATGCCGATGCATGCCCCACGCCGTTTGCCAGCGATGCCATCGCACTGCCGGCACCGACCGTGGCGCTGACGGTGCCATCCTCGAACAGGTACTCGAGCGGGTCGGGGAAACCGTTGCCGGGGTCGAAGCCGGCGGTCAGTCCCTTGCCGGGTTCGTCCAGCGTCAGGGCGGCCGTGATGCCGTCGTTCAGATCGAGATCGATTACCTCGTAATGGAAATTGCTGAAGTGTGCCGAGGAGGCGACATCGGCAAGGGCGGTCAGTGGCAGCGACAGGGCAAGGGCGGCGGCGATAGCGGACAGTTTCATGTTCTTGGGCTCCGGCGTGTTATGGAAAGAACATCATGTTAGCCCGGCCGGTAGCGGCGTCTTGCGTGATTGTTGCGCGGATTTGTCGTGAAAGTTTCACGAAAAAAAAGGCCAACCGCGAGGGTTGGCCGAATGGGGAGTGTCAGGCAATGGTGCAGAGTTCGTGGTCGATTCATGAATCGCGGCGCATGCTCCTTGCGCCTGTGCACGATGTGGCCAATGCCATGAACGAGCGCTATCGTAGCGGGACGGGGAAGCCGATGTTCAGGGATAGTTGCGCGAAATTGTCATGATTGTATGACCTTGCGCAAGGTGGGAAACTGCCGTGACGGTGGCCGACAGGATGAGACAGCGAGTGCGGCAATGGTTCAGTTCACCCCATGGGCTCGGGTGACAGCGCCAAACAAAAAAGCCAACCGCGAACGGTTGGCTTCTCTGATCTATTCGTGGTAGGCCGTGCGGGATTCGAACCTGCGACCAACGGATTAAAAGTCCGCTGCTCTACCAGCTGAGCTAACGACCCGAAAGAGGCCGTATTATATAGGGGTCCTTGCGCCATGCCAAGGCCCTCGATATAAAAAATTGTGCGGTATCAGAACGGCCTTGGCGAACCTGCATCAGGAAAGCGACGCCGTTGCCTTCAGCACTTCTTCCGCGGTCGTCACGCCTTCGATGATCTTCCATGCGCCGGCGATGCGCAAAGGCTTCATGCCGTCGGCGACTGCCTGCCGGCGCAGCGCGGCGATATCGGTTTCTTCCTGCACCAGGTCGTTGAACGCGGCGCTGACGGTCAGCAGTTCATAGATGCCGGTGCGCCCGCGAAAGCCCGTCTGCCGGCATTCGGGGCAGCCGGCCGGGCGGTACACCTGCTGGGGCTTCGGCAGGTTGCATGCGCCGCCGATGCTTTCCCAGATATCGTCCGCCAGTTCGCCGTCGGGGGTCTTGCAGTCCGGGCACAGCGTGCGCACGAGGCGCTGGGCCATGATGCCGATCATCGTCGCCTCCAGCAGGTAGTACGGCACGCCCAGTTCCAGCAGCCGCATCACGGCCGATGGCGCGTCGTTCGTGTGCAGCGTCGACAGCACCAGGTGGCCCGTCAGTGCCGCCTGGATCGCCATCTCGGCCGTTGCCAGGTCGCGGATCTCGCCGACCATGATGATGTCCGGGTCCTGCCGCATCAGCGCGCGCACGCCATCGGCGAACGACAGCTCGATGCCCGGCTGCACCTGCATCTGGTTGAACGACGCTTCCACCATCTCGATCGGGTCTTCCACGGTGCACACGTTCACCTCGGAGGTGGCGAGCGCCTTCAGCGTGGTGTACAGCGTGGTGGTCTTGCCCGAGCCGGTGGGGCCGGTGACGAGGATGATGCCGTGCGGGCGCCTCGTGAGCGCATCCCAGCGTGCCGCATCCTCGGGCGGGAAGCCCAGTTCCGGCAGCGTCTTGACGACGACGTCCGGGTCGAAGATGCGCATCACGAGCTTCTCGCCGAACGCCGTGGGCAGCGTGGACAGCCGCAGCTCGATTTCCTGGCCGCCGGCCGTGCGCGTCTTGATGCGGCCATCCTGCGGGCGGCGCTTTTCGATCACGTCCATCCGCCCCAGCAGCTTGATGCGCGCGGTCATCGCGATCATCACCACGGCGGGCACCTGGTACACCTGGTGCAGCACGCCGTCGATGCGGAAGCGGATGTTGCCGATGTCGCGCTTCGGTTCCAGGTGGATGTCGGAGGCGCGCTGCTCGAACGCGTATTGCCACAGCCAGTCGACGATGTTGATCACATGCTGGTCGTTGGCATCGACCTGCCGGTTGCTCTTGCCCATCTCGACCAGCTGCTCGAAGTTGTTGCGCAGCGCCAGGTCCTGGCCGGTGGACTTGTTGGCATCCCGGATCGACTTCGCAAGGGAAAAGAACTGCGATGTGTACTGGGCGATATCGAGCGGGTTGGCGATCACGCGGCGGATCGAGCGGCGCGATATCTTCGCGATTTCCGGCTCCCATTCGAGCGCGAACGGGTCGGCCGTCGCGACGGTCAACGTATCGGCCGAGATCTCGACGGGCAGGATGTTGAAGCGGGCCGCGTAGCTGGCCGACATCACGTCCGCCACGCGTGTGAAATCCACCTTCAGCGGATCGATGCGGTACAGCGGCAGCCGCGCGCGCTGCGCCAGCCATTCGGTCAGCAGGTCCAGCGTCAATTGCCTGTGCGGCGGCTGCGCGGACAGGATCTTGCAGTGCGCAACGGCGCACAGCGGGTGCATCGAGCCGGCGGTATTGCGCAGGATGCCCTGCGCCTGCGCGTAGAGTGCCTTGACGCCGGCTTTCTCGACCATGCCGTCGGCAAGGAGCCACGTGAAGATCTGCTGCAGGTCGAGTGTCCTGGTCATGGTGTCAGGTCTTTGTCGTGGCAAGGCCCTTGACCCAGGATTTCGCCGGCAGCTTCGTCTGCGCAAGGATCTCCTTTGCACGCGCTTCCAGGGCCGGGATATCGATGGGGCGGGCGCGCTTGAATGCCAGCGCCACCACGTTGCCGTCGTGGACCTCGGGCAGGCTCACCACCTGCGGGAAGGCGAATTTCATCGCCTTCAGGTTTTTCGCATAGCTGGGGTGGTCGCCGAACAGGTTCACGGTCATGATGCCGTCGTCGGTCAGGCAGGCGGCGCAGGCGGAATAGAACTCCGCCGAGTCGAGCACCGGTCCGCGCGCGGTGGCGTCGTACAGGTCGACCTGCAAGGCATCGAGCGTGTTGTGGTTGCCGAGGTCGTTGACGAAGTCCAGCGCATCCATTTCCAGCACGCGCAGCCGCGCGTCGTCCGGCGGCAGCTTGAACATCGACTGGCAGATCGCGATCACGTGCGGATTCAGTTCCACCGCCGTGACCTGCGCCTCGGGGAAGGCGCGGTAGCAGAACTTCGTCAGCGCGGCGGTGCCCAGGCCCAGTTGCGCGATCCGCCGCGGCGCCGCGTTCCACAGCATCCACGCCATCATCTGCTGCGCGTATTCCAGTTCGGGCCAGTCGGGCTTGCGGATGCGCATCGCACCCTGCACCCATTCGGTACCGAAATGCAGGTAGCGCACGCCATCCAGTTCGGACAAGGTGATGGGAGCGAATTTCGGTTTATAGGGAGCCAGCTTGCGCGCGGCGGTTTTTGCCGCTGCCCGGGCCGGGCGGGACGATTCTTCTTTTTCGATGGATTTACGTTTGATCAGCATGGTGGGGATCCAGGTGGGGGCCTATTATCCCGCGCCGCTTTGCACTGTATCAAGCACTGTATCAAGTTCGTGCATCGAACCTGCGATCCGGGTACGCCCCCGCGCGATGCCAATATGGCGTCCGAATGAAACTGCCGGCACAAGGCCGGCAGTTTCATGTTCCGGTAAATCGATTACTGGATCGGTTCCACCGATACGCGCAGGCGCACGCGTTCGCCCGGGTCCTGCGACATATAACTGGTGTAATTGCGGCCACGGTAGTCGTACACGACTTCATAACCGGTGGTGCGCGATTCCCAGCTGTCCACGGTGCGGCATTGCTTCACTGCCTGTTCCTGCACGCCCGCCGGCGCGGCATTCTGGTTGCCGACGCGGTCGCCGACCACCGCGCCGGCAATGGCGCCGGCGGCGGTGGCTGCCGTGCGGCCACTGCCGCTGCCCACCTGGCTGCCCAGCAGGGCGCCGGCAATGCCGCCGACGATCGAACCACCCACGCCGCGCTGCTGCGGCTGCTGCACCTGCACGTATTCCGTACGGCATTCCTGTTGCGGGCGGTTCACCCGCTCGACCTGCGGCGTCACGCGCACGACACGGCCGTAATCCTCGAAATCGGCAGCCTGCACGGCCGGCAGGGCACCGATCAGCGTGGCCGACAATAAAAGTTTCAATGGCAACCGGGCTTGCAGTTTCATTTGGGGTACCTCGATAGGTGATTGTCTTTTATCAGGACAAGACAGGAAATATGCATTATGCGATTCAATGGTAATGCCGGCGCGCGGCTGTAATCTGGGCTCATGGCAACAAAATGTAACCCGATGCAGATGGGGGCGCGGCAAGACGGCGAATGCGCCAAGGTGGAGGATTGTCGGCAAAGCATCTTAAATGGCCCTGAAGATGACCAGCTTTTAACAAATCTTGCGCACGCTGTCACATTAAAGTTGATTCATGCTGTACAACACGTTACCCTTACACTCTAGGGATCGAATTGACGGAGAGAAACGCGACTAGCGCTGCCGTGCAGCGGCGTAGCGTGCGACTGACGGGTACACATCGGGAAGCACACGGGATTCCTCATCAGGTATGCCATGAGGTATGCCATCAGGTATCCCACCAGGCATTCCATCGATGTCTCATCGTGTCGCGCCGCATGCCTTGTATAGGTGCCTTCAATATAAAACACATACCGTACAACAGGTCGATTTTGAGGGAAAAATGAGTTTGTTCTTAACCGTGCCGCCCAATCTCGTTCAGTCCATCAGGGCATTCCGGATCGCTGAACTGCAAGAGGAGGCCGGCCGCCTGGGCCAGCATTTTTTGTATGCGTATTGCCATACCGGCCTGACGAAGCAGCAAGTACTGGGCATCATCGCCGAATCATTCAGGTTCCCCAAGCCCTGCGGCAAGAATTTCGACGCGCTGCGCACCACGCTGACGGAAACGCTGTCCGCGGCCGGTGAGCAACCCGGCTTCGTGATCGTGCTCGAACAACTGCCCAATACCCAGAAATTCGACCGCGAAGCACGCGAAACGCTGCTCGACGTGTTCCGCGATTCCTCCGACTGGTGGGCTGAAAAGAAAGTGCCGTTCCGCGTCTTTTATTCGTTCGAATAACGCCGGCAGCCGCATCCCGCGCCGCCGGCCGTTGGTCGGCCCGACGGCACCGGGTACAATGTCGGCCATGAAAAATATCGTCATCCTCATTTCGGGCCGCGGCAGCAATATGGAAGCCGTGGTCCGCGCCGCCGAAGCGGAGCAGTGGCCGGCGCGGATCGCCGCCGTCATCAGCAACCGTGCCGATGCCAAGGGCCTGGAATTCGCCGCGGCGCGCGGTATTCCGACCGCCGTGGTGCCGAACAAGGAATACCCGACCCGCGAAGCATTCGATGCCGCGCTGCAGGCCGTGATCGACCGGTTCTCCCCGGATCTCGTGGTGCTGGCGGGCTTCATGCGCATCCTCACGCCCGCTTTCGTCGAGCATTACAGCGGCCGGATGCTGAACATCCATCCATCGCTGCTGCCGTTGTTCCCGGGCCTGCACACGCACGAGGCGGCGCTGGCCGCCGGGCATGCCGAACACGGCGCCACCGTGCATTTCGTGACCGCGGAACTGGACCATGGCCCGATGGTGGACCAGGTAGCGGTACCGATCCTGCCGGGCGATACGCCGGACACCCTGTCGGCGCGCCTGCTGGTGCAGGAGCACATGCTGTATCCGCGCGCCATCCGCTGGTTCATCGAAGATAAACTGACCGTCGAGAACGGCCAGGTCCATACCCCGCACAACCCGCGCCCCGCGGACTAATTCATCACCAGGATTCCCCATGAGATTGCCACCAGCAGTACTCGCCAGCGCCGAAGAAGTGCTGCGCGAGATCTTGCGCTTTACCGCGCCGGCCGACACCACGTTGTCGCGCTACTTCAAGGACCACCCGCGCCTCGGCGGCCGCGAGCGCGGCGCCATCGCCGAATGCATCTATGCGGTGCTGCGCAACAAGAATTTCTTCACCGAGTTTTCCGAGCCGAACGGCGGCGCGACGATGCGCCGCCTGACGTTGCTGGGCCTGGTCGATGCCGTGGGCATCGACGCGCTGCCCGGCCTGTCGGACGAGGAAGTCGAGTGGCTGAAGCGAATGAAGGACATCGACCGCACGCTGCTGCACAAGTCGCTGCGCACCAATATGCCGAAGTGGCTGTGGGAAAAGCTTGCCGAACAATATGGCGAAGAAGAAGCGCTGCAGCTTGCCGATGCGCTCAATACGCCCGCACCGCTGGACCTGCGCGTGAACGCGTTGAAGGCGGACCGCGACAAGGTCATCGAGCAGCTGGCCCAGGCGCCGATTGCCGCCACGGCCACGCCGTTCGCGCCGCTGGGCCTGCGCGTGCTGAAAAAGCCGCAATTGCAGAACCTGCCGCTGTTCAAGGAAGGCGCGATCGAAGTGCAGGACGAGGGCAGCCAGGTGCTGGCCCAGATCCTGGGCGCGCGCCGCGGCGAGATGGTGGTGGACTTTTGCGCCGGTGCCGGCGGCAAGACGCTGGCGCTGGGCGCGCAGATGCGCAACACGGGCCGTCTCTATGCGTTCGACGTTTCCGAAAAGCGCCTGGCCAAGCTGAAGCCGCGCCTGGCGCGCTCGGGCCTGTCGAACGTGCACCCGGTGGCGATCGCGCATGAACGCGATGCCAAGATCAAGCGCCTGGCCGGCAAGATCGACCGCGTGCTGGTCGACGCGCCGTGCTCCGGCATGGGCACGCTGCGCCGCAACCCGGACGTGAAATGGCGCCAGCCAGTGGAGGCGATCGCCGAGATGCACGCCAAGCAGGTGTCGATCCTGGACGGCGCCGCCCGCCTGGTGAAAAGCGGCGGCCGCCTCGTGTATGCCACGTGCAGCCTGCTGAACGAGGAAAACGACGCGGTGGCGGAACAGTTCATCGCCAGCCATCCGGATTTCCAGCTCGTGCCGATGAGCCAGGTACTGGCCGAACAGAAGATCGACCTGGAAATGGGCGACTACCTGAAGCTGCTGCCGCACCGGCACCAGACCGATGGATTCTTTGCCGCCGTGTTCGAGCGCAAGCCGATGGCCAAGGCGGTGCCGGCCGACGAGCCTTCCGAAGACGAGGCCGCTGACTGATGAAGCAGATCCCGCTGTCGGCATTATGGAACGACCTGCTGGGTGACCTGCGCGATCCCGGCCTGATGTGGCAGCTGGGAGCGCTGGTCCTGTCCGTGGTGCTGGGCTGGACATTGTCGCGCATGGCGCTGTCCCGGATCGGACGGCGCGAAGACCGCGGCACGATGGCCCGGTTCGGCGTCGAAGGCTTTGCCCGTGTGATCGGGCCGCTGGCGATCGTCTGCCTGCTGTGGCTGTCGCAGATCGTGCTCTCACGCTGGTATCACGTCAACCTGCTGAGGGTGGCGCTGCCCATCTGGGGCTCGCTGGCCGTGATCCGTCTCACGTTCTATCTGTTGCGGCGGGTGTTCGCGCGCCGTGGCGAGATCGGCGCGACGATGCTGACGTTCGAAAAGATCTTCCAGCTGGTGGTGTGGGGGGCGTTCGCGCTGTACATCACCGGTTATTGGGACGACATCTACCGCTATCTCGACAATATGACGCTGCGCCTTGGCAAGAACAAGGTGACGGCGGCGGAGATCCTGCAGGGGTTGGTGTCGGTGGTGGTCACGCTGGTGCTGGCGATGTGGGCCGGCGCAGCGCTGGAAGAACGGCTGATGGGCGTGGATACGCTCAATTCCAACGTGCGGGTGGTGCTGGCGCGTGTGGGGCGGGCGCTGCTGATCGTGTTTGCCGTGCTGTTCAGCCTGAACCTGGTGGGCATCGATCTCACGGTGCTGTCCGTGTTCGGCGGCGCGCTCGGCGTCGGCCTCGGTCTCGGCCTGCAGAAGATCGCCAGCAACTACATCTCCGGCTTCATCATCCTGCTCGACCGCAGCCTGCAGATCGGCGACATGATCACCGTGGACAAGTTCAGCGGCCGGGTGGCGCGGATCAACACGCGCTACACGATCCTGCAGGGGCTCGATGGCGTGGAATCGATCGTGCCGAACGAAATGTTCGTGTCGAGCCCGGTGCAGAACACCACGCTGACGAACAAGGAAGTGTGGATCGGCACGAAAGTGTCGGTGGCGTACGACACGGATCTCGACTATGCGCTGAAGTTGCTGGAAGATGCGGCGGCATCGGTGCCGCGGGTGCTGAAATCGCGGCCGCCGGGCGCCACGCTGCTCAACTTCGGCGCCGACGGCCTGGAGTTGCAGGTGGGCTTCTGGATCGGCGATCCGGAAAACGGCCGCGGCGGCGTCACGTCCGATGTCAACCGGGCCATCTGGAAGGCCTTGAAGGACCATCAGATCTCGGTGCCGTTCCCGCAACGGGAAATGCGCATCATCGGGCAACTGCCGATCCCCGAAATACCACATGACGTTCGGTAATCGTTCTGCCTGTCCCGGACGAATGCGCGTACAATTGATGGTAACGTCTGCTGGCGTTGCGCAAGATTTCCGCGCGCCTGGAAATCATTTCATTGGATGGATAGAGCTTGAACGCTGTTTTGGACTTCCTGACGCATGGCATTACTGGTCTGTCTAACTGGCAAACCGTCATCTATACGCTGATCGTCACCCACATCACGATCGCGGCCGTCACGATCTACCTGCACCGGCACCAGGCGCACCGCGCGCTGGAGCTGCATGCGATCCCGAGTCATTTCTTCCGTTTCTGGCTGTGGCTGACCACGGGCCAGGTCACGAAGGAATGGGCAGCCGTGCACCGCAAGCACCACGCCAAATGCGATACCGAAGAAGATCCGCACAGCCCCGTTACGCGCGGCATCAAGAAGGTGTTCTGGGAAGGCGCCGAGCTGTACCGCGCTGAAACGAAGAACAAGGAAACGCTGGACAAGTACGGCCACGGCACGCCGAACGACTGGATTGAGCGCAACCTGTACACGAAATACAGCTGGCAGGGCGTGGCGCTGCTGCTGATCCTGAATGTCACGCTGTTCGGCGCCAAGGGCCTCACGGTCTGGGCCGTGCAGATGCTGTGGATCCCGATCACCGCCGCCGGCATCATCAACGGCATCGGTCACTACTGGGGTTACCGCAACTTCGACTGCTCGGATGCCGCCACCAACATCATTCCTTGGGGCATCATCATCGGCGGCGAGGAGCTGCACAACAACCACCACACGTATGCGACGTCGGCCAAGCTGTCGTCCAAGTGGTATGAGTTCGACATCGGCTGGGGTTACATCCGCATGATGGAAATGGTTGGCCTGGCAAAGGTGAAGAAGCTGCCGCCGAAGCCGAAATTTGCTCCTGGCAAGCTGCAGGCCGACATCGAAACGCTGCATGCGGTGATCGCCAACCGTTATGACGTGATGTCGAAATATGCCAAGTCGGTCAAGCACGCATGGGACGAGGAAGTCGAGCACCTGAAGAACAAGTCCCAGCTGGAATCGGGCTTCCTGAAGTCGGCCCGCAAGCTGATGCAGCGTGAACCAGGCAAGCTGGAAGCGGCGCAGAAGGAACATCTGACCGAGCTGTTCCAGCACAGCAAGGCCCTCGAAACGATGCACAATATGCGCGTCGAACTGGGCGTGATCTGGGAACGCTCGCACTTCACCCGCGAAGAGCTGGTGCACAAGCTGCAGGACTGGTGCCACCGCGCCGAAACGTCCGGCATCAAGGCGCTGCAAGAGTTCTCCCTGCGCCTGCGCAGCTACGCCTGATTTCCAATGCTTCATCAAAAGCGGCCCTTCGGGGCCGTTTTTTATTGCCTGCGCTCACACTGTTGCCAATATTCGGGGACAGTCCCCTGTTTCTTTCCTGTAAATCCACGGGCTATTCTGTCGCGGCGGCGCGACAGATAGGAGACCTTTAGAGCAAGGATCCGGGCTGGCACCCTGGCGTCATAGTTAGCGAAGTGCATTGGCGAAATTGCCGAGAATCGGGGTCTGACCCCGGTTTTGGGAAATTCACCGTCTATCTGTGGTGGCGGCGCGACAGATAGGAGAGCTCCAAGCAAGGATCCCGGGCTGGCAACTTGGGCGTCATGGTGAGCAATGTGCGCTTGGCGGTAAATTGCCTAAAAACGGGGTCTGACCCCGGTTTTAGGCAATTGATTTGCCGAGGCAACAAAAAAGCCGCTCGAGAGCGGCTTTTTTAATGGAGCAAGATCGATTACTTGATCTTGGTTTCCTTGTACGTCACGTGCTTGCGGGCTTTGGGATCGAACTTCATGATCTCCATTTTGCCAGGCATCGTGCGCTTGTTCTTGGTCGTGGTGTAGAAGTGACCCGTACCAGCGGTCGATTCCAGCTTGATTTTGTCGCGGCCAGTTTTTGCCATGATAGCTCCCTATTAGACTTTTTCGCCACGAGCGCGCATGTCGGCCAGGACGGCGTCGATGCCGACCTTGTCGATCACGCGCAGACCGGCGTTGGACAGACGCAGGGAGACCCAGCGGTTTTCAGATTCAACGAAGATGCGGCGATTCTGCAGGTTCGGCAGGAAACGGCGCTTCGTCTTGTTGTTTGCATGGGAAACGTTGTTGCCGACCATCGGCTTCTTCCCAGTGACTTGGCAAACACGTGCCATGTTGCACTCCTTAAAATTACTTCCGAATTCGGAAAAACAGCAGTGTATCCAAAAAACTGAGCTTTTTCAATCACTTGTGAAAAACAATTGTGTCATAGACTTGGGAAAATATTTAACATTTAGCCGATGCATGACGAAGCGATTGCTTGGCGCAAACCGAAGTCATTGATATCTAACGGTAAACTGCAGCAAGGGCGGGGCGCGAATCGTTAAATCTGGCCGTTCTCCGCGAAAGAATGGACACGATGCCCGGCCACAACGAAATGGTCGAGGATGCGGATGTCGACCAGTGCCAGTGCCTGTACGAGAGAGCGTGTCAGCAGCACATCGGCCTCGCTGGGCTCCGGCGTGCCCGATGGATGGTTATGCGCCAGCATCACGCTGGCGGCATTGCGGGTCAGCGCCTCGCGCACCACTTCGCGCGGATAGACGCTGGTGTGCGTGAGCGTGCCGCGAAACAGCTCGCGCGCGGCGATCAGGCGATTGCGCACATCCAGGAACAGGACATGGAACGATTCGTAGGGCCGGCCCGCCATGGCCAGCCGCAGGTATTGCTTCGCCGCTTGGGGTGAGCAGATCGATTCGCCGGACAGCATCTCGTCGCTGATTGCGCGCCGCGCCAGTTCGATCACGGCGTTCAGCTGCGCATACTTGGCCGGCCCCAGGCCCGGCACGTCGGTAAAGTCCTTCAGGCTGGCGCGCAGCAAGGCTTGCAGCGAACCGAAGTGGCGCACCATGTCGCCCGCCAGTTCCACGGCATTCTTGCCGCGCACCCCCACGCGCAGGAAGACGGCCAGCAATTCCGCGTCCGACAATGCCTGCGCGCCGTCGCGGATCAGGCGTTCGCGCGGGCGCTGGTGGACCGGCCAGTTCGAGATGCTCATGGGTTGCCTTTCGTGACGTGATCGGAAGGCCATTATGAAAGCGGGCGGAGCCGCGCATACTGATATGGCAAAGACATCGGCGACTTGCCGGGAACACTGCGCGATCCGCCAGGCAATGCCAAGCTGGCTTACAATACCGGTTTGCCCGCCCACCGCACCCATTTCGCCCCCATCATGTCGAACGTCGTCACTCCTTCCGCGTACCTCACCCTGCATTACCGCCTGGCCCAGCTGGACGGTACCGATATCGTCTCCACCTTCGGCGGCAACCCGGCCACGCTGATGCTCGGTTCCGGCCAGCTGGCGCCGGTGCTGGAGGAGCTGCTGCTCGGCCTGCCGGAAGGCACGCAGAAAACGTTCGACCTGGAGCCGGGCGTGGCCTTCGGTCCGCGCAATCCCGACCTGGTCCGCCCTGTCACCCGTGCCACGCTGGACGAGAATTCGGTTCCCGGCGCGGAATACCGCGTGGGCGACCTGGTCGACTTCGCGGCGCCGGGCGGCGGGCGGTTTTCCGGCATCCTGCGCGAACTGCATGACGACGCCGCCATCTTCGACTTCAACCACCCGCTCGCCGGCCAGCCGGTGCGCTTCGAAGTGAACCTGATCTCCGTGCTGTAACCGGACAAGCAAGCCCATGACCATCGCCATGCAAACCGATAAAGAAATCCTCCTGGCCCAGCCCCGCGGCTTTTGCGCGGGCGTCGACCGCGCGATCGAGATCGTCGAGCGTGCACTGCAGCAGTTCGGCGCGCCGATCTACGTGCGTCACGAAATCGTGCACAACGCTTACGTCGTCGAAGACCTGCGCGCCAAGGGCGCGATCTTCATCGAGGAGCTCGATGACGTACCCGCTGGTAACACGCTGGTGTTTTCCGCGCATGGCGTGTCGAAGGCGGTGCGCGCCGAGGCCGAAGCGCGCGGCCTGGCCATCTTCGATGCCACCTGCCCGCTGGTGACGAAAGTGCACGTGGAAGTGGCCAAGATGCGCAAGTCCGGCTGCGAGATCATCATGATCGGCCACGACGGCCACCCGGAAGTGGAAGGCACGATGGGGCAGGCCGAGGAAGGCATGCATCTCGTGGAAACCATCGACGATGTGGCAACCCTGCAGGTGGCCAACCCTGAAAACCTGGCTTACGTATCGCAAACCACGCTGTCGGTGGATGACACGGCCGAGATCATCGAGGCACTGAAGGCGCGCTTCCCGGCCATCCAGGAGCCGAAGAAGGGCGATATCTGCTATGCCACCACGAACCGCCAGGAAGCGGTGAAGTTCATGGCGCCGCAGGTCGAAGTCGTCGTCGTCGTCGGCAGCCCGAACAGCTCGAACTCGAACCGCCTGCGCGAAGTGGCGCGCAAGATGGGCACGCCCGCCTACATGGTGGACCGGGCCGAGCAGATCGATCCGGCCTGGCTCGAAGGCCACCAGCGCATCGGTGTCACGGCGGGCGCCTCGGCGCCCGAGGTGCTGGTGCAGGCCGTCATCGACCGGCTCAAGCAGCTGGGCGCGAAGAGCGTTCGCCCTTTGGAAGGCGTCGAGGAAAACGTCACGTTCCCATTGCCGAAAGGCCTCGTTTGACCCGCCATGCTGTAAACTAAATATTGTTCAGCATTCACGGGATTTTTCCACGCGAAGTTTTCGGCCGGAATCGCTATGATGGCGAGCCGGCGACCTCCTCATTGCCGATCAGACTTCTTTTTGACCGGCTTCCGGGAGGCGCGCGGAAGTAGTAGGATGCAGGCCGCCTGGTGACCGACAGGGACGATGGCGGAAACAAACAGCGGCAAGGGACAGCGGCGCGAACGATGCGCCATGCGGCGGCACTGCGGGGCTATCCTCCGGGTGCCGTTTTTGTTACGCGGCGGCGGGCGATACGCCGGCCGCCGCAAAAAAGGTCGAGCAAACCAAGGGGAGCGATGGACACCTTCATCCAACAGATTATCAACGGGCTGGTGCTGGGCAGCATGTATGCGCTGGTCGCGCTGGGGTACACGATGGTGTACGGCGTGCTGAACCTGATCAACTTCGCCCACGGCGACGTGCTGATGATCGGCGCCATGATCGGCCTGACGATCCTGAGCCTCCTCGGCGCCCATTTCCCCGAGATGAACGGCTGGCTGCAACTGGGCATCGCCATCCTGGGCGCCATCCCCGGCTGCATCATCGTCAACGTGCTGATCGAACGCATCGCCTACCGCCGCCTGCGCAATGCGCCGCGCCTGGCACCGCTGATCACCGCGATCGGCATGTCGATCCTGCTGCAGACGTTCGCGATGATGATCTGGGGCCGCAACCCGCTGCCGTTCCCGCAACTGCTGCCTTCCGACCCGATCGCCATCGGCGGCGCCGTCATCAGCATCACGCAGATCCTGCTGCTGGCCCTGGCCGCATTGTCCATGTGCGCGCTGGTGCTGCTCGTCGAAAAAACCAAGATGGGCCGGGCCATGCGCGCCGTGGCCGAGAACCCGCGCGTGGCGGGCCTGATGGGCGTCGATTCGAACCGCGTGATCGTCTACACGTTCGCGATCGGTGCCGCGCTGGCCGCCGTGGCGGGCGTGATGTGGGGCGCCAACTATGCGTCGATCCAGTTCGCGATGGGCACGATCCCCGGCCTGAAGGCGTTCTGCGCCGCGGTGCTGGGCGGCATCGGCAACATCTATGGCGCGATGATCGGCGGGATCGTTCTGGGCATCATCGAAAGCCTGGGGGCCGGCTACATCGGCGACCTGACCGGGGGCTTCCTCGGCAGCCATTACCAGGACATCTTCGCGTTCATCGTGCTGATCCTGGTGCTGACGGTGCGCCCGTCCGGCATCATGGGCGAACGCGTGGCCGATCGCGCCTGAGGAGACGAACATGGCACTGCTCAATTTCGATACGTCGCGCGATCCGAAAAAGGCCTACACCAGCATGGCGCTGCTGCTGGCGGTCATGCTCATCTTCCCGTTCATCGCCCAGAACTACGGCAACTCGTGGGTGCGCATCGCCGACCTGGCGCTGCTGTACATCATGCTGGCGCTGGGCCTGAACGTGGTGGTCGGCTTTGCCGGCCTGCTCGACCTGGGCTATATCGCGTTCTACGCGGTGGGCGCGTACCTGACGGGCCTGCTGGCCTCGCCACAATTCGCCGCGCTCCTCGAATCGATCATCATGCTGCACCCGGCGTTCGGTGAAACGCTGGTGGCCATCCTCGGCGAGGAGATCCGTACCAACGGCATCCACCTGTCCGTGTGGTTCATCGTGCCGTTCGCAGCGGGGCTGGCCGGCCTGTTCGGCGCCATCCTGGGCGCGCCCACGCTGAAGCTGCGCGGCGACTACCTGGCCATCGTCACGCTGGGCTTCGGCGAGATCATCCGCATCTTCATGAACAACCTGAACGATCCGGTCAACTTCACGAACGGGCCGCAGGGCATCAACCTGATCGATCCGATCCGGGTGTTCGGCGTGGACCTGGCGGGCGAGCAGGGCTCCGGTGCGATGGTGTCCATCGGTGCCTGGCAGATCCCGTCCGTCAATGCGTACTATTTCCTGTTCCTGGCGCTCACGATCGCCACGATCTTCATCACGGCGCGCCTGCAGCATTCGCGCCTGGGCCGCGCCTGGGTGGCGATCCGCGAGGATGAAATCGCCGCCAAGGCCATGGGCATCAACACCCGCAACGTGAAGCTGCTGGCCTTTTCGATGGGCGCCTCGTTCGGCGGCGTGGCCGGCGCCATGTTCGCCGCGTTCCAGGGCTTTGTGTCGCCCGAATCGTTCTCGCTGACCGAATCGATCGCCGTGCTGGCGATGGTGGTATTGGGCGGCATCGGCCACATCCCGGGCGTGGTGCTGGGCGGGCTGCTGCTGGCGGCGCTGCCGGAAGTGCTGCGCCACGTCGTCGAACCGGTGCAGATGCAGCTGTTCGGCAAGGTGCTGATCGAGGCCGAAGTGCTGCGCCAGCTGCTGTATGGCCTGGCGCTGGTGCTGATCATGCTGGTGCGCCCGGCGGGCTTGTGGCCTTCGCCGAAGCACGAAGACCGCCCCGACGGCGATTCCGATACCAAGGGCAAGGCGACCGGCGTCGTGGCGGCGTAAGGAAAACAGATGAGCGAAGAAGTCATCCTGAACATCCAGGGCGTCAATAAACGGTTCGGCGGGCTCCAGGCGCTGACGGACGTCCGCATCAACATCAAACGGGGCCAGATCTATGGCCTGATCGGTCCGAACGGCGCCGGCAAGACCACGTTCTTCAACGTGATCACGGGCCTGTACCAGCCCGATACCGGGACCTTCGAACTGGCCGGCAAGCCGTATTCGCCCTCGGCGCCGCACGCGGTGGCGAAGGCGGGCATCGCCCGCACGTTCCAGAACATCCGCCTGTTCGGCGAGATGACGGCACTGGAAAACGTGATGGTGGGGCGCCATGTGCGCACGCACCAGGGCGTGTTCGGCGCGGTCTTCCGCCACAAGGCGGCGCGCGAAGAGGAAAAGGCGATCCGCATCCGTGCGCAGGAACTGCTGGACTTCGTGGGCATCGGGCAGTTCGCCAGCCGCACGTCGAAATACCTGTCGTATGGCGACCAGCGGCGCCTGGAAATCGCCCGCGCGCTGGCCACCGACCCGCAACTGCTGGCGCTCGACGAGCCGGCCGCCGGCATGAACGCCACCGAAAAACTGGCGCTGCGCGAACTGCTCGTCAAGATCAAGGCCGAAGGCAAGACCGTGCTGCTGATCGAGCATGACGTGAAGCTGATGATGGGCCTGTGCGACCGCATCAGCGTGCTCGAATACGGCAAGCTGATCGCCGAAGGCCTGCCGCATGAAATCCAAAGCAACCAGGCCGTCATCGACGCCTATCTGGGAGGGTCGCATTGATGGCGGTCGATAGCGCAAAAAATGTCCTGAAAATCTCCGGCCTTCACGTCGCCTATGGCGGCATCAAGGCCGTCAAGGGCATCGACCTGGAAGTCAACGAGGGTGAACTGGTCACGCTGATCGGCGCCAACGGCGCCGGCAAGACCACGACGCTCAAGGCCATCACCGGCACGCTGCCGGCCTGCAAGGTGGAAGGCACGATCGCCTACCTGGGCCAGCCGCTGAAGGGCATGCAGAGCTTCCATCTCGTGGAGAAAAAGCTGGCGATGGTGCCGGAAGGGCGGGGCGTCTTCACGCGCATGACGATCCACGAAAACCTGATGATGGGCGCCTACACGCGCAACGACAAGGCTGGCATCGAGGCCGACATCGCCAAGTGGTTCGACATCTTCCCCCGGCTGAAGGAACGCTCGGCGCAGCTGGCCGGCACGCTGTCCGGCGGCGAACAGCAGATGCTGGCCATGGCGCGCGCACTGATGTGCCATCCGCACCTGCTGCTGCTGGACGAGCCGTCGATGGGGCTGTCGCCGATCATGGTCGACAAGATCTTCGAGGTGATCCGCGATGTGTCGAAGCAGGGCATCACGATCCTGCTGGTGGAGCAGAACGCCAAGCTGGCGCTGCAGGCCGCCAATCGCGGCTACGTGATGGATTCCGGCGCGATCACCATGACGGGCAATGCGGACGACATGCTGCACGACCCGCGCGTAAAAGCCGCCTACCTCGGCGAATAATCGCTGCCCCCTGGAAAAACTGGGGACGTACCCCTGTTTTCAGGAAACAATCGGCTTATACGCGAGCCGGCCTGTCTGCAAGTTCAGAAATTGCCTCTAAACAGGGGTACGTCCCCAGTTTTTTAGGCCAGCAATTCGGCGAAGCGGGGCAGGTCGACGTTGCCGCCGCTGATGATGATGCCCACCTTCTTGCCATGCAGTGCGTCGCCGAATGCGCGGGCGGCGGCGAGGCCGAGGCAGCCGGTGGGTTCGACGATCATCTTCATGCGGCTGGCCAGGAAGCGCATCTCGTCGACCAGCTGGGCGTCGGTTACCGTGAGAATGTCGTCCACGTGGCGCTGGATGATCGGGAAGGTCAGGTTGCCCAGGTGCTGGGTCTGCGCGCCGTCGGCGATGGTCTTCGGCGTGTCGATGTGGACGATGGCGCCGCCGCGGAACGATTGCTGGCCGTCGTTGCCGGCTTCCGGCTCAACGCCGAACAGCTTGCAGCGGGGCGACAGCGCCCGCGTCGCCAGCGCCGTGCCGGACAGCAGCCCGCCGCCGCCGAGCGGCACGAACAGGTAGTCCAGCTCGCCCACTTCCTCGAACAGTTCGTTTGCCGCCGTGCCCTGGCCGGCGATCACATCGGCATGGTCGTAGGGCGGAATCAGCGTCAGGCCATGCTTTGCCGCCAGGTCGCGGCCGATCTGTTCGCGGTCCTCGGTATAGCGGTCATAGGTAACGACCGTGGCGCCGTATCCGCGCGTTGCGGCCACCTTGGCCGCCGGGGCATCGAGCGGCATCACGATCGTGGCTGGAATGCCCAGCAACTTCGCCGACAGGGCGATCGCCTGCGCGTGGTTACCCGACGAGAACGCGACGACGCCGGCCTCGCGCTGTGCCGCGTCGAATTTCGCCAGCGCATTGAAGCCGCCACGAAACTTGAATGCCCCCATCCTCTGGTAGTTTTCGGCCTTGAAATACAGCTCGGCCCCCAGCTGTTCGTTGGCGGTGCGCGATGTCAGCACAGGCGTGCGGTGGGCATGCCCGGCAATACGGCCAGCGGCGGCAACGACGTCATCGTAAGTTGGCAGCTTCATGTCGGTCATCATGTCCTCGCAAGTGGCATCTCAAGTCAATTTCTAAACAGATTATCTTATTTTGGATAAACTGTATAGAAGAGGAGCGAAAAAAAGCCCCGAACCAGCCGGGGCATGCGAAGGACATCCGCTGAGAGGATCCACGGATGCCGAGGAGACCTGGGACAGCGATGCTTTCAGTGCGCCGGCGCGGCCGGCGCAGATATTACGCGGCAGCCGCGGCGGCGTTGGCGGCCGGTGCGGATTTGACGGCGGACGTGAACTGGTTCACGGCGGCGTTCACGTTGGCTTCGTAGGTTTCAGCGGCTTGCTTGGCGGTACGGGTGATCTGCTCGTAGCCGGCGTTGGCGCTGCCCAGTGCGGACTTGAACAGGGCCACGGCGTTTTCGGTGCCGGCCGGGGCGTTCTTGCTCACTTCGTCAACCAGCGCGACGACCTTGCGGTTGGTTTCCAGGATCTGTGCTTCGGCGGCCTTAGAGAACTCGGCGGCGGTACCCGATGCGATCGATGCCAGGTTACGGCTGTAAGCGATGGCTTTTTCGGCGTTCGGCTGGGCACGCGAAGCGCTCAGCGAGAAGAATTCTTGCGGATCCTTGGCAGCCAGCAGTTGCTTCGCGGTGGCGGAGGTATCTTCCAGCGAAGCTTTGGCAGCCGTCAGGTTCAGGTCGACGAGCTTCTCAACGCCTTCGAACGCCTTGTTCGTCAGGGTGGAGAAAATCGCGAATTGGCTTTCGAAGCTCGCCTTGGTCGCATTGGAAAATTGCTCAGGAATCGAAAACATGTGGCTCTCCAGAAATGGAATATCGTTGATGAAAGCTTGCTGTGGTCTATGACAGCTATTGTGCAACGCAACATGCCCAATTTTACGGCTGCGCAAAATTAAGTCAAGCGAAATTTGTGCATTGCACCAAAGAACGGGGCAGTCACGTTGGACAACATCGAGCTCAAGCGTCTTTTATTTATTGCCACGAGGAACAGTCCAGTCACATTTTGCAATAACGGAATAACGTCAAATTGTGCATGCACCGAGAACGGATCAGCCACGTTTGACAATACCGAAGCACAACGAGGTTTGTGCATTGCAGCAAAGCTATGGCTGTCGCTTCTCGCGGCATTTGACAGAAGCAAAACTGATGCATTACACCTGAGCGCATTGCATTCGCTTCATGGCAACGCGGCAACGAGTCAAAAATTTGTGCATTGCACAAAGGCGCGCATCGGCACTGGCAACAGCACGGTCCAGTCAACCCTGCCGTGTTAGACTAAAGAGATGTCCTCGCTTGCCTCGCCGGTTCCCCTGTTTTTCGTTTTCCTGTGGAGCACGGGATTCATCGTGGCCAAATTCGGCCTGCCGTATGCGCCGCCGCTGACGTTCCTGCTGCTGCGCTATGCCTGCGCGATGGCCGTGCTGGCGCCACTGGTCTGGCTGCTGAAGGCGCCGTGGCCGAAAGGAAAGGCCGGGCATATCGCCGTGGCCGGCCTGCTGCTGCATGGCGGCTACCTGGCCGGTGTGTGGTGCGCGATCAAGCTGGGCATGCCTGCCGGGCTGTCGGCGCTGATCGTCGGCATGCAACCCATCCTGACCGCTTTCGCAGCGCCGCTGATCGGCGAGCGCGTCACGCCGCGCCAATGGCTGGGACTGGTTTTCGGGCTGGCCGGCGTGGCGCTGGTCGTGTATGCGAAGATCACGCTGACGGGCCTGTCCTGGCAAGCGATCGCCCTGTGCCTGGGCGCGCTGCTGTCGATTACGGCGGGTACCTTGTACCAGAAGCGCAATTGTCCGCAATTCGATTTGCGCACCGGGACGGCGATCCAGTTTTCCGCGTGCTTCGTTGCAACGCTGCCCTTTGCCGTGGTGTTCGAAGGATTGACGCCCGCGTTCGCGGCGGTCGAATGGACGCCGCGTTTCGGCGGCGCGCTGGCATGGTCCGTGTTCGGGTTGTCGATCGGTGCCATCTTCCTGCTGTTCGCGCTGATCCGCCGCAGCGATGCGACACGTGTAACAAGCCTGCTTTACCTGACACCGCCGACGACCGCGCTGATGGCCTGGCTGATGTTCGGCGAAGCATTCAGTCCGCTCGGCGTGGCGGGCATGGCGCTGGCCGTGGCCGGCGTATTCTTCGTGGTCAAGAAATAACAGGAATAGCGATGATTTCTACTCCCGCACAGCAGGCGGTCGATGCCGCCATCACGTCGCGCCGGTCGATCCGCGCCTTTCTTCCGACACCGGTGGCGCGCGAAGACATCGCCGCGATCCTCGAGGTGGCCAGCCGGGCGCCGTCCGGCACCAATACGCAGCCGTGGAAGGCCTATGTGCTGACGGGCGCCGCGCGCGACGCGCTGTGCGCCAGCATCACGGCGGCCTATCGCGACCCGGAACTGAATCGCCGGCACCAGGAAGAATATGCGTATTACCCGCGCGAATGGAAATCGCCCTATATCGACCGTCGTCGTAAAGTTGGGTGGGATCTGTACTCGCTGCTGGGGCTCACGCGCGACAACAAGGAAGGCATGGCCGCCCAGCATGCCCGCAATTTCAACTTTTTCGATGCGCCGGTCGGGATGATCTTCACGATCGACCGGAGCATGGAACAGGGGTCGTGGCTCGACTACGGCATGTTCCTGCAGAATGTGATGGTGGCCGCACGGGCACGCGGCCTCGATACCTGTCCGCAGGCGGCCTTTACACAATTCCATGCAATCATTGCGCAACGGCTGGCATTGCCCGACAATGAAATGGTGGTGTGCGGAATGGCGCTCGGCGTTGCCGATCCGTCAAGGATCGAGAATTCGCTGGTTACCGAGCGCGAGCCCGTCGCCGGTTTTGCCACCTTCATGACAGAATTTATTGACCGATAATTTTTCGTTGCAGCGTTGCGTCAGGGTTGTTGATTGCGCTATCGATTCGGTGGAATTTTGTGCTCGACAATGTGAAATTCGATTGTGCGCGATCAGTGTTTTGCTACACTGCAACGTATCGTACCAATGACGTACAGCTGCTGACCGGGGATATCGTATGTACAAAGTGATCGTAGCCGCCTTGATTTCCGCCTTGTGCATCTCCTTGCCGGTGACGACCGTGCAGGCAGCGAACGGTGCCAAGAAGGTTGCTGTAAAAAAGGTTTCCGCCAAGAAGAAGGTGGTCAAGAAAGCAGGCGTGCGCCGCAAGGCCGTGGCTGAGCCGCGTGGCAAGGTCGTGCGCCGCGTCGTGACCGTGCGGGGCAAGAAAAGGGTGGTCTACCAGCGCGCCATCGTGGCCGCGGCGGCCGTGCCTGCCGTGGTTGCCGCCCGGCCCACGATGGGCGACCTGGCCGGCCTGAACCTCACGCGCGACCCGCTCGACCTGAAGTCCAACGTGGCGCTCGTGGTCGACCAGGCCAATGCCGAAGTGCTGTTCGAAAAGAACGCCGGCGTGGCCCTGCCGATCGCCTCGATCACGAAGATGATGACGGGTCTCGTCGTCGTCGAAGCCAACCAGGACATGGAAGAAGAACTCACGGTCACCGATGACGATGTCGACCGCGCCAAGTTCTCCAGCTCGCGCCTGAAGGTGGGCGACAGGCTGACGCGCCGCAACATGCTGCACATCGCCTTGATGAGTTCGGAAAACCGGGCCGCTTCGGCGCTGGGCCGCAACTACCCGGGTGGCTTGCCCGCATTCGTGTCCGCGATGAACGCCAAGGCGCGCGCGCTGGGCATGACCGACACGCGTTATGCCGACTCGACGGGGCTGTCGAAACAGAACGTGGCCAGCGCGCGCGACCTGGCGAAGCTGGCGATGGCGGCTTATGAACACCCGATCCTGCGCGAGTTTTCCACCGATGCCAAGGCCGTGATCGAACGCAATGGCCGTCCGGTGCAGTTCGGTACCACCAATGGCCTCGTGGTGCCCACGTCCGGCTGGCAGATCGGCTTGCAGAAGACGGGCTTCATCAACGAAGCGGGCCGCTGCGTGATGATGCAGGCCGTGATCGAAGGGCGCTCCGTGATCATGGTGCTGCTCGATGCAAAGGGCACCGCGGCGCGCGTGGCCGATGCGATGCGCATGAAGAAGTGGCTGACGGCCTTGCGGCCGGCGCCGTTCGCCGAAACCGTCGGCAGCGGCACCACCATCGGTACGGCCATGGGTACCGGCAGCGCGCTCAGTGCCGGCGCCGCCGCGATGACTCACTCCGCGGCCGGCATGTAACCCAGCGTGGCGGAGATCTGGTTGGCGGTATTGACCAGGTCTTCCAGCCAGTCATCCTGCAGGCGGTCGGCCGGCGCCGAGATCGACAGGCCCGCCACCAGCTTGCCGCTGTCGTCGCGAATGCCGGCGGCCATGCAGCGTACGCCCAGTTCCAGTTCCTCGTTGTCCCGCGCATAGCCGCGCGAGCGCACCAGCGACAGCTCGCGTTCGAGCTTCGACAGGTCCGTGATCGAATTCTTGTTGTGCCCCGCCAGCCCGGTGCGCGTGGCATAGGCGCGGATCGCCTTCGGTTCATCCACGGACAGGAACAGCTTGCCCGTCGATGTCAGGTGCAGCGGCCCGCGGCCGCCGATCGCGCGCACCACCTGCATGCCGGAGCGCTCGGAGAACGCGCGGTCGATATAAACGATCTCGTCGCCCTGGCGCACCGACAGGTTGATGGTCTGCTGGGTTTTCTTGTGCAGTGCGCGCATGAAGTCCAGCGCCGCTTCCCGTACCGAGAGCCGGCTCTTGACGACATTGCCCAATTCCAGCAGGCGCATGCCAAGGCGATATGTGCCCGGCTCGATACGGTCGACGAAGCGCGTCAGTACCAGGTCGTTCAGGATGCGGTGCGCCGTCGACGGGTGCAGCCCCGAAACCTTCGATAATTCCTTCAGGCTTACCGGGTCCGGGTACTTCGCCAGCGCATCGAGCAGGCCCACCATGCGTTCGATGACCTGAATGGTCGTTTTTTGTTCTGGAACGGATTCGATTTTCATGATGTGGTTGGTGCGGTGCAGTATGTGTCCGGTTATTTATACCATGATGTGAAAATAATGGGAAATTGGACGCGTATCATGACCATGCCGGATCGCTATAATGGCGCACTTACTTTCCAGATCATTTCCATGGCCGAACCCATCAGCGAATTCAAGAGCAAGAATGGCTTGAAGCGCATCCTGTCCGCCCTGTCCTACTCGTTCGACGGCTTGAAAACCGCCTGGCGCAACGAATTTGCATTCCGGCAGGAGCTGGTTGTCTTTACCTTCGCCGCCACCGTCGCGCTGCTGCTGCCGGTGTCCGCTTTCCAGAAACTCGCGCTGATCGGCGTGCTTGTCATCGTGCTGATGGTGGAGCTGGTCAATTCGGCCATCGAAGCCGTGGTCGACCGCGTTTCGCTGGAGCGCCATCCGCTGTCCAAGAATGCCAAGGACCTGGGCAGCGCCGCCGTGCTGATGGCCTGCCTGCTGGCCGCAGCCACGTGGGGTGTCGTGCTGTTCAACCGGTTCTGGTGATCGGGGCGGCGTTATAAGTTTTATGCATAAGGAATGGACGAAAACTTCGTTCTCATTTATAAGCTCAGCAGCTAACCTGCAACCTCCAACAAAAAGGGGAATCAGATGCTGTCCAAAAAACTTTCCACGCTGGCCGCCGCAGTTGTTACGACCCTCGCCGTATCGCTGACCGCACACGCGGCCGACATCACGCTGCTGAACGTATCGTACGATCCGACGCGTGAGCTGTACCAGGACGTCAACGCCGCCTTCGCCAAGGAATGGAAGGCAAAAACGGGCGACAACGTGAAAGTCAAGCAATCGCACGGCGGCTCGGGCAAGCAGGGCCGCTCCGTGATCGACGGCCTGCAGGCGGACATCGTCACGCTGGCCCTCGCCTACGACATCGACGCGATCGCGGAAAAAGGCATCGTCGACAAGGCCTGGCAGAAGCGCCTGGCCAAGAATTCCACGCCCTACAGCTCGACCATCGTGTTCCTGGTCCGCAAGGGCAATCCGAAGGGCATCAAGGACTGGGGCGACCTGGTCAAGCCGGGTGTCGCCGTGATCACGCCGAATCCGAAAACCTCCGGCGGCGCGCGCTGGAACCACCTGGCGGCCTACGGCTACGCGCTGCGCCAGCCGGGCGGCACCGATGCCACCGCGCGCGACTACCTGAAGAAGTTCTACAAGAACGTGCCGGTACTCGATTCCGGCGCCCGTGGCGCCACCACCACCTTCGTCGAGCGCGGTATCGGCGACGTGCTGATCGCCTGGGAAAACGAAGCGCTGCTGGCCATCAAGGAACTGGGACCGGACAAGTTCGAGATAGTGGCGCCGTCCGTGTCGATCCTGGCCGAACCGCCGGTGGCCGTCGTCGACAAGGTCGTCGACAAGCGCGGCACCCGCAAGGTGGCCGAGGCGTACCTGAATTTCCTGTACACCGATGCGGCACAGGAGCTGATCGCCAAGAACTACTATCGCCCGACGGTGGAAAAGGAAGCCAGGAAATACGCGGCGCAGTTCCCGGCCATCAAGCTGTTCACCATTGCCGATGTGTCGGGTGACTGGGCCAAGGCGCAAAAAACGCACTTTGCCGATGGCGGCGTGTTCGACCAGATCTACCAGAAATAACCGGCCCGGCCTGGGGAAGGAGAGGGCGCATGGCTGGCAATGTTTCGCGATTCCGCGTGCTCGTGGCGCCGGGCTTGCACGACAGCGGTCCGGAGCACTGGCAAAGCCGCTGGCAGCGCCTGTATCCCGCCTTCGAGCGGGTGCGGCAGGATAACTGGAGCGATCCGGTCCTGCCGGTATGGAGCGCGCGGGTCGACGAAATGCGCCGGCGCGATACGCGCCCCGTGCTGATCGTCGCCCACAGCTTCGGTTGCCTGGCATCGGTGCACAGCGTGGCCGCCGATCCGGCGGGGGTGGCCGGCCTGCTGCTGGTAGGCCCGGCCGATCCGGACAAGTTCGGCGTGGCTGCGCTGCTGCCGCATGAACCGCTGTCCATCCCTTCCATCATGATCGGCAGCACGAACGATCCGTGGATGCCGATCGAGCGCGCGCGGCAATGGGCGCAGCGCTGGAACAGCACCTTCATCGACGCCGGGGCCCTGGGCCACATCAATGCCGAATCCAACCTGCGCGACTGGCTGTTCGGCCAGCAGCAGTTGCAATTGCTGGCGGATCGGGCGCAGAATATGAAACCACTACAATATTGATCTTTGTCTATTACTGGAGAACTCCATGACGCTACGCCTTGGCGATACCGCACCTGACTTCGAGCAGGATTCCTCGATTGGCCGCATCAAGTTCCATGACTGGGCGGGCGATTCCTGGGTCGTGCTGTTCTCGCACCCGGCCGACTTCACGCCCGTCTGCACCACGGAACTGGGCCTGACCGCGAAGCTCAAGCCCGAATTCGACCAGCGCAACGTGAAGGCGATCGCCCTGTCCGTCGACCCGGCCGATGCGCACAAGGAATGGATCAAGGATATCGAGGAAACGCAGAAGACCGTCGTGGGCTTCCCGATCATCGCCGACGCCGACAAGAAAGTGGCCACGCTGTACGACATGATCCACCCGGAACAATCGGCCACCGCCACCGTGCGCTCGGTGTTTCTCATCGACCCGGCCAAGAAGATCCGCCTGCAACTCACGTACCCGATGAGCACGGGCCGCAATTTCGACGAAATCCTGCGCGTCATCGACGCCCTGCAACTGACCGACAAGCACACCGTGGCCACCCCGGGCAACTGGAAGGATGGCGACGACGTGATCATTCCGCTGACCGTGCAGGATCCGGAAGTGATCAAGCAGAAGTACCCGAAAGGCTTCACCGCCCCGAAACCGTACCTGCGCCTGACGCCGCAGCCGAACAAGTAAGCGGCACCGCATCACGACAAACCCGGGTCCGCCCGGGTTTTTTGTTGCCTGAAACCGGGGTCAGACCCTAAATCTAGGAAACATTTCCTGAACTTGGGGTCAGGGGAGGAGAAGGCAGAGCCTTCTCCGCTACGCAGGCGAGGAGCATGCTCCTCGAAACCCCTGCTGCGCCCCCGGTTCTAGGAAACATTTCCCGGAGAAACTGGCTGGCAGCCCGCATGGTTGCGTCATATCAGTTCCTGCATCTAAGCAAATGACAAAAGGTTAGTTTGGTTTATAACGCCCAGATGCGAGACTTCGGCCTCATTATCCGAAATTGTAATAAGAGGCCACCATGTCTGCAGTACTGCCGGTAACGCAACCGGTGCCGTTCGAAGCAAGGAAGCGGGCGCCGTACCGGGTGATGCCGGGCTTTAAGCTTTCGCTGGGCTTCACGATCTTCTACCTGACGCTGATCGTGCTGATCCCGCTGTCGGCACTGTTCCTGAAAACCTTCACGATGACGTGGGAGGGCTTCTGGCAAGCCGTCACGTCCGAGCGCGTGATGGCTTCCTACCGGCTCACGTTCGGTGCTTCGCTGATCGGCGCCGCGATCAATGCCGTCTTCGGCTTCATCGTGGCGTGGGTGCTGGTGCGCTACCGTTTTCCCGGCAAGCGCTTCATCGATGCGCTGGTCGACCTGCCGTTCGCGCTGCCCACCGCGGTGGCCGGCATCACGCTGACGGCGCTGTATTCGTCGAATGGCTGGATCGGCCAATTCGTCGAAGGCACGCTGGGCATCAAGGTCGCGTTCACGCCGCTCGGCGTGGTGCTGGCACTGACCTTCATCGGCCTGCCGTTCGTGGTGCGCACGGTCCAGCCGGTGCTGGAAGATGCCGAGCGCGAAATCGAGGAAGCCGCCGCTTCGCTGGGCGCGTCGTCGTGGCAGGCGTTCACCAAGGTGGTGTTCCCGACCGTGCTGCCGTCGCTGATGACCGGCTTCGCGCTGGCGTTCGCACGCGCCACGGGCGAATACGGTTCCGTGATCTTCATCGCCGGGAACATGCCGATGGTCTCCGAGATCACGCCGCTGTTCATCATCACCAAGCTGGAACAATACGATTACGCGGGGGCCACGGCGATCGCCGTCGTCATGCTGATCACGTCGTTCATCATGCTGTTGGGTATCAACCTGCTGCAGGCCTGGGCCCGCGGAAAGTCTGGAAAATAATATGAGTGGAGCATTGAAATGAGTGGAGCTTCGCAGCGCGGCGAACTGCCGTCCGTATCCGAAGTGCTGGAACCGCGCTGGGTGCGTTATGCGCTCGTGACCGTGGCGCTGGCGTTCCTGACGCTGTTCCTGTTCGTGCCGCTGATCGCCGTGTTCGTCGAGGCGCTGAAAAAGGGGCTCGACGTCTATCTCGAAGCCATCCGCGAGGACGATGCGATCGCCGCCATCAAGCTCACGCTGATCACGGCGGCCATCGCAGTGCCGCTGAACCTGGTGTTCGGCGTGGCCGCATCGTGGGCGATCGCCAAGTTCGAGTTCCGCGGCAAGAGCCTGCTGCTCACGCTGATCGACCTGCCGTTTTCCGTGTCGCCGGTGATTTCCGGCCTGATCTATGTGCTGCTGTTCGGCGCGCAAGGCTGGTTCGGTCCGTGGCTGGCCGAGCACGACATCAAGATTTTGTTTGCCGTGCCCGGCATCGTCATCGCGACCATCTTCATCACGTTCCCGTTCGTGGCGCGCGAGCTGATCCCGCTGATGCAGGCACAGGGCAGCGAGGAAGAGGAGGCGGCCGTGGTGCTGGGCGCCTCCGGCTGGCAGACGTTCTTCCGCGTGACGCTTCCCAACATCAAGTGGGGCCTGCTGTATGGCGTGATCTTGTGTAACGCCCGCGCAATGGGCGAGTTCGGCGCGGTGTCCGTCGTGTCGGGCCACATCCGCGGCGAAACCAACACGATGCCGCTGCAGGTGGAGATCCTCTACAACGAATACAACTTCGTCGCGGCCTTCGCCGTCGCCTCCCTGCTGGCCCTGCTGGCGCTGGTGACGCTGGCGCTGAAATCCTTCATCGAGTGGCGCCTGCATGAATCGCGCAATGCCGACGACAACAATTAATGGTCAATAAAAGCTGGAGCAAGACATGACGATCGCAGTCAAGAACATCAACAAGCGCTTCGGCGACTTCGTTGCGCTGAACAACGTGTCGCTGGATTTCCCGGCCGGCGAACTGACCGCGCTGCTGGGCCCTTCGGGCTGCGGCAAGACCACGCTGCTGCGCTGCATCGCCGGCCTGGAACACCCGGATTCCGGCCAGGTGCTGCTCGATGGCCAGGATGCGTCCGACCGCCACGTGCGCGAACGCCAGGTCGGCTTCGTGTTCCAGCACTATGCGCTGTTCAAGCACATGACCGTGTTCGAGAACGTGGCGTTCGGCCTGCGCGTCAAGCCGCGCGCCGAGCGTCCTTCCGAAGACCAGATCCGCAGGAAGGTGAAAGATCTTCTGGAACTGGTGCAGCTGGACTGGCTGGCCGACCGTTATCCGCCGCAGCTCTCCGGCGGCCAGCGCCAGCGGATCGCGCTGGCCCGCGCCTTGGCCGTGGAGCCGCGCGTGCTGCTGCTGGACGAACCGTTCGGCGCGCTGGACGCGAAGGTCCGCAAGGAACTGCGGCGCTGGCTGCGCCGCCTGCACGACGACCTGCACGTGTCGTCCATCTTCGTCACGCACGACCAGGAAGAAGCCCTCGAAGTGGCCGACCAGGTGGTGTTGATGAACAAGGGCACCGTCGAGCAGATCGGCACGCCGGACCAGGTGTACAACCACCCGGCCTCGCCATTCGTGTATGGCTTCCTCGGTAACGTCAACGTCTTCCATGGCCGCGTGCATGAAGGCGTGCTGGCCAGCGAAGGCGCGCAACTCGACGTGCCGGACCACACCCACGTGCGCGACGCGAAGGGCACCGCCTACGTGCGGCCGCACGAAATGGAAGTGGACCGTTATGTCAGCGGCGCGGAAGGCATCGTCGTCAAGCTGCGCCGCGCGCATGCGATCGGCCCGCTGGCCCAGCTGGACCTCGAGCGCACCGACAATGCGCAGCTGATCGAGGCAACGATTTCCAATGAGCGGTTCCGCAACCTGGAACTGAAAGAGGGCGAGACCCTCGTGGTGAGGCCGAAACGCCTGCGCGTATTCGTCGATGAAGGAGCTTCCATATGAACTTCCAGCAGCTGCGGTCCATCCGCGAGGCGGCCCGCCGCAACTACAACCTGACCGAAGTGGCCAATGCGCTGTTCACATCGCAGCCGGGCGTGAGCCGCCAGATCCGCGAACTCGAGGACGAGCTGGGCGTCGTCATCTTCGAGCGCAACGGCAAGCGGCTCACGGGCCTGACCGACCCTGGCAAGGGCATCCTGAAGATCATCGACCGCCTGCTGATCGAGGCCGAGAACCTGCAGCATGCCAGCATGGAATACAAGGGCCAGAGCACCGGCACGCTGAAGGTGGCGGCCACGCACACGCAGGCGCGCTATGCGCTGCCGCGCGCCGTGTCGCACTTCCGCACCGCGTTCCCCGACGTGCGTATCGCGCTGCAGCAGAGCGCGCCGGAGCATATCGCAGAGTGGGTGCTGTCCGGCAAGGCCGATATCGGTATCGCTACCGAGGGCCTGTCGCAGTTCCCGGACCTGGTGTCGTTCCCGTGCTACCGCTGGAGCCACCTGGTCGTCGTGCCCGACGACCACCCGCTGCTGACGCGCACGCCGGTGCGGCTGGAAGACCTGGCCGAGTTCTCGCTGATCACGTACGACGTGGGCTTCACGGGCCGCGGCCACATCGACGATGCGTTCGACAAGGCCGGCGTGCGGCCGGACATCGTGCTGACCGCGATGGATTCGGACGTGATCAAGCAGTACGTGGCGCTGGGCCTGGGCGTGGGCATCGTGGCATCGATGGCGTTCGACCACGGCCGCGACAAGGGCCTGCGCGCGATCGAGGCATCGCACCTGTTCGCCTCCAATACCACGCGCCTCGCCGTGCGGCGCGGCGCTTACCTGCGGCAGTATGCGTATGAATTCATCACGCAGTTCGCGCCCGAGTTGAAGCGGGGCGATATCGAGCTGGCGCTGCTGGGCAGCGAGGCGGCGTGATGGTGGGCTTCATGGGAAAGTACAGCAGTTGATCCCGGCGCAGGCCGGGATTTTTTTTGCGCCAACTTTGTCGCGATAAAAAAATCCCGCTTGCAAGCGGGATTTTTCGTTGAGGGGACAGGCGCTTACCAGCTATACCCCACCTTCGCATAGAAGAACCGCCCATTGAATCCGGCCGGCGAGAAGTTCGAGTACGGATAGATGCCGTTCGTGTTCAGGTTGGCCACGGTGGTGGTCCTGTCGGGATAGCTGTCGGCCAGGTTGTCGATGCCGGCGGTCACGCGCCAGTTGTCGGCCAGCCGCACGGTGGCGGAAACGTCGAGTACCCATTGTCTTCCATAGGTCTGGTCGTTCGACGCGTTGTTCTGCGGGACGGTGAACTCGCCGTATTGCGTGGCCAGCGCCCGGGCGCTCCACGCCTGCGCCGTGTAGTCGGCACCGAGGCTGAACTTGTCCTTCGGCGAGCCCACCGTGTTGCGCAGCACGGTCTGGCGGTCGATGAGCAGCAGGTTGTTCTGGCTGAGGATCGCCGGGTTGGCCGCCACGTTTTCCACGGTCGTCTTGTTGTGGTTGTAGGCGGCGGTAAAGTCCACGCGATCGCGGTTGGCCAGGTTCCAGCGGTAGGTGCTGACGATATCCACGCCGGTGGTCTTCGTGTCGATCGCGTTGGTGAAATAGCGGCCCGCGCCCACCTGCACGCCCTGGGCGGCCAGCGTATTGCGCAGGGCCGGCGACAGTGTCATGTTGGCCGACAGCGCGATGCGGTCGTCGACGAAGATGCGGTATACGTCCACGGTGGTGTTGAAGTTGCGCGTAGGCGCCCATTGCACGCCAATGCCGTAGTTGCGGGCCTTCTCGGCCTTCAGCTGCGTGGCGCCCAGCGCCTGCGCGGCGGCGCTGCCGACGGCGAACGTGCCCGTTTCGATCGGCCTGTTCTCGCCGTTGACGACAGCGAAGTTGGTGGTGGTGATCGTGTAGAACTGCTGCGCCAGCGACGGCGCGCGGAAACCGGTCGACGCCGTGCCGCGCACCGACAGCTGGTCGTTGAACGCATAGCGCGCCGAGGCCTTGGCCGACGTGGTGCTGCCGAAGTCCGTGTAGTGCTCGTACCGGGCGGCCAGCGCGCCGGACAGCTTCGGCGTCACCTGCGCCTCCAGGTTCACGTAGGCGGACTGGTTGCTGCGGCTGTTCTTGCCCGCGTTGACGGGGCGGAAGCCCGAGAAGCCCTGCGCACCCGACCCGGTGTACGACGCGGCATCGCCCGCGTCGATCTCGTATTCCTCGTGGCGGATTTCCAGGCCGGTTGCCACCGTCAGCGGGCCGGAGAACGCCGCCACCGGGATTTCACGCGCAAGGTCGAAGTTGGCGACGGATTGCGTGTTCGTCAGCTTGCCGAGGTGGAAGTGGGTCGGGCTGGCCACGCCCAGGTCCTGGTTGACGGTATTGTCGATGTCGAGCCAGAAGCTGTTGCGTCCCCAGTCCACGCTGGCATCCCAGCGCCATTCGCCGATGTCGCCGCGCACGCCGGCCACGATCGACGAATCGGTCGACGTGCTGTTCTGCAGCGGCAGGAAGCCTTGTGCGAACAGCGGCGTACGCTGCACGTAGCGCACCGGCGGCAGCACGCCGTTCACGGCGGGGTCCTGCACCGTGACGAGGGCGGTGCGCCACGTGGCGGCCGCCTCGCTGTCACGCTCGCCGTACTGGCCGAACGCATAGAAGTCGGTGTTCTCGCCCAGCTGGTATTGCGTGTTGAAGAACACATTGCGCGGCTTCGTTTCCGAATCGCCGTAGCGCTGCGTGACCTGGCCGTACAGCGGCTCGAGCCGGTTGCGGCTGTCGGCCCCCGCGCGGTTGGTGGGATTGCGGTCCGCGCCCTCGGCAGCGAGGCGCAGCCAGCCCTTGTCGCCCAGCGCGAAGCCGGCCGATGCCTTCAGCGATACCTGCTCGCCGTCGCCTTCGCCATACCAGCCGGTGCCGATTTCAACGTCGCCGCCGGTCGGTCCTTTCTTGAGGATGATGTTGACGACGCCGGCGATCGCATCCGAACCGTATTGCGCCGAGGCGCCGTCGCGCAGCACCTCGATGTGATCGATCGCGGCCAGCGGGATCGCGTTCAGGTCCACGGGCGCCGAGCCGCGGCCCGCCGTGCCGTTGACGTTGACCACGGCCGAAGCATGGCGGCGCTTGCCGTTCACCAGCACCAGCACCTGGTCGGGCGCCAGGCCGCGCAGCTGCGCGGGACGCACCGCGTCCGATGCATCGGCACCGGACGGGCGCGGGAAGTTCATCGATGGCAGCAGGCGTGACAGCACGGTGGCCAGCTCGGTCGACCCCGTGGCCTGCAATTCCTTCGCGCCGATGATGTCGATCGGCGATTCGGAATCGGTGGTGCGCCGGTTCTTCGCGTACGTGCCGGTGACCACGACGGTCTGCAGTTCTTCGGCGGGGGCTTGCGGCTGTTGCTGCGCGCCGGCGGGAACGGTGACGGTGGCCGCAGCGGCTGCGATCAGGGTGAGGACGAAGGGGGAATGCCTGTAGCGTGTGCTCATCGTGATGGTGGTGAGTTGATTGACCGCGCTATGTTAGCTGGTCGACCGCACGGCACGAACGACGGAGTAGGGGTTTGCTTATGCGCGGGGTGCATATAGGCAGTGAGCCGCGGGCCTGCTTCCACCCCAAGGCAGGCCCTGGGGTCAGGAAGAGTGTTGGCCTGCATGCCAACACCGCTTTGCCGGCAAGGAGCAGTGCTCCTTGAAACCCCGGCAAAGCCCCGCCGGGTCTGACCCCGGCAGTTGCGGGTGGATGGAACCAGGCTTACGCCCTCGGCTACTGCCCCGGGTTGGGCAGGCTGGCATGGATCGCATCGACCGCTTCCAGCACGTGCTGCGGCAGCTTCACGGCGTAGGCGTCGATGTTTTCCTGCAGCTGCGCCAGCGTGGTGGCGCCGATGATGGTGGAGCCCACGAACCAGCGCGAGTAGCACCAGGCCAGCGCCAGCTGCGTGGGCGTGAGGCCATTGTCGCGCGCGAGCTTCGTGTACTGCGCCACGGCCTCCAGCACGGCGGGACGCAGGTAGCGCGGGCTCCACGTCGGCGGGAAGATCGTCAGGCGGCCGTGCGCCTTCGGGTCGTCGTGGTACTTCGCCGTCAGCTGGCCGAACGCCAGCGGGCTGTAGGCCAGCAGCGTCACGTCTTCGCGGAAGCACGTCTCGTCCAGGAAGCTCGTCTCGTAGTGGCGCGCGGTCAGGTTGTACAGGTTCTGGATCGTGGCGATGCGCGGCAGGCCCTTCGTTTCGGACTGCTTGATGAATTCCGACACGCCCCAGCTCGATTCGTTCGACACGCCGATATGGCGGATCTTGCCTTCGTCGACTAGCTTGCCCAACGCGGCCAGCGTGTCCTCGATCGCCACGCAAGGGCGTTCGGCGGCCGGATCGAAGGCGTTGTTGCCGAAGATGGGCACGTTGCGGCTCGGCCAGTGCAGCTGGTACAGGTCGATGTAGTCCGTCTGCAGGCGCTGCAGGCTCGTCTCGACCGCGGCGCGCAGGTTCTTCTCGTCGAAGTTCTGCTCGCCGCCGCGCACCCAGTGGATGTTCGGGTTCGGGCCGGCCGCCTTCGTGGCCAGCACGATGCCGTCGCGCCTGCCGCTCTTCTTCAGCCACGTGCCGATGTAGCGCTCCGTGAGGCCCTGCGTTTCGGCGCTCGGCTGCACCGGGTACATCTCGGCCGTGTCGATGAAGTTGATGCCGCGCTCGATCGCGTAGTCGAGCTGGCCATGCGCATCGGCTTCCGTATTCTGCCGGCCCCACGTCATCGTGCCGAGGCAGATCTTCGTGACGTCGACATCGGTACGGCCCAGTTTGATTTTTTCCATGAACTCCTCGAATTTGCGTCAGGTTTTACGGATGGCGTCCGCGCAATCGCGAACGAGCGCCGGGCCCGCGTAGATCAGGCCGCTGTACAGCTGCACGAGCTGGGCACCGGCATCGATCTTAACCTTTGCATCATTTCCGCGCATGATGCCGCCCACGCCGATGATCGGCAGGGCGTCGCCCAGCTCGGCCTTCAGCAGGCGGATGACGCGGTTCGACAGTTCGAACACGGGCGCGCCGGACAGGCCGCCCGCTTCGGCGCCATGCTGCATGCCTTCGACGGCGCTGCGCGACAGCGTGGTGTTCGTGGCGATCACGCCATCGATGCGGTGGCGCACCAGCGCATCGGCGATATTCTTCACCTGGTCCTCGTCCATGTCGGGGGCGATCTTCAGCGCCAGCGGCACATAGCGCTTGTGCTGGTCCGCCAGGCGCTGCTGGGCATCCTTCAGTTGCCCCAGCAGGCCGTCGAGTTCGGAGCCGCCCTGCAGCTGGCGCAGGTTCTTCGTGTTCGGCGACGAGATGTTCACGGTCACGTAGCTGGCGTAGGGATAGACCTTCTGCAGGCAGTGCAGGTAGTCGTCGGCCGCGCGCTCGATCGGCGTGTCGGCGTTCTTGCCGATGTTCAGGCCCAGCACGCCTTCACCTTGCTGGTAGAAGCGCGACGACTGCACGTTGGCGACGAACGCATCCACGCCGCCGTTGTTGAAGCCCATGCGGTTGATGATGCCGTGCGCGGCGGGCACGCGGAACATGCGCGGCTTCGGGTTGCCGGGCTGGGCGCGCGGGGTCACGGTGCCCACTTCGATCGAGCCGAAGCCCAGGTCGGCCAGCGCATCGATGTAGGCGCCATCCTTGTCCAGGCCGGCGGCGAGGCCGACAGGGTTCCTGAACTGCACGCCCATCACGGTACGCGGGTCCGGTTTCGGCGCCCGTACGATCGTGCGCAGCAGGCCGAGTTTCGCCAGGCGTTTCAGGTTGTCGAGGGTGAAATGGTGGGCGGATTCGGCGTCCATCGAGAACAGCGCCGGACGCGCGAGGGAATACAGGAATTTGTCGGACATGGAGGGGGCGAGGAAAACAGCGGGATGGGTCGAAGACGCAATAAAAGCGCAATGCCCGATATTCTACCTTGCCCGCCTGCTACTGCGTTCCGTCCTCCACCCGCGGCATGACGGCCCATACGCCCTTGCGGCGCGCCTCCAGTGGCTGGAACTTGATCTTGTAGCTCATTTTCGGGCTTTCCTCGATCCAGTAGCCCAGGTAGACATAGGGCAGGCCCAGCTCGCGCGCCTGCTGGATCTGCCACATCACGTTGTAGGTGCCGAACGATGCGCCCGGCACGTCCGGATCGAAGAACGTGTACACGGAAGACAGGCCGTCGGACAGCACGTCGATGATCGATACCATGCGGAGCACGCCATCCGGGTCGCGGAATTCCACCAGCCGCGTGTTGACGCGGCTCTGCAGCAGGAATTGCGCATACTGGTCGCGGCTGTCCTGGTCCATGCCGCCACCGGCATGGCGCGTGCTCTGGTAGCGCAGGTACAGCGCGTAATGCTCGTCCGAGAACGACAGGGTGGCCACGCCCGTGCGCAGGTCGCTGTGCCGGGCCCATGCGCGGCGCTGGCCGCGCGTGGGCGCGAATGCTTCCGCCACCACGCGCACGGGGATGCATGCCTGGCACCCGTCGCAATACGGGCGGTACGTGAAGATGCCGCTGCGGCGGAAGCCGTTGCGCACGAGTTCGGAATACACGTCCGCATTGATCAGGTGCGACGGCGTGGCCACCTGGGAGCGGGCCTGGCGCGTCTCCAGGTAACTGCAAGGGTAGGGCGCGGTGGTGTAGAACTGGAGCGCGGCAAAGGGGAGGTCGTTCAGCTGCGTCATGCAGAACCTGTCGAGGGGATGGCGGTTGTTCGTATCATAGCGCGTTCACGAAAAACGCTGTGCACCCGGCCCTCAGCGGTGTCGGCGTATTATTTGACAACCACGGGCGATATCGGCCGCCAGTCGCGAATCCGCGGCTTTGCGATGGCCCGTTTCAGGTGGGCGAGGAAGGCCGCGCGCGGTATCGGGCGCGCACCCAGCGAGGCCAGGTGGCCCGTCTCCTGCTGGCAGTCGATCATCTCCACGCCTTGCAGTTTCAGGAAATGCACGAGGTAGGCCAGTGCCACCTTCGACGCGTCCGACACGCGGGCGAACATCGATTCGCCATAGAACATCTGGCCGATCGACACGCCATAGGCACCGCCCACCAGCTCGCCATCGAGCCACACCTCGGACGAATGGGCAAAGCCCAGGCCGTGCAGGCCGGTGTAGCCGCGGATGATGTCTTCGGAAATCCAGGTGCCGGGGCCGTCGCGCCGCGGCGCCGCGCACGAGCGCATCACTGCCTCGAACGCGCTGTCGAAGCGCACCTGCCAGCGCCCGTCCGTGCGAGCGCTTTTTTCCACCTTCTTCAGCGTTTTCACCAGGCTGTCCGAGATCTTGAACTCGTCCGTATGCAGCACCATGCGCGGATCGGTGCTCCACCACAGGATCGGCTGCCCTTCCGAAAACCAGGGAAAGATGCCGCGCTGGTAGGCCGCCAGCAGCCGCTCGGGCGACAGGTCGCCGCCGGCCGCCAGCAAACCGGGCGCCTCGGTGGTGAGCGCTTCGGATACGTCGGGGAACGGGGTGTGGGCGCCGAGCCAGGGGATCATGAGTCGCCGCGCATGGGACGCGTGATGTCCTGCGTGTGGAACCCGTAGCTGCCGCCCTCCAGCACCCTGGCGCGGTCGGCAAAGAAGCATTCCAGTGTGGTGCGGATCGTGGGGAAGGCCAGCTCCTCCCACGGGATTTCGCTTTCCGTGAACATTTTCACATCGAGGCTCTCTTCGCCGGGCGCGAAGTCGAGGTCGCGCAGCGTGGCCAGGTAGAACATGTGCACCTGGTGCACGTGCTTCACGTTCAGCAGCGCGAACAGCGGGCCGAGCGCGATATTGGCGCCCGCTTCCTCTTGGGTTTCGCGCTCGGCGGCATCGGCCGTGGTTTCATTGTTTTCCATGAAGCCGGCCGGCAGCGTCCAGTACCCGTAGCGCGGCTCGATCGCCCGCCGGCACAGCAACACGCGCACTTCGCCGTCGCCCTCCCACACGGGGATCGTGCCGAGCACCATTTTCGGATTCTGGTAATGGATCGCGGCGCAATGCGTGCAGACGTAGCGTGGGCGATTGTCCCCGGCCGGGACCATCAGCTCGACAGGGTTGGCGCATTCGGAGCAGTATTTCATAAAATTTGCATACAGTTCGGTTTCGGTTGTCGTGTCTACTTTACACCGTTTGCCTGCCCGCGCGGAACCTGCGCCACACCGCCGGGCCATGCCTGCTGACATATACAGCCGGTCTATCATGCAGAAAACGAGGATTGATATTGCCTAAAGCAGTGGAACCCCGTATAATTCATTTCATCAGACGCGGGGTGGAGCAGTCTGGCAGCTCGTCGGGCTCATAACCCGAAGGTCACAGGTTCAAATCCTGTCCCCGCAACCAGAATTCCGAAAAAACCGTCATTGTGATCATTCACGATGGCGGTTTTTTTATTTCCAGGGCGGTATTTCCTTCACGTCGCCGATATACTTGCTATTTCGTAAATATCGGCGGCTCGCATGAAAATCGTGACGCGCGGCGGAAATTCGCTGGCGGGGTTTATCCTGGTGGCAGCGCTGCACCTGCTCACATTTTATCTGCTGCTGCAGGATCATTTCCGTGCAGGCCAGGCACCGGCCTCCCGGTATTCCCGCCTCGTGTTTATCCAGGCGCCCCGCAAGCCGGTGGTGGCCAAAATCCCGACCCTTCCGGCCACACCCGCCACCGCTCGGCTCACCCTATCGTCCAGGGCTGCGGTGGCAATACCGCCATACATCGTAAATACGGCTGCGGAACCGGAGCCCATGGAAAAGCCGGCTCCCATCGATCATGCCGATTCATTTCCGGAACCCGCGCGCCTGGATATCGACAGCCTGGTCAGGCAGGCGGGAAAAGCCGATCGGGAAACCCGGCCCATCAATGAAATCCACACATATGGCCCGACGCCGGATTCGATCGAAGCCGTCATGAACCGGGCTTTTACCGCGGCAAAACTGGCCGTGCCCCTCAAATGGTACGAGGCGGCGCGTATTGAATTGTTCAGTGCACCGAACGATCCGAAAAAGATTTACCAGGTGAAAACCGCCTTCGGGACATATTGCCTGTTTTACCCGAGCATCTATGAAGACAGCGGAGGCGGCGCGGCGGCCCGGCAACCGAGGGTGACGAGTTGCCCAAGGCGTTTCGGGCGCGGCGCCAAGTGAATTACGCCAAAGTTATGCTGGAATCTGGTTCGATCAGACAGGATTACAGCATGATCTGGCGATCACTAGCGGATAAATGTTCTTTCAGGCGCTTTGATAGGCTGCGCGCAGCCAGGCAACCATCTCATCCGTCAACCCGCGGGCCACGCGCAGCACCGGCTCGTTTTCCACTGCCGTGCGAAAGCGTCCCAGCGTTTCGGGATGATCGCCCACCATATCGTGGAATAATTCAAACTTGTGGCGGGCAATGCGTTTCGATTCGGGCATATTCCCCTCCGGGTCGGCATGGAATTGCTGACGGATCGATTCGAATAATGGAAACCACTCCCTGCCGCGCGAACGCTGGTGACGGCGCATGCGTTCCACTTCCGCAGGCAGCAAGTGCTTGGACCAGGCATCCAGTTTCACTTCGCCGATTACTTCGGCGATATAGGCGTGCATGGCCGGCGTAATGCCGGTGCTTTCCTGAAGCGCCGGCTCGTTGACATGCATTGAATCGAGGCGGGCAATGAGCGAGGCATTGCCGCCGGTATCGCGTTCGAGCATCGTAAGCCAGCGCTGCCCCAGTTGTTTTGCTTCCAGGCTGGTCGGTGCTATTTTCGCCGCCATGATCTTGCCGACCTCGGCAACCAATGCCGCCCATTCGGCGCGGCAATCTTCATCGTGCACCATGCGCAGGTTTGCCAGTTCTTCCTTTGAAAAATATTTGTCGTACATGTTCATTTGCTCCAGTGTGGTCAGCCAATCGGCCAATTCCGGTTGTTCA
This sequence comes from Pseudoduganella sp. jia 12, assembly GCF_055502675.1. Classification (NCBI taxonomy): domain Bacteria; kingdom Pseudomonadati; phylum Pseudomonadota; class Betaproteobacteria; order Burkholderiales; family Oxalobacteraceae; genus Pseudoduganella; species Pseudoduganella sp. jia 12. The sequence continues at coordinate 154,198 of NZ_JBUXKP010000012.1, forward strand.
CCGCGCGCCAGCCGCGCGTGCAAACCCAGCAAATGCGCATGCATGCGCGTCGCTTCGTCGATCCGGTCTTGCAGCGCCGCCAACTGGCGTTCGACGATCGCCAGGGCGGAGGTGCCGGAATGGGCCAGGAAATGTCCGATGTCGGCCAACGGCATGCCGAGTTGACGCAGCGCCTGGATCTGCTGCAGGCGGGCAACGTCATCGCGGTGATACAGCCGGTAGCCGGCATCGGTGCGGACCGAAGGGCGGAGCAGTCCGATTTCGTCGTAATGGTGCAGGGTGCGGACCGTCAGGCCTGCGTGTTTCGCCAGTTGTCCAATCTTCAGCATCGTCAGCTCCTCTTCGGTAAGGCCATCGTGAAGCCTGACGTTGCGTGAGGGTCAACAGTTTTTTCAGGAAGGGTCTTCAGGCTTGGCCAGGCTGGCCCACAGGTGCGCAGCGGCCATCGTACGGTGCGGTTGATATTGTTGCAAGATCCGCTCGGCGCGGGCGATATCGGGCCGGTTTTCCTCACCGAGCAGGCGTTGCAGCGCCGCGCGAACGGCCACGTCGCCATGCAGCGAGCAGTCGGCATGGCCGTAGCCGCGCAGCATGCCGTAATTGACCGTCCACGGGCCGATGCCCTTGATCACCAGCAGGCGCTCACCGATTGCCTCGATCGGATTGTCCGGGCCCGGTTCGAGGTCGAGTTCGCCGTTTGCCACCAGGTGGGCAAAGCGCAGCAGTGTTTCCGCTTTCGAACGGGAGAACTTGCGGGACGTGAAATCGTCGACCGCGATGCGCGCCGCGTCGGCCGCTTCGGGATAGCACCACAGGCCGCTCGAATGCCGGCGCCCCGCCAGCACGATGAAGGTACGGCGCAGCGCGATGGCAAAGGGCAGGTTGATCTGCTGGCCGATGATGGCCCACGTCAGTGCTTCGAACACGGTAGCCGATTGCACGATTCGCAAGCCCGGCTGGCGCTGCACGAGTGCACCGAGCAGGGGATCGGCCGCCGCGAATGCGCAAAACGGATCAGGATCGATGCGCAGGCCGAGGATGCTGCGAAACGCCTCGTCGATCCGGCGCTCCAGCACGGGCATCGCCTCGCCGTCGATCTCTCCCGTGCAGAATGCCGCCGATGACGTGAAGCCGACCGCCAGCACGACGGGCACGCCGTCCAGCATCACGCCCTTGCGCAGCGAATCCGGTCCGACGATTTCGGCGGTATTTTCGCCATCGCGGCGGTGAAAGGCCAGCACGTCGCGCAGGCGGTAGCCCGGCGGCAGCGGGATCGTGCGCTGCAGTGTCATGCCGGCCTGGCCTTGCCGCCGAAGCCGGGCCGGTAGCCGGTGACGAGCACGGTGCCGCCAATCACGATGACGGCACCGGCCACCGTGTACCAGCCAACGACTTCACCCAGGAACAGCGCGCCCCAGAGGATGCCGAACAGCGGGCTGATGAAGGTGACGGTCAACGCCGATGTCGCGCCGACATCGCGGATCAATCCGTAATACAGCAGGTAGGCGACGCCGCTGCACAGCACGCCCAGCGCGACGGCGGCGGCCATGATGCCGGCGGTCGGCTCGCCGGGTGCAGGGAAGAACAGCAGCGACGGCAGCACCATCAGTGCGGCCGTCCACATGCTGCCGTGCGCATTGGCGAACGGTTCCACGGCCGGCGCCGCCTTCGCATAGGTGCTGGCGATGCCGTAGTTGAACGATGCGAACAGCGCGGCGGCGATCGCCAGGCCGGCGCCGTCGCGCGAACTCACATGGTCGAAGCCGACCAGCAAGGCAACGCCGGCCGTGCCGAGCGCGATCCCCAGCAGCACGCGCGGGCCGACCATCTGCCGCTGCCATACGGCGCCGATCAGCGCGCCCCACATGGGCGCCGTGGCATTGAGCACGGCGAGCACGGACGCCGACAAGGTGCGCGCCGACCACGCGAACAGGAGGAACGGCAGCGCGGAATTGAAGAAGCCGAGGATGACGTAATGCTTCCAGTGGCGTTTCCAGTGCAGCGGCTTTTTCATCATCACCGCGATGACCGCGAGGAACAGCGCCGCGAACACGACGCGGTATTCGATCAGTATGGCCGGGCCCAGCACGGGTGCGGCGATGCGCATGAACAGGTACGAGGCGCCCCAGATGGCGGCGAGCAGGATCAGGCGGAACAGGTTGGCGGTGGACATGGGGCTTGTCGTTATTGTTCGGCTCATGCCCGGGATGGCGGACATGAGCTCACTCTGCGGCCATTGCTGCGGCCATTGCTGCGGCGGTGGCCCGCTTCAGGCTACCGGGTCAGGCAACCTTGACTTTGTTGTCGAATTCGACCGCGCACACGTTGTCGCCCGGCGCTTCGAGGGCGGCGGCGTGATTGACCTGGAGCGACGGGGGCACGCCATTCTTCACCGCCGTCATTTCGGCCAGGATCGAGATGGCGATCTCGGAAGGCGTCTTGCTGCCGATGTACAGCCCGATCGGCCCGTGCAGCCGGGCCAGCTGCGCTTCGTCGAGGTCGAACTGCAGCAGCCGTTCGCGCCGCTTGGCATTGTTGGCGCGCGAGCCGATCGCGCCCACGTAGAACGCTTCGGACTTCAGCGCTTCCATCAGCGCCAGGTCGTCCAGCTTGGGGTCGTGCGTCAGCGCGATCACGGCGCTGCGCCGGTCCAGTTTCATTTCGATCACCAGGTCGTCGGGCATCGCGTGCACCAGCCGCACGTCGGGCAGCATCCAGCCGGCGCGGTATTCCTCGCGCGGATCGCAGACGGTGACGTGATAGTCCATGGCGATGGCGATCTGCGCGACGAAGCGCGACAGCTGCCCGGCACCGATGATCAGGAGCCGCCAGCGCGGGCCGTGCTGGGTGACCAGTTCATCGTCGGTACGTGTCAGCACGTTGCCGGCGACGGCGCGGTCGAGGCGCACGGCGCCGGTGCGCAGGTCGAGCCGGCGTTCCACCAGCTGGTGCTGTTCCAGGCGCTCGAGCAGTTCGGCGATCCGGCTGTGTTCGGACAGCGGTTCGAGTGCCAGTTCGATGGTGCCGCCGCAGGGCAGCCCGAAGCGGTGCGCTTCGTCGGCCGTGATGCCGTAGCTGACGATTTCGGGAAGCATGCGGGTGATGCCTTCGCGCCGCACGCGGTCGATCAGGTCGTCCTCGATGCAGCCGCCGGAGACGGAGCCGACGACGCGGCCATCGTCGCAGATGGCCAGGGTGGCGCCGACGGGGCGCGGGCTCGAGCCCCACGTGCGGATCACGGTAACGAGTTCGCAGCGGTGCCCGGCCGCGATCCACGCAGCGCTGGTCTTGAGTACTTCGAGATCGATGCTGTCCATGGCCGGACTATACTACGACGCCGCTTTCGCTGCCCGCGCCCGGCCGCACACGGTGTTCATGGCCGTCGCATAGCGGGAATCCGCTTCCACCTTCTCGGCATCGAAAGCTTCGAACTTGTAGGTGCCGACGGCTTCGCCCTTTGCCATCGCCTCGGGGTAGAACGTCTGCGATTGCAAGGTCACGCTGCGCTCCTCGCAGTCGTACAGGTGCAGCGCCTTGACGGACAGGTACTGCTTGCCGTCGGGCGCCGTTTGCGGCTTGCCGAACGATTCGAGCGTCCACGCACGGCGAGCGCCCTCGTCGCCTTTCGCTCCGCCCTTCTTGACCGATGCCTTGTCGATGTACACGCGGCTGTCCTTCGTGCTGCCGGCCTTCGTCCACGTGACAGCATGCGCCAGGGCGGGTACCGTGCACAGGACGAAGAGGGTGGCACGCAGCATCACGGCACCAGCGGCTTCTTCGCGGCCTGCTTGGCCTTGATGTCGGCCACCACCTTGTCGATCGCGGCAAGGCGCGGTGCCAGGTTCGGATGGACCGCCATGTAGCCGTTCGGCACCGAAGCCGGATACTGCGCCGCGAGCCGCTGCCAGAACGCCTTGTAGCGCTCGACGCCATAGCCGGCGCGCGCCAGCATGTACAGCGCCAGCGAGTCGGCCGCCGTCTCCTGGCCGGCGGCGAACGGCTTCACGTTGCCGGTGCCGGCCAGTTGCGTCTGGTCCGGCTGCACGCGCGTGACGTTGTCGATGATGGCCGCGATGGCGGCCGTGTTGCGCGCGACGGCCGCGTGGCCCAGCACGTTGTGGGCGATGTCCTTGGCCAGCACGTAGGCGATCGCTTCGTCGCCACCGGCGAAATTGATCATGCCGCGCGTGACCGCGATGCGGCCGCCGTCGGCGTAGGAATTGACGTTGTCGGCATTGCCCAGGTCGACCCGCATCGCGCAGGCGCGCGTGACGGGCACCTTCAGCATCTGCGTCTTCCCGTCGCGGCCGACCGTCATCGACAACTGGGTACGGCCGGAAACGAGGGGGGCGAAGACGCCGGCGGCGGCCGTTTCAGCACCCGAGCCGGTGGGCAGCGCGCGACCGTCGGCGGCAATGAGCAGGTCGCCCTTGCGCAGGCCGGCGCGCGCGGCGCCGCTGCCCGGCAGCACGCCGGAGACGCGCAGCGTATCGTCATAGCCGAGCACGGCCGCCGCGGCATCCGCATAGTCGCCCGGATACGACCACTTGTTCTTTGCCGTAAAGCCCAGCAGGCCGCGCGCCGCGGTGCGGCACAGGTCGACGTTATTGATCAGCAGGGGGGCCGCCACACGGTACAGCCTGTCCTGTTGGGTGACCATCGTGTCCAGCGCGGCGCGTGCCGCCTGCATGCGCGGCGTGACCAGCGGCGCTTCCACGGCCGGTTGCGACGAGTCGACGACCGGCGCGGAGGGCTGGGACAGCGGTACCGTGGAGCAGGCGGACAGCAGCATGGCCGCCGCGACCGCGCTCAGGACCGATGCGCGATGGGTGATGGGAATAGTGCGCGAAGCGACTTGCAAAGTGACGTGTACCGCGGTTCCTGCCATGGTTCCTTCCTGTATTGTTCCTGGACCCTGGTGCTTGATGCTTGATACTTGATGCTTGATACTTAATGCTTGCCGGTGCTGCCGAAGCCTCCTTCGCCCCGTTCGCTGGCACCGAATTCCTCCACCACGTTGAAGCCGACCTGCAGCACGGGCACGACGATCAGCTGGGCCAGGCGTTCCATCGGTTGCAGCGTGAATGCGTTCTGGCCCCGGTTCCACGTCGAGACCATCAACTGGCCCTGGTAGTCGGAATCGATCAAGCCTACCAGATTCCCCAGAACAATGCCGTTCTTGTGGCCCATGCCGCTGCGGGGCAGGATCATCGCCGCATAGCCCGGATCGCCGATATGGATCGCCAGGCCCGTGGGCACCAGCACGGTCTGCCCGGGCTCGATCGTGAGCGGGGCGTCGAGGCAGGCACGCAGGTCGAGGCCGGCGCTGCCGGGCGTGGCGTAGGCCGGCATCAGGTCGTGCATGCGCGGGTCGAGGATTTTGACGTCGATGGATTTCATTATTGGAACAGCGAGTGTTTGCTGGTGCGTTTCGAGATTTCGGAAATCAGCTGGCGTGCCAGCGTGAGCTTGGATGCCTGCGGCAGGATCGTGTGGCCGTGCTCGTCGAACAGCACGATCGTGTTGTCGTCCTGGCCGAACGTGTGGTGGCCGATGTTCCCCACCAGAAGGGGGATGCCCTTGCGTTCGCGCTTGGCCGAGCCGTATTCGAGCAGGTTCTCCGATTCGGCCGCGAAACCAACGCAGTAAGGATGGCCGGCCAGCGTGGTGCGGGCGGCGATGGTGGCGAGGATGTCGGGGTTCTGCTCGAACTGCAGTTCCGGGCCTTTTGCTCCCCCTGCACCGCCTTCGGTCTTCTTGACCTTCTGCGTGCTGGGATTGGCCACCCGCCAGTCCGCCACGGCGGCCACGGCGATGAACACGTGCTGGCCATCGATGTGGCGGTTCACGGCGTCCATCATCTCCCGGGCGCTCTGCACGTCGATGCGCATGACGCCGTGCGGCGTGGGCAGCGCGGTGGGGCCGGAGACCAGCGTGACGTCGGCGCCGGCTTCGCGGGCGGCGCGGGCCACAGCGTAGCCCATCTTCCCGGACGACAGGTTGGTGATGCCGCGCACGGGATCGATGGCCTCGAACGTGGGACCGGCCGTGATCAGGACGCGCTTGCCCGCCAGGACCTTCGGCTGGAAGGCCGCCACGATCTCGTCGAGCAGCTGCTGCGGTTCCAGCATGCGGCCCATGCCCACTTCGCCGCACGCCTGTTCACCGGCGGCCGGGCCGAGGATGCGGATGCCGTCCTCGCGCAATTGTTCGGCATTGCGCAGGGTGGCCGGATTGGTCCACATTTCCACGTTCATGGCCGGGGCCACCAGCAGTGGCACGTGGCGCGGGCGGGCCAGGCACATCGTCGACAGCAGGTCGTCGCAGGCGCCGTGGGCCAGCTTGCGGATGAAGTCCGCCGAGCATGGCGCGATCACGATCGCATCGGCGTTGCGTGTGACGTCGATGTGCGCCATGTTGTTGTCGACGCGCGGGTCCCACTGGTCGGTGTAGACGGGCTTGCCCGACAGGGCCTGCATCGTCACCGTCGTGATGAAGTGGGTGGCGGCATCCGTCATGACTACCTGCACGGATGCGCCTTCCTTCGTGAGCGCGCGGCACAGTTCCGCCGCCTTGTAGCACGCCACGCCGCCGGACAGGCCGAGGACGATCTTCTTGCCGGTCAGTTCCATGCCGTTCCTTCGCCGCGATTGTCTTGAGGGACTCGCATTATTTGTTCACGCGCCGCAGCTCATCGAGGATGAGCAGCCCCGCGCCGATGCAGATCGCCGTATCGGCCACGTTGAAGGCCGGGAAGTGGCCGATGCCGCGCCAGTGGAAATCGAGGAAGTCGATCACGTGGCCGTGGACCATGCGGTCGATCACATTGCCCACTGCGCCGCCCAGGATCAGCGACATCGACCAGCAGAACAGCCGCTGCGCCGCGTGCTTGCGCAGCAGGTAGACGATGAACAGGGCGGCGCCGATGCCGATCGCCGTGAAGAAATAGCGCTGCCAGCCACCCTGGTTGGACAGGAAGCTGAACGCCGCCCCCTTGTTGTATGCCAGTACCAGGTTGAAGAAGCTGGTGACGTAGAGCTCCTCGCCATAGGTGAACAGCTTTTCGATCGTGATCTTGGTCAGCTGGTCGACCAGGATGATGATGGCGGCAATGCCGAGCCACGGCGCCATGCTGCCACCGGCGGGTTTGCTGGAGAAGGTTTTCTTGGATTTTGCCATTGTTGTTGTCGGGTCCGTGGGTCCGCCAGGAATATTGCAGAAAAACCGGTGACAGACACCGGTTTTAATGAAATGTTTCAAAAAACCGGTCGCTATCGTGCATGCCGTTCAGTTAGCGCTTGCACTACCGGTGTCCGACACTGGTAGTGCAAGCCAGCGTTCGAAGATGTCTTCGCCGAAAACCGGTGTCCGACACCAAAAGGCGGGTGTCCGACACCAGTGCGCCAGCGACGCGAATGACAGCGAATGCCGCCAACCGAACGGCATTCGTATCCGCTGCCGGCTTTGCGTTACGCGAAACGGCGCTTTTCGCCGGCGCCGAACAGGTTGCTGTAGCAGCGGCCGCACAGCGTGGGATGGTCGGCGTGCGCGCCCACGTCGGCGCGGTAGTGCCAGCAGCGTTCGCATTTTTCCGCCTTCGATGCGGCCACGGCGACCGCTTCCTCGACATCGTTCGCCACTTCGACGGCTTGCGCCAGCGATGTGATGAACACGAACTTCAGGTCGTCGTCCAGGCTGGCCAGGGCGCGGTATTTGTCGCCGGCCGCCCTGATTTCCAGCTCGGCCTGCAGCGACGAACCGATGGCGCCGGACGTGCGCAGGTCTTCCAGCTGCTTCGTCACTTCGGCGCGCACGGCCAGGATCGTCGCGTACTTGGCCAGCAGCGCTTCGGCATCGGCGATCGCCGGCAGCTGCCAGAACGTCTGCGTGTAGATGGTTTCGTCGGACGCGGCGAACTGCTCGCCCGCGGCGAACACGGCCCACGCTTCCTCGACGGTGAACGGCAGCACCGGCGCCAGCATGCGCAGCAGGCTTTGCGTGATGTGCCACAGCGCGGTCTGCGCCGAGCGGCGCGCCGTGGAATCGACGGCCGTCGTGTACAGGCGATCCTTCAGGATGTCGAGGTAGAAGCCGCCCAGGTCTTCGGAGCAGTAGTTCTGCAGCTTCGACACCACCGGGTGGAATTCATACTGTTCGTAGTGCTTCTCGACGGACTGCTGCAGCACGGCCAGGTTGGCCAGCGCGTAGCGGTCGGTCTCCAGCAGTTCCGCGGTCGGCACGGCGTTCGCCTTCGGATCGAAGTCCGACGTGTTCGCCAGCAGGAAGCGCAGCGTGTTGCGCAGGCGGCGGTACGATTCCGTCACGCGCTTCAGGATCTCGTCGGAGATCGACAGCTCGCCCGTATAGTCGGTGGAGGCGACCCACAGGCGCAGGATGTCGGCGCCCAGCGTGTCCGAGATCTTTTGCGGCGCCAGCGTGTTGCCCAGCGACTTCGACATCTTCTTGCCTTCGCCATCGACGGTGAAGCCGTGCGTCAGCAGCGCCTTGTAGGGCGGGCGGCCGTTCAGCATCGACGACGTGAGCAGCGACGAGTGGAACCAGCCGCGGTGCTGGTCCGAGCCTTCCAGGTACAGGTCGGCCGGGAAGTGCGACTGCGCGGCGTGCGAGCCGCGCAGCACGGTCTGGTGCGTGATGCCGGAATCGAACCACACGTCCAGCGTGTCCTTGTTCTTCACGTAGTGGGCCGCATCGTCGCCCAGCAGTTCCTGCGGGTCGAGCGCCAGCCAGGCGTCGATGCCGCCCTTGTCGATGCGCTGCGCCACCTGCTCCAGCAGTTCGGCGGTACGCGGGTGCAGCTCGCCCGTTTCCTTGTGCACGAAGAAGGCCATCGGCACGCCCCACTGGCGCTGGCGCGACAGGGTCCAGTCCGGGCGGTTGGCGATCATGCCGTGCAGGCGCGCCTTGCCCCAGTCGGGGAAGAACTGCGTCTCGGCGATGCCTTCCAGCGCCGTTTCGCGCAGCGTGGAGCCGCCATCGATCGGCTGCACGTCCATGCCGGCGAACCACTGCGACGTGGCGCGGTAGACGATCGGGGTCTTGTGGCGCCAGCAGTGCATGTAGCTGTGGTCGAACATCTTCAGCTCGAACAGCGCACCCGCTTCGCGCAGCGCGTCGCAGATGGGCTTCGACGCTTCCCAGATCGTCATGCCGCCGAACAGCGGCAGGGTCGACACGTATTTGCCGTCGCCCATCACCGGGGTCAGGATTTCGTCATCCTTCATGCCGTGCTGGCGGCACGACACGAAGTCTTCCAGGCCGTAGGCCGGCGCGGAGTGCACGATGCCGGTGCCGGAATCGGTCGTCACGTAGTCGGCCAGGTACACCGGCGAATAGCGGTCGTAGAACGCGTCGCGCGCATGCAGCGGGTGCTTGAAGCGGATGTTTTCCAGCTGCGCGCCCGTGGTCGTGGCGATGATCTTGCCTTCCAGCTTGTAGCGCTGCAGCGCGGCTTCGACCAGGTCTTGCGCGAGGATCAGCAGCAGCGGCGCTGGTGCGCCATCGACATCGCGCGACGTTTCGACGAGCGCGTACGTCACTTCCGGATGCACGTTCAGCGCCTGGTTCGACGGGATCGTCCAGGGCGTGGTGGTCCAGATGTTGATGAAACCCGTCTGCGTGGGCAGTGCCGGCAGGCCGAATGCGGCGGCGATCTTCTCGTGCTCCGCAAACGGGAAACCCACGTCGATGGCCGGATCGCGCTTGTCCTGGTATTCCACTTCCGCCTCGGCCAGCGCCGAACCGCAGTCGAAGCACCAGTTCACGGGCTTCAGGCCGCGGTACACGTAGCCCTTTTCCAGCAGCTTGCCGAGCGCGCGCAGTTCGTCGGCCTCGTTACCGTAGGCCATCGTGAGGTAGGGGTTGTCCCATTCGCCCAGCACGCCCAGGCGGATGAAGCCGGCGCGCTGCCTGTCGATCTGCTCGAGCGCATAGGCGCGCGCCTTGGTCAATACCTCGGCGGTCGGCAGGTTCTTGCCGTACTGCTTTTCGATCTGGATCTCGATCGGCATGCCATGGCAATCCCAGCCTGGTACATAAGGCGCGTCGAAGCCGGCCATCGTGCGCGACTTGACGACCATGTCCTTCAGAATCTTGTTGACGGCGTGGCCCAGGTGGATGTCGCCGTTGGCATACGGCGGACCGTCGTGCAGCACGAACATCGGCCGGCCCTTGGCGGCCTTGCGGATGCGCTGGTAGACCTTCTTGTCCTGCCATTGTTTCACCCAGTTCGGCTCGCGCTTGGCCAGGTCGCCGCGCATCGGGAACGGGGTGTCGGTCATGTTGACCGCGTATTTGCTTGGGGCCTTGCTGTCGGCCTTTTTTGGTTTGTCGGACATGGTGATTCTTTATGGAGTAATTCGGTTCAGTAGCGTCGGTTTGAAGGACGGCGCAATGGAGGCCGGCGCTGTACGGGACAGGTCGCCGGCACTCAAATTCGGTCGGTGGCCGTAATGGCGCCGCGTTCGCGGAACCAGGCCCGCGCCTGCGCCGCGTCGCGGTCGATCGCCGCCGTCAGCGTGGGCAGGTCGACGAACTTTTCCTCGTCGCGGATCTTTTCCAGGAATTCCACCTTGATGCGCCGGCCGTACAAGTTGGCGGCGAAATCGAAGATGTGCACCTCGAGCAGCACGCGGCCCGCATCTTCCACGGTGGGGCGCACGCCCAGGCTGGCCACGGCGGGCAGCGGCGTGTCGGCGATGCCATGCACCTGCACGATGAAGATGCCGGACAGGGCAGGGCGGTGCGGCACGCGCAGGTTCAGCGTCGGGTAGCCGATCGTGCGGCCCAGCTTCTGGCCATGGATCACGTGGCCGGAAATCGAGTAGGGATGGCCCAGCAATTGCTCGGCCTGCGGGAAGTTGCCGTGCGCCAGCGCCGACCGCACCGCCGACGAGGAAATGCGGGTGGCGCCGCTCATCACGGTTTCCAGCGTTTCCACCTCGAAACCGTAGCGCTCGCCGGCTTCGTGCAGCATCTGCACATTGCCGGCGCGGCGGGCGCCATAGCAGAAATCGTCGCCGACCATCAGCCATTTGACGTGCAACCCATCGACCAGCACGCGCTCGGTGAATTCCTGCGGGGTGAGGGCGGCAAAGCTGTCGGAGAAATGTTCGACGATGACGCGGTCGATGCCGTTCGCCTCCAGCGAGGCCAGTTTGTCGCGCAGGTTGGCGATACGCGGTGGCGCCTTCGACAGGTCTTTGTGCTTGTGGGCAAAGAACTCGCGCGGATGCGGCTCGAATGTCATGACGGCTGCTTCCAGGCCAAGGCGGGATGCGGCGGTGCGGACGTGGGCCAGCAAGGCCTGGTGGCCTCGGTGGACGCCGTCGAAATTACCGATGGTGAGGGCGCAGGGCGCACGGGACGCTGCGTTGGGAAGTCCGCGAAATACCTTCATGGATATGCAATCTTTTGCCTGAACCACGGATTATACGGCGGTTTTACAAATTCACATGGGAAATGCCGCAGCGCACCAGGGGAGTCCGCGGCGACCCAAGTAAAAAGCGCCGCCTGCGGAGCAGGACGGCGCTTTCAGAACGGGAACCGTGCAGGAAATTACGCGGCCACGTTCGGATTGTTGATATACAGGGTCCAGTAACGTGCCAGGTCGGATTCGCCGGCCGTGCCCTTGACGTTCTTCAGGGCCGTCAGCGCCTGCTGCTTCTTGCCGGCGTTGAACAGCGCGATGCCATAGTGCAGCTTCATTTCTTCCGGACGGCGTGCCGTGCCGAACTCCATTGCCTGGTCCATCAGCGCAATGCCTTCGCTGGCCTTGCCCGCGGTAACCATGGCATAACCCATATTGAACAGGCCGTCCGCATCCTTCTCCTTGATCAGGGTGGCTTGATGGGTTGCCTGGGCGGCGGTATTGTCGGCCAGGGTCTTGTTGGCCAGGTCTTTCAGGCGCTGGTGGCGGGCTGCGTCGGTGCCGGTACCCAGCGCGCCTTTCTTGTAGCCCTGGTCGATGATCTTGATCGCTTCAGGCGCATTGCCGGCCTGCAGTGCGAGCTGGGCCATTTCCATGTACTCCGAAGGCTTGGTCATCTGGCCCAGCGCCAGGCGCAGGCGCATCAGGTCCAGGCCCAGCGTGCGGGAAAAGCCCGGCTTGCCCTGCACGCGGTTCAGCAGGTCGGCCCAGTAGCTGGCTTTCGGGTAGCTGGCGGCCAGCTTCTCGATGGTCTGCACGTAGCCGGCCTTGTCGTTCTGCTTCAGCTGGATGTTGGCCAGCATCTGCAGGCTTTCCTCGTTCTGCTTGCCGGACTTCAGCGCGGCAGCGGCTTCGTTGAAACGGCCGCTGATGAAGTAGGTCTGCGTCAGCAGCTGCTGCATCGTGGAGTTGTTCGGATTGTCCTTCAGGACACCCTGGATCGCCGTGATCGCTTTCGGGTAATCCTTGGCGCGGTAGTACATGCCGGCCAGGCCTTCCTGGAACTTGCCTTTCTCGGAAGCCGACAGGCGACCCGAGGCGATCAGCGTCTCGAAGGCCCTGATGGCGGTCGGGGTGTCGCCGGCAGTGGAGGCGGCGGCTGCGCGCACGCGCTCGATCTGGTACTTCTCGAATTCGGTCTTGTTGCCGACGGCATCGGCATCTTTCAATTTGGCCACTGCTTCGCGGGCCTTGCCGCTGCTCAGCAGTCGCTGCGCTTCCTGCAATGGTTTGCCCACTTCGGCACGGACCGTATCGGCAGCATGGGCAGCGGACACCAGGCCAGCCATGGGAGCTGCAGCGGTAAAGCCGACGGCGGCCATTACCAGGCCGAGATGGGCGAGACGGAACTTGGACATAAGCGAGGTATCTTTCATCAAAAAACAAGAATAGGCAGGATAACCTGCCTATCGTGGAAAATAAAGAGCCGTACTCCTGAGTTTCAAAAGTTACCCGCGCTTACAAAAATCGCGGTACCGAAGTACCGCGATCTTTGTATACCGGAATCGAAACTGTCCAGGGAATACTCTTACTGGAACTGCTCGTTACCGACGAGGCCGATTTTCGTGACGCCCAGGCGCTGAGCCGAAGCCATCACGCCTGCAACGGCGTTGTACTCGACCAGCTTGTTGGGACGCAGGTGCACTTCAGGCTGATCCGCCTGCGCTGCCACGTTCATCAGTTTTTGCTCCAGCGTTGCGCGATCCGGGACCGTCTGGCCGTCCCACAGGATCGTACCGTCGAAGTCCACGTCGATCGTCACGACCACCGGTTCCACCGTCGATGGCGGCGGCGTACCGACCGGCATGTTCAGGTTCACCGAGTGGTTTGCTTTCGGGATCGTAATAATCAGCATAATGATCAGCACCAGCATCACGTCGATGAGCGGTGTCATGTTCATTTCCATCATTGGTTCCGGATCCGCGTTGGGAGCGGCGCTGCCCGAACCGACATTCATACTCATGGGTGTGTTCCTTTTTCAAAGACTGCCCGGCCGGCAGTAAATAAACAGCCGGCCGGGCAGGGGCCTTACATCTTGTCAGGCGGTTCGGTAATGAAACCAACCTTCTGGATGCCAGCACGCTGGGTCGTGAAGATCACGCGGCCGATGGACTCGTACTTGGCTTCCTTGTCGCCACGCACATGCACTTCGGGTTGCGGCACCTTCACAGCCTCGACCTTCAGAAAATCGAACAACTCATTGGTGTCCGCCATTTTCTTCTGATTCCAGTAGATGTCACCGTCCTTGTTGACGACGATGTTGACATTTTCCGGCTTCGTTTGGATCGCCTGGTTGATCTCCGACGGCAGCGTGATTTTCTGCAGTTTGAGAACGACCGGGCTGGTAATCAGGAAGATGATCAGGAGAACCAACATGATGTCCACGAGGGGCGTCGTGTTGATCTCCGACATGACCTGGTCTTCGCCTCCGCTATCGGAGCCTACGGACATCGACATGGTATTAGCCTACTTTTTTCGCACGAGTAGCGGAGTCAGCGGTGGACATCGCGCCGGAGATCAGCACCGAGTGCACGTCAGCAGCGAAGGTACGCACTTCTTCCATTGCGGACTTGTTACGACGCACCAGCCAGTTGTAGCCCAGAACGGCCGGAACTGCGACTGCCAGACCGAATGCCGTCATGATCAGTGCTTCACCGACCGGACCTGCAACCTTGTCGATCGACGCGTTACCGGTCATGCCGATGGCGGTCAGTGCACCGTAAATACCCCACACCGTACCGAACAGACCGATGAACGGTGCGGTCGAACCCACGGTTGCCAGGAACGACAGGCCGTCCTGCAGGCGCGATTGCACTTTGTCCACCGAACGCTGGATCGACATCGTCACCCAGGTCGACAGGTCGATCTGCTCCAGCAGGGCGCCATCGTGGTGAGCGGAAGCCTTGGTGCCGGATTCAGCGATGAAGCGGAACGGCGAGCCTTCGGCCAGGGTCGTGGTGCCGGCGGCGATCGACGACGCTTTCCAGAACTTGGCAGTCGCTTCACGTGCTTGACGCATGATCTTCATCTGGTCCAGGAACTTGGTGATGATGATGTACCACGAACCGATCGACATGATCGACATGATGATGATGGTGCCTTTGGCGACAGGGCCGGATTCCCATGCTGCCTTGAAGCCGAATGGGTTTTCCACTTCTTCCGTGGCGCCATGGCCGCCAGCAGCAGCTGGTGCTGCGTCGGCAGCAGGCGCTGCTGCGTCGGCTGCCGGTGCAGCAGCATCAGCTGCTGGTGCTGCTGCCGCATCCGCTGCCGGCGCTGCAGGCGCGTCCGCGGCGGCCGGGGCAGGTGCATCGGCCATGGCCGGCGCGCTTACCAGGGCGGTTGCTGCGGTCACCGAGAACAGCACAGCGGCCAGTACAGCGGACAAACGGGTATTCTTAAACATGCTTCCTCCAAATTGATAAAAGATCAGTTCGCTGAACGTAACGACAACGAATCTTGCTAAATGAGACTTTGTCTCGGGTTATTCCAGCGTCCAGACGTATTGCATCTGCATCCACGCCTGCTCCGGCTTGCCATCGACCATGGTCGGCTTGAACTTGCACTTGCCGATACCATTCACGGCGGCCTTGTCCAGATCCCTGAAACCACTGGATTTCACGATCTTGGAATCGGCCACGCGACCGTCGACACCGATCAGGAACGACAGGGTGACCGTACCGGTTTCTTCGTTACGCAGCGACGACTTCGGCCATTCCGGTTTCGCGCAGGTGCTGAAGTCAGCCACTGCAGGAACCCGTACGGACTGGGCTGGCGGCGCCGGCGGTGCAGGAGGTGCCGGTGGTGCCGCTTTCGCCAGCTCGGTCGTTGCCGGCTTTTGCTGGGTCGTGTTGGCGATCACGTTCTGCTGTGGCGGCGGCTGTTGCACGTTCACTTCGACCGGCGGAATGAACGGTGGTGGCGGTGCTTTCATTTCCGGCGGCGGAGGCGGCGGAGGCAGCTCCTTCGGCGGCGGTGGAGCGACCTCTTCGATGATCTTGGTTTCAACCGGCTCGATCATTTTAGTGACGATCCGTTTGCCCATGCCCGACACCAATGCGTAACCAGCAACGATGTGCAAAGCAACCACTACCACGATGCCGGTATAGTTCTTTTTGACCTTCCCGTTATCACTAAAATTCATGCCTGCTTTCTCCAATACCTACTCTACTTGAACCCCAAAATAGCGACACAAAGCTACAGCCGCATCCGGGACGTCGGCGAATTATACATACGAATTCTTCATTGTACATAGAATTTTGGGCTCAAAAAACTGGTTAAATTTCATGCCCTTAGCTGCTTCCTTGCACCAATCTGGCGTCCGTTCCAGGGCACCGATGACCAACGCTGTGCAAGCCGTGCAAACAATGTCCTGAAGTTTTCCAAATGCGAAAAAAACAGAATTTTCTGCGCGTTTCCCTCCCTTTGAGCAATGAAAAATTTGGTACCGAAACTTGCTATTTCATAAGAATGGGAGCGGTACCTTTGACCTTCCAGTATATGCAATTTGCAGCCCGCACGGGGTATGCGAATGCAAAAAAAACAAGCTTGAAAGTTCACTACAGAAAAAATGCCGAGGCAGCCAGGAAATGTAGGTCCGGTCGAACCGATCTTGTAATGCGGTCAGACCAGTCAGTGCCGTTTTGGAAGCCGTGGAAGCCATGCCAATGAGAGGCTCCGATGGCATGCAAAGAGGGAGGGGGAGGGGGAGGAACCAGCCTTGCGACACCATGTCCGGTCCGGAGAAACAGCGGCGGGCAGCCGCCAGGCTGCCCGCCGATATGTAGGACCGGATGAAACGGGTCAGATCATGCGGCCGCGCTTTTCACGCTTGCATTCCAGAGTGCTGATCAGCTTGCCTTCGGGCGATACGGTATCGAGATGCACGTCAAAGCCCCACAGGCGCGCGACGTGCTTGAGCACTTCATGTGCCTGCTGGTTCAGCGGCCGGCGGTTGAACTGGGTATGGCGCAAGGTCAGCGCGCGGTCGTCGCGCGTGTTGACGGACCAGACCTGGATGTTCGGTTCGCGATTGCCCAGGTTGTACTGGTCGGCCAGCTGCTGCCGCACGTATCGGTAGCCCATCTCATCGTGGATGGCCGAGACGGACAGTTTTTCATTGCGGTCGTCATCGAGCACGGCAAAGAAGTGGAATTCCCGGATCAGGCGCGGCGACAGGTACTGGGCAATGAAGCTTTCATCCTTGAAGTTGCGCATTGCGAAGTGCAGCGTTTGCTTCCAGTCGCTGCCGGCGATGTCCGGGAACCATTCGCGGTCTTCCGCCGTGGGATTCTCGCAGATGCGGCGGATGTCCGTCATCATCGCGAAGCCGAGCGCATACGGATTGATGCCATTGTAATAGGGACTGTGCACCGGCGGCTGGTAGACGACATTGGTGTGGCTCTTCAGGAATTCCATCATGAAGCCATCGCCGACCACCCCTTCGTCATAGAGCTGGTTCAGGATCGTGTAGTGCCAGAACGTGGCCCAGCCTTCGTTCATGACCTGCGTTTGCCGCTGCGGGTAGAAGTACTGCGAGATCTTGCGCACGATGCGCACCAGTTCGCGCTGCCAGGGTTCCAGCAGCGGCGCGTACTTCTCGATGAAGTACAGCAGGTTTTCCTCGGGCTCGGGCGGGAAGCGGTTGGGGGCCTGGGCCACCGTTTCCTCTTCGGCCTTTTTCGGCAATGTGCGCCACAGCTCGTTGAGCTGTGACTGCAGGTAGGCTTCGCGCTCCTTCTGGCGGCGCTGCTCCTGCGCCAGCGACAGCTTGGCCGGCCGCTTGTAGCGGTCGACGCCATAGTTCTGGATCGCATGGCAGGAATCGAGCAGCAGCTCGACCGCATCGATGCCGTGCCGCTGTTCGCACTCGGCGATGTAATTCTTGGCAAACACCATATAGTCGATGATCGCCTCGGCATCGGTCCACGTGCGGAACAGGTAGTTCCCCTTGAAGAAGGAGTTATGCCCATAGGCCGCGTGCGCGATCACCAGCGCCTGCATCGTCAGGCTGTTTTCTTCCATCAGGTAGGCAATGCAGGGATTGCTGTTGATGACGATCTCGTAGGCCAGGCCCATCTGGCCGCGCTTGTAGCCTTTTTCGGTCGACAGGAAGTGCTTGCCGAACGACCAGTGGCTGTACGACACGGGCATGCCGACGGACGTGTAGGCATCCATCATCTGCTCGGCCGTGATGATCTCGAGCTGGTTCGGATAGGTGTCGAGGCCGAACGCCTCGGCCACCCGCTTGATTTCCTCGTGCGCCTGCTCGATCAGCTCGAACGTCCATTCCGACTGTTCCGGCAGCGCGCGCGGGTGGGGCGGTCGTTTCATCATCTGGTTCATTGGTTTTGCTCCAAACCCGAGCTGTCGAGGCATGTGCCTGTCGAGCTCCGCCCCTGGGGGCGGGGTGGTTGACTATTTGGGCTGCTTTTTGAACAGTTCGCGGAATACCGGATAGATGTCGGCCGGCGTGACGATTTTCTGCATGGCGAAGTGCCGGTGGATCTCGGGCACCTGCGCATACTGCTCCCACAGATTCTGCGGCGGGCCGTCGGTGATTTCCACGTAGGTGTAGTACTGCACCTTCGGCATGATCGTATTGGCGAGCAGCTGGCGGCACAGCACCGAGTCGTTGTCCCAGTTGTCGCCATCGGATGCCTGGGCCACGTAGCTGTTCCACTGGCCGGCGCCGTAGCGCTCGTCGATGATCTTGTTCAACAGGTTCAGCGCCGACGACACCACGGTGCCGCCCGACTCGCGCGAGTGGAAGAACTCATGCTCGTCCACTTCGGCCGCCGCCGTGTGGTGCCGGATGAAGACCACTTCGATCTTGTCGTAGACCCGCTTCAGGAACAGGTACAGCAGGATGAAGAAACGCTTCGCGGTGTCCTTGCGCTGTTCATCCATCGAACCGGACACGTCCATGATGCAGAACATCACCGCCTGCGTCATGGGCTTGGGAATCTTGATGCGGTTGCTGTAGCGCAGGTCGAACGGGTCGATGTACGGAATCGCCAGCAGCTTCGTGTGCAGGTGGTGGATGCGCTTCTTCAGCTCGACGACACGGAAGTCGTCCAGCGGCACATCGGCCAGCAGCAGTGTTTCCAGTTCCAGTTCCGCTTCGGCCAGCGCCTTGCGCGACGGGCCGCCGACGGCGATGCGCCGGCCGAGCGCGCCGCGCAGGGAGCGCAGCACGTGGATATTGCTGGGCGTGCCGGACACGGTATACCCGGCGCGCTGGCTCTTGAAATCGGTGGTGGCTGTGAGCTGGGTCTTGACGAGGTTCGGCAGTTCGAGGTCTTCAAAGAAGTAATTCATGAATTCCTCGCGCGACAGTTCGAAGATGAAATCGTCTTCGGAAGTCTGGTCGCTGTTGCCCGCCTTGCCGCGGCCGGAACCGCCGCCGCCCTTGGGCCGGGCGATCTGGTCGCCCTTCTGGTATTCCTGGTTGCCGGGATTGACGACTTCCCATACGCCGCCGTGGGCGTGGCCGAAACTGGGCTCGTTCACGTCCTTGACGGGAATCGACACCTTCTCGCCATTTTCAATGTCGGTAATCGAACGGCCCTTGATGGCGCGCCCGACCGCGTCCTTGATCTGGGCCTTGTAGCGCCGCAGGAACCGTTCGCGGTTGACCGCGGACTTGTTCTTGCCTTGCAAACGTCTGTCGATGAGGTAACTCAAAAGAATCCTCCTGCGGTTGGGACCGCGCTCCCACCGAAAGGCGGGAGCGCGAAGCCCGGTACGGCTGTGAACCAGACTCGCTTGTTGAACCTATTATGGCACCGACAGCCTCAAGACGACTTCCGCACACGCAGATACCACTCGCACAGCAGCCGGACCTGCTTGGCGGTGTAGCCTTTTTCCACCATCCGGGCCACGAAGTCCGCATGCTTGTTGGCATCTTCCGCGCTGGCCTTGGCGTTGAACGAGATCACCGGCAACAGCTCTTCGGTGTTCGAGAACATCTTTTTCTCGATGACCGTGCGGAATTTCTCGTACGACGTCCATGCCGGATTCTTGCCGCCGTTGTTGGCCCGGGCACGCAGGCCGAAGTTGACGATCTCGTTGCGGAAATCCTTGGGATTGCTGATGCCGGCCGGCTTCTCGATCTTTTCCAGCTCGGCGTTCAGCGATTCGCGGTCGAAGCTTTCACCGGTATCCGGATCGCGGTATTCCTGGTCCTGGATCCAGAAGTCGGCGAACGTGACGTAGCGGTCGAAGATATTCTGGCCATATTCCGAATAGCTCTCCAGGTAGGCGGTCTGGATTTCCTTGCCGATGAAGTCCACGTAGCGCTGCGCCAGGTGCTCCTTAATATAGGAGAAGTATTTCTGTTCCGTCTCCGGCGGGAACTGTTCGCGCTCGACCTGCTGCTCGAGCACGTACAGCAGGTGCACCGGATTGGCCGCCACTTCGGTCGAGTCGAAGTTGAATACCTTCGACAGGATCTTGAAGGCAAAGCGGGTCGACAGGCCGTTCATGCCTTCGTCCACGCCAGCGTAATCGACATATTCGTGGATCGACTTCGCCTTCGGATCGGTATCCTTCAGGTTCTCGCCATCGTAGACCAGCATTTTCGAGAAGATCGACGAGTTCTCCGGTTCCTTCAGGCGCGACAGGATGGCGAACTGCGACATCATGCGCAGCGTGCCCGGCGCGCAGGGTGCCGCGGCCAGCGACGAGTTGCGCATCAGCTTGTCGTAGATCTTCACCTCGTCCGACACGCGCAGGCAATACGGCACCTTGACGATGTAGATACGGTCGAGGAATGCCTCGTTGTTGCGGTTGTTGCGGAAGCTTTTCCATTCCGATTCGTTCGAGTGGGCCAGCACCACGCCGTCGAACGGGATCGCGCCGAAGCCTTCCGTGCCCTTGTAGTTGCCTTCCTGCGTGGCCGTCAGCAGCGGGTGCAGCACCTTGATCGGGGCCTTGAACATCTCCACGAATTCCATCAGGCCCTGGTTCGCCAGGCACAGGCCGCCGGAGTAGCTGTAGGCATCGGGATCGTCCTGCGCGTAATCCTCGAGCTTGCGGATGTCGACCTTGCCGACCAGCGAGGAGATGTCCTGGTTGTTCTCGTCACCCGGTTCGGTTTTCGAAATCGCGATCTGCTTCAGGATCGACGGGTAGCGCTTGACCACGCGGAACTGGTTGATGTCGCCGTTGAACTCGTGCAGCCGCTTCACCGCCCACGGGCTGGGAATGCTGCGCAGGTAGCGGCGCGGGATGCCGTAGTCCTCTTCCAGGATCACGCCGTCTTCCGTTTCGTTGAACAGGCCGAGCGGCGATTCGTTGACGGGCGAACCCTTCAGGCAATAGAACGGCACCTGCTCCATCAGCGACTTCAGCTTTTCGGCGATCGACGATTTGCCGCCGCCCACGGGGCCCAGCAAGTACAGGATCTGCTTGCGTTCTTCCAGGCCCTGGGCCGCGTGACGGAAGTAGGACACCACCTGTTCGATCACTTCCTCCATGCCGTAGAACTCGCGGAAGGCGGGATAGATCTTGATGACCTTGTTGGCGAAGATGCGGGACAGCCGGGTATCGTTGCGCGTATCGACCAGCGTCGGTTCTCCGATCGCGGCCAGCATCCGCTCCGCCGCTGTCGCGTAAGTCAGGTGATCCTTCTTGCATAACTGCAGATATTCGGAAAGGGACATCTCCTCTTCCCGGGTGCGCTCGTACCGTGCTGCGTAAGTGTCAAAGATCGTCATGTGCGTGTCCTCTGATGAAAACCTACAAGTCACGGGATTCCGCCGTCGCTGCCGCGCCGCCAATCTTGTGGATGTGCGCGGCGGTTCGTCAGGCTCCCTTATTGCGGTCGGCAGTCGTCATGCAAGGCTGTCGGCCTGATCCTGGGTGCTGCTCCTTGGTTGTCCATGAATACTTTCAGCTTCTGGCTGTGGCACGCGTTGCGCGCGCCGTGAGCTGAGTTTCTTATATGCCGTGCGGTGGAAAGGTGCCGGCTTGCGTGTGTGTGCGCCGAAACGCATCTTACGCAGATGAAATTGATTATTGCGCTTATGGTGCGGGAAGTCAAAAGATTATCCAACATCGTCAATTTCATCTGTAAAACCATGATCCACAAGGGAAAACGCTCACACGCTTGATGCCACGCACGGCATTGTTGCCAATTCCTTCACGCTTGGCACCACAGTAGCATGGTTGTTCAAGCTGTGCTGAGGACCATGCAAACCGTGCGCCAGGGCAGGGATTCAAAAAAGATTTGATCTTGCGATAAGATGCGCTTTACCAGGAACAAAGGACACCAATGAACACCCAAATCCGCCATATCGTGCAGAACATGCCGAAAGCCGAACTGCACATCCACATCGAAGGTTCGCTGGAACCCGAACTGATCTTCGCGCTGGCGCAGCGCAACGGCGTGCAGCTCGCGTATCCGTCCGTGGATGCCCTGCGCGCGGCCTACGCATTCAAGGACCTGCAATCGTTCCTGGACATTTACTATGCCGGCGCCAGCGTGCTGCTCAAGGAGCAGGATTTCTACGACATGACAGCCGCCTACCTGGCGCGCGCCAAGGCCGACCACGTGCGCCACGCCGAGATCTTCTTCGATCCGCAAACGCACACGTCGCGCGGCGTGCCGATGGGCGACGTGATCAGCGGTATCCACCGGGCCTGCGCCGACAGCGATGTGTCGGCCACGCTGATCCTGTGCTTCCTGCGCCACCTGTCCGAGGAAGACGCGCTGGCCACGCTGGAGGCGGCGCTGCCGTACCGCGACAAGTTCATCGGCGTGGGCCTCGATTCTTCCGAGGTCGGCCATCCGCCGGAAAAGTTCACCCGCGTCTTCGCGCGCGCCCGCGAACTGGGCCTGCACCTGGTGGCGCATGCCGGCGAGGAGGGCCCGCCCGCCTACATCTGGTCGGCGCTGGACGTGCTGCACGTGGAGCGCATCGACCATGGCGTGCGCTGCCTGGAAGACGCCGAACTCACGCGCCGCCTGGCCGCCGAGAAAATGGCCCTCACGGTGTGCCCGCTGTCGAACGTCAAGCTGCGCGTCTTCGATGACATGGGCAAGCACAACCTGCTGTCGCTGCTCGACGCCGGCATCGTGGTGACGATCAATTCGGACGACCCGGCCTACTTCGGCGGCTACCTGAACGAGAACTACCTGGCCACGTTCGACTCGCTGCCGCTCGGCCTGCAGCATGCGCACGAGCTGGCGAAGAACGGTTTCGCCGCCTCGTTCCTGCCGGCGGAGCAGAAGCAGAAGTTCCTCGATGAAGTGGATGCGTATTTCTCGGCGTTCGACGTCGTTTAACGCGCTTGTCGCGATCAAATTTCACCCCAACGCCGTCACCCTGGGGTCAGACCCGGCGGGTCTGACCCCGGCCCCTGCCTTGGGGTTGAATGCGGGCAGCGGCACTCATACCGGATAAGAAAACCATGTTCCTCCAGGCCCTCCGCATGACCGCGCGCGACTGGCGCGCCGGCCAGTTGCGCTTCCTGCTGGTTGCGCTGATCGTCGCCGTCGCCGCGCTGTCGGCGGCCGGCTTCTTCATCGACCGGCTGCGCGCCGGCCTGAATCGCGACGCACACCAGCTGCTGGGGGCCGATCTCGTGATCGCCGGCGACCAGCAGATCGCCGATGCCTGGCGTGACGAAGCGAGGCGCCGCGGCCTCCTGCTGGCCGATACGGCCGTCTTCCCCAGCATGGCGCAGGCCGGCGAAGGCGAGGCCGCGCAATCGGTGCTGGCCTCGCTGAAGGCCGTCGGCGCCGGGTATCCGCTGCGTGGCCGCGTGAAGGTCACGACCGATCCGGAGCAGGCCAACGACAGCGTGGGCACGCCGGCGCCCGACATTCCGGCGCCGGGCACCGTGTGGATCGACGCAGCCGTGCTGCGCGCGCTGAACGCGAAGGTCGGCGACGCGGTGCGGGTGGGCGACGCCACCTTCCGCGTCGCGCAGCTCATCGCCGCCGAGCCGGATCGCGGCACCGGCTTCATCAACTTCGCGCCGCGCGTGATGCTGCGCCATGACGAGCTGGCGAAAACCAACCTGGTGCAGACCGGCTCGCGCATCACGTACCGGCTGCTGGTCGCGGGGCAGGGGCCGGACGGCCGCGCCGCGGTGCAAGAATTCAACGACTGGGTACGCGGCGAGATCAATGCCGGCAAGGCGCGCAACATCCGCATCGACACGCTGGAAGAAGGCCGCCCGGAAATGCGTGAAACGCTGGAGCGCGCCGACCGCTTCCTGTCGCTGGTGGGGTTGCTGTCGGCGATGCTGGCCGCCGTGGCGGTGGCCATGGCGGCACGCCGCTTCATGCTGCGCAACCTCGATGCGTGCGCCATGCTGCGCTGCCTGGGCCTGACGCAGAACCAGGTCACGGCCATCTACCTGATCGAATTCCTGCTGGTGGGGCTGGCGGGCAGCGTGATCGGCGTGCTGGTGGGCTTCGGCAGCCACTTCGTGCTGCTCGAGCTGCTGGGGCGCCTGGTGCAGGCCGACCTGCCGCCGGTATCGATCGTGCCGGCGCTGCAGGGGCTGGCCACCGGCATGCTGCTGCTGGCCGGCTTCGCGCTGCCGCCGATCCTGCAACTGCGCAACGTGCCGCACAACCGGGTGATCCGTCGCGAGCAGGCGCCGCCCCAGCCGATGGCGCTGGCCACATATGGCCTCGGCCTGGCCGCGTTCGTCGTGCTGCTGCTGTGGCAGGCCGGCGACCTGAAGCTGGCGCTGTACACGGCGCTCGGCTTCGTGGGCGCGTTCGGCGTGTTCGCACTGGCCGGCTACGGCGGCCTCGCCGCATTGAAGTCGCTGCGCACGTCGCTCAAGCACCCGGCGTGGCGCTTTGCCGTCACGTCGCTGCAGCGCCGCCCCGGCGCCACCGTGGTGCAGGTGGTATCGCTTGCCCTGGGCCTGATGGCGCTGCTGGTGCTCACGATCGTGCGCGACGACCTGATGTCGTCCTGGCGCAATGCCACGCCGCCCGATGCGCCGAACCACTTCGTCATCAACATCCAGCCGGACCAGAAGGACGAAATCGCCGGCAAGCTGCGTACCGGCGGCGCGCTGGAAGCGCCGCTGTACCCGATGATCCGCGGCCGGCTGACGGGCGTCAACGGCAAGCCGGTGACGCCCGCCACCTACCCGGAAGGGCGCGCGCGCAACCTGGCCGAGCGCGAATTCAACCTGTCGACAATGGCCGACATGCCCTCCCAGAACCGGCTCACGGCGGGCAAGTGGTTCGACGATGCGCCCGGCAGCGCCGAAGCGTCCGTCGAGGAAGGGCTGGCAAAGACGCTGGGCCTGAAACTGGGCGACACGATGCGGTTCGATATCGCCGGCTCGCCGGTGGAAGCGAAGATCACCAGCCTGCGCAAGCTGGAGTGGGGCTCGATGCGGGTGAATTTCTTCGTCATCATCAATCCGCGCGCCATGGCCGACACGCCGCAAACGTGGATCACCTCGTTCCACCTGCCGAAGAAATCGGCCGCGCTGGGCACGCAGCTGTCGCGCGACTACCCGAACCTGACGGTGATCGACGTGGGCGGCGTGCTGCGCCAGATCCAGTCCGTGCTCGACCAAGTGATCCAGGCGGTGGAATTCCTGTTCGGTTTCACGCTCGCTTCCGGCCTGCTGGTGCTGTATGCCGCCCTGATGGGCTCGCAGGATGAGCGCACCCGCGAATCGGGCCTGCTGCGCGCGCTGGGCGCCACCCGGCGCCAGCTGTCGCGCGCGCAGATGATCGAGTTCCTGCTCGTGGGCTCGCTGGCCGGCCTGCTGGCCGCCACCGGCGCCGCCGCGATGGGCTGGGGACTGGCAACCTACCAGTTCAAGTTCGACTGGGTGTTCAGCCCCACGGCCTGGCTGGCCGGTGTGGTGGTGGGCGCCATGTGCGCCGCGATCGGCGGCTGGCTCGGGTTGCGCAATGTGCTGCGGCAACCGCCGCTTCAAACGCTGCGGGAGGCGTAGTCGTCAGCGTAATGGTGTCGGACGTCTTTCCGAGCGGGTTATCCGGAAGAAGTGTCGGACACCGTTTTTCTGCCGAGGTATCAAAAGGCAGGCGAACACCGGTGCCGGACACTTTTCACGCCGCCAGGTAGGCATCGGCCTGCCGGTCATTCAGGAACTGCTCGAACGGCGCGGGCGGCGAGGCCAGGTAGTGTTCGGGAAAGTCGAACAGCGCCCAGTAATACTTCTCGCGGCCCATGCACACCTGCGGCGCGCGGCAGTGGCGGTGCCACTCGTCGCCCGCTTCGGTCGAATACATGCCGTCGCCGGGCGGAAAGAACGGCAGCACGCGCCGTTCCGAGAGCGCCAGCAGCAGCGAATGGGGCGCATCGTTGTCGCGCGCCACCTCGTACTGGGCGCACATGCCCTGTTCCGTCTCGATGACCATCAGCTTGGCCCGGCCGTAGCGGTCGAGGAACAGGATGCCGGCCGGGCCCGGATACAGGTAGTGCTCCACGAAGCCATGGCGGCGGTACAGGTCCTGCACCACCGCGGCCATCGCCTGGCAGCGCAGGAAGCTGAAGTCGTGCAGGGCCAGCATGTCCCCCAGCGTTTGCGTGTAGTCGAGGAAGAAGGCGCGCTGCATGCTGACGATTTCGACTTCCAGCCGGTCGAGCGCATCGTCGTCGCTTTTCTTGATGTAGCGGTCGATCAGGCCGCGGTTGAACGCGTCCACGGCGATCTTTTCATCCGCCGCCCCCGTAAACAGGATCTTCTTGGTCGGCAGGTGCTGCAGCGCTTCGCAGAATTCCACGCCGTTCATCTGCGGCATCGAGTAGTCGACGACGAGCACGGATGGGATCGTGAAGCGCATCGGCTGCTCGCACACGCGGTGGATGCGCCGCATGTCGACCGCCACGTTGGGCTGGTCGGGCGACTGGTTCAGGCTGTCGAAGTCCACGTGCAGGGGCAGGTCTTCGCGCCGCGTGCTGCGCGCGAACCAGTCCAGCGCCACCGCCGTGTCGTGGAAGGTCTTGCTCGGCAAAAGCGGGTCGAGCTGGAACGTCAGGCTTTTCAGGAACGAATCGCTGTCGTCCACCAGCACGACCGTGGTCGGATGGGAAAGGATCGGAAGTCTCATGAGTCACCTGATGGCGGGGTGCGCGGAGTCGGGAATTCCAGCACGAAGATCGAGTAGGCGTGCTCGCGCGACACGCAGCGGATATCGGCGTTCCATGCGCGCATGATCTGCCGGCACAGGGCGAGCCCGATGCCGGTGCCGTTGTGCGCGGGGTAGGCGTAGAAGCGCTGGAAGATCAGCGGCAGGCGGCGCGCGGCGATGCCGCAGGCCGTGTCGATGAACAGCAGCCTGGGGGATTTGCGGTTGCCGTCGACAACGATGCGCACGCGGCCCTTGCCGGCGCGGTGGATGGCCTTCAGCGCATTGCGCAGCAGGTTGAGCAGGATGACCACCGTGAGCTCGTGCTGGCCGGCAAAGCGGAAATTGCCGCGCACCTCCACCGTGACCGCATCGCTCTGGTCCGGGCCCGTGAACGGATAGCGGCGCAGCACGGATTGCACGGCGTCGGCCATCGACACCGTTTCGAACGGCTCATGGCGGCGCCGCACCGCGTTGGCCGACAGCAGGAACAGGTCGATCAGGTGGTTCATGTGGCGCACTTCGTAATGCACGCGCGACATCGCATCGCGGACATCGTCCGGCTGGCCGGCTGGCAGCGCTCCCAGCATCCGCGTCAGGCCGCGCACATTCGCTTCCATGCTCGCCAGCGGCGTGCGCATCTCGTGCGCCACGGCGCCCAGGCCTTCGCCCAGGCCCGCCATCTTTTCCTGCTCCAGCGCCACGCGGGAAAAACGGGCCAGCCCCAGCAGCAGGACGATTAGCCCGTGCACGGGCAACTGCTGCAGCACGCCCGCCGACAGGATCACGTCACCCTTGCCTTGCAGGATGACGCACAGGCCGGCGAGCAGGGTGCCGGTCGCATAGCAGCGCAGCGCCAGTTTCGTCGGAAAATGGAACAGGCCCACGATCATCACGGTCAGGCACTGTGTCCACGCGCCGGCGGCGCCGTTCATCATGAACATGTAGGCACCGTAGAACGGCAGCACGAAGGTGAGCGCGAACGGCACGTACAGCTCGCACCAGCGGGTGTGGTAGCGCGCCGCGGCAATGCCGGCCACGCCCAGCAGCGTGCCCAGCACCCGGAGAGCCAGGCTTTCGTAGGGTTGCGGGAACACCCACGTGAACATCACGAAATAGAGGGGGTGGAGGATGACGCTGAGCCAACCCAGCACAAAGGCCTGGATGGCCGCGCGTTCACCGCCGCGGTGGCGCCGCGCCAGCCGGCCGATGAAGCCGCCGACCGCGCGTTCGATTGCATCGTGACGCATGGCTGTGTAAATGGCTCGAAACAAGCAACCATCTTCCTACCAAACCCAGCCATGTTGAGCGGTATCGCATGGGGAATTGATTTGGATCAATCAGCTTACGTGCAGTGCGCTATCATTGTGACTATGACTGAATCACGTACCGAATCCACGACCCTTTACGAGGTCATCGGCGGCGCTGAAAAGCTCCGCGAGATGGTCGACCGTTTCTACGACCTGATGGAACTGGAACCGGAATTCGCCGGCATCCGCGCCATGCACCCGCCCGCCACGGACGGCTCGCGCGACAAACTGTACTGGTTCCTCACCGGCTGGATGGGCGGCCCCGACCTGTACCAGGAGCAGTTCGGCCACCCGCGGCTGCGCGCCCGGCACCTGCCGTTCCCGGTCGGCAGCAGCGAGCGCGACCAGTGGCTGCGCGCGATGGCCTGGGCAATGGAAGACGTGGGCATTGCCGAAGACCTGCGCCTGCGCCTCATGCAATCGTTCTACCAGACCGCGGACTGGATGCGCAATAAAGCCGACTGAGCCGACAAGGGCGCCCTGAACCATGGAAATCTACGCCTTGCTGGCGCTCGCCATCGCGATCCTCGCGGTGCAGATCGTCATTCTCCTTCGTGGTAACAACGGCAACGCGGGACAGGGTGCCGACATCGCCGAACGCCTGGAACGGGTCGAGCGCGAAGTGCGCATGCAATTGCAGGCCACCGCCCAGGCCCAGCGGCAGGAAATGAGCCACACCCTCGCCCAATCTCATGCCGCCACCGTCCAGCAGCTCGACGGCATGCGCCGCCAGATCGAAGTGCTGACGGAATCGAACGCGCGCCGCATGGCCGAAGTGCGCGCCACGCTGGAAACGCGCATCCGCGACCTGCAGGCCGACAACTCCGCACGCCTGGAAGAGATGCGCCAGACCGTCGATGAAAAGCTGCATGCCACGCTGGAATCGCGGCTCACGGAATCGTTCAGGCAGGTATCGGACCGGCTGGAACGCGTGCACCAGGGCCTGGGCGAGATGCAGCAGCTCGCGCTGGGCGTGGGCGACCTGAAACGCGTGCTCACGAACGTCAAAACGCGCGGCACGTGGGGTGAAGTGCAGCTCGAAATGCTGCTCGAGCAAGTGCTGACGCCCGACCAGTATGCTAAAAATGTCGAAACGGTGGCCGGCACGAATGCGCGTGTCGAATTCGCGCTGAAACTGCCGGGCCAGAAGGAGGGCGGGCCGCCGGTGTGGATGCCGATCGACGCCAAGTTCCCGAAGGAGCAGTATGAACGCCTGCTGGAAGCGGCAGAGCGGGCCGATGCCGACGGCGTGGCGCTGGCCGGCCGCGAACTGGAACGGGCCGTGCGCAACGAAGCGAAAACCATCGCGGACAAGTACGTATGCCCGCCGCAGACGACCGATTTCGCCATCCTGTTCCTGCCGACCGAAGGGCTGTATGCGGAAGTGATGCGGCGCCCGGGCCTGGCGGACGAACTGCAGCGCGTGAACCGCATCAGCATCGCCGGCCCATCCACGCTGACGGCGCTGCTGAACAGCCTGCAGATGGGGTTCCGGACGCTGGCGCTGGAAAAGCGCTCGTCCGAGGTGTGGCAGGTGCTGGGCGCCGTGAAAACGGAGTTCGGCAAGTTCGGCGACGTGCTGGCGGCCACGAAGACCACGCTGGAACGGGCGGCGAAAAACATCGAGTCGGCGGAAGTGCGCAGCCGCCAGATGGCGAAGAAACTGAAATCCGTCGAGGCGCTGCCGGCCGAGGCGGCGGAACTGCTGCTGGGCCGGCAGGCGGACCTGGCAACGAGCGGCGAACTGCCGGACTGACCGCGCGCCGGCCATGCATGGCATGCGGCACCGGTTTTCCAGCGCCGCCCGGCTGCCTTTACGGGTGCAGCGACATCATGAGGTGCCAGTGATGCAGGTGGCCGCCGCTCGTGTGGACTGTCGGCGGCCGATTCCATTTGGTAATCCCTGGAATGAGCGTCTCGTCACCGGCAGCGAACTTGCCATTGATTAATGCCACCTTGATGAACTTCTTGCCGATATAGATCTTGCGGGTATAACTCGTGGTGGCTTCGGCTTCGAGCATGGCCCGGTTTGCCGTGATCCAGGCCTGCAATGCGGCCAGCTTGGGCTTTTGCGCTGCATTGCTGGCCACTTCCTGGGCGGCGGCCTGGATCAGCGCCTTGATGTGCTTGCCGTCGCCGTGGCCGCCCAGCTCGTCCGAGTAACCACCTTGTCCATCGGCATAGCGGATGTCGATGGTCTGGCCGTCGTTGTGCCCCGCATGGCCGAGGATCGAACGGCCCCCCGGGGTTTGCGCCACGTGCATGCCGCTGATGTCGTCGAACCGGTAGGGGCGCGCAAGCAGCCAGTCGATCACCTGGCGCGTGGCCCACGAATCGCCGCCGACATCGTGCGGCGCGTTGTACCGCCGGGTATCGAGCGGCGCAAACGTGGCCGCGAGGTAGAGCGGAATGAAGGCGCTCTTGCCGTCGAATGTCACCTGTCCGCCTTTTCTCGGGTTTGATTCCTTTTCGGAACCATCGACGACGCCACGCAAGCGCACTGTCGCCGTGACCTTGCCGGCGACGGTATCGCCGGGGAAGGGCGGCAGGGACAGGCGCGGGAACGTGAGCTTGCCCGGCGTTTTCACATGCGGCTGGTCGAGCAGGTTCACGCTGCTCAAGCGCGGTTGCAGGGGATCGGACGACACACCGACATGCACTTCGGTGATCGTGGCATTCGCTGGCGTATAGCGTATTTCCAGTGGCAGCGTGTGGGTGGCGTCGGCCGCCGTCCTCTGGATCGACAGGTAGGGCCCCGGGATGCTCACGATGTCGCCTGAGCTGTCGGTCGGGTTGGCCGGATCCAGGACGGGGTTGCCGCTGGCGTTGGGGGACATGAACCGGGCACTGGAGACCTGCAGGTCCGTGCAGCCCAGCGTCAGCTCCACGGTGGTGGTGGTCGGCAGTTCACCATCGCCGATATTGGTGGCACTGACCTTGCCGCCGATCGTCAGCGCGCCCGCAGTGGTCTGCTCGCGCACGTCGACGCACTGGCTGCGCGTGATCGTGGGCTGGTGATAATGGGAGTCGTTGACGGAACCGTTCGCCAACAGGCTGACTCCCGGCAGGCCGCTCACCGAGTAGGACCAGGTATCGTTGTACTCGCTGTGCTGCGAGGTGTAATAGGGATACTCTTCGGTAAACACCGAGACCTGTACGTTGACTCCCTGCGTTCCCTGCGGTACCGGGAAGGAAACCGGTACCGATACGGTCTCGTCCTGCGCCCCCGCGACTGCCGAGAACACGGTGGCGCCAGCCGCAAGGGCGGGCTGCCGCTGCCCGCCGCGAACCGCCTGGCGTGGCGGTGGCGGCGCGCCATCCTGTATGACGCTGCTGGCCGCGTAGAAGGCCGGGCCTCGCGCCCCGCCAGCCGCGGTTTCCTGGCCAGGCAGGGCGTAGACGATGGTCACGGTCGCTTCGGTGGTCGTGTCGTAGATGGCCGTGCTGACGCTGGTGACATCCGGATTGTCGAGCTCGACCAGCGTGAGCTGGTAGGTGTCGGGAATCACGTCGACGAAGCCGAATTCGCCCCTGTAGTTGATGGGGCTGGCAACGCGCTGTCCGGCGTTATATCCGGCCAGCAAAATGGTCTTGTCCTGCAGGGAGGTCACGGGCGCACCGTTGCTGTCCACGATCCTGCCCAGCAGCTGTGCGCCGCGATGGGCCGCCAGCACATCGTAGCTGGCGGCAAACATGCCATCCTTCGAGACGAAATTGAGCGCCAACGCGAGCGGGCCGACCGGCAGGGCGGCCAGCAGTTGTTCCCGTGCCGTGCCGCTGATCGAAAACGTGGCGGTTGCGCGATCGAAGGTCCAGTAGTCGTGCAGCGCGATCCGCGCGCCATTGCGCCCGGTCGCCGTGCCGATGCTGTCGTCGGCGAGGTCGAGGCCCGCACTGTCGGCCAGGCGGAAAGCGATATCCCCGCCGGTCAGCGCAGTGAGCCAGAACCCCGTCAGCTCCAGTGCCGGCGCGGCTGCCGGCGGATTGCCATCCTCGCCCGGCTCCTCGTAGGCCGCCGGCGCCGTCGGGCGCAGGGTGCGGACCGTCACATCCAGCACAGTGTTGACGCCGTCGCCGCGCACCGTTATCCGGCCCCGCTGTTCCGAGCCGCTGTCACCGGGCGTCGCGAAGCGCAGCGTGCCATCCCTGAGCAAGGCCTCGCCGATGGCGCCGGACGTGGTGACGGTCGCGCCCGAAGCAGGCAATCCCAGGTCGGCGGCGGCCAGGACCACCAGGTCCGCCGGCTTCACCGGATCGAGTTCGACGAGCGTCGCGGTGGCGAACGACCATGCCAGGCCGGTGGGATCGAACTGCACCGTGCGGTCGTGGCGGATCACGATGTGATCGCGGCCGGGTGCCGCCGTGCCCTGGGGCGCGATGTTGCCCAACGCGACACTGCCGTCGACGATCGCTGTACCGGACGGTACCGCGACGAGCGTCGCCACCACGTCGGCCCCTTCTTCGCTGCCGTCATTGCGGACCCAGATGCGGTAGGTGTATTCGAACACCGTGCGGGAAACCCTTCGCTCGCCCACATTCTCGATGCTCGTGACGGTAAACCGGTCCTCCGCCTGCGCCAGGGCTGGCGCCGCCAGGCACGCGAATGCGGCCAGCACAGCCAGGCCGAAGCGGCGGGTCATGTGCCTAGACATGGCAGACCTCCGTTTCATGCCGCTTGCCGGCGGCGACGCGGCGCCGCGCCAGCAGCAGAACGCCGAGGCCCGAGAGCAGCAGCCATGTGGCTTCCGGCTCGGGAACGGGCGTCGTCATGCCGATTTCCAGTGTAGCGAAGGTGACCGGGTCGACGAATGTGAACAACTGGGCGCCAGGCACGCTGCCGGCGAGGTAAGTGAACTCGACCGTGAAGATGGCGCTGTCGCCGGGGGTGATCCCACCCGTGATGGCGAGCCCGTCGAGAAAGCCGGCCGCCGGCAAATGCACGTCCGGTTGTATCAGCAGCAAGTCCCATCCGGGCGGCCCGTCGGCAGCCAGCAGCGTGCCGACCAGGTTCACGTCGAACAGGATGGTGAATTCCTCGATCGGACCGGGCAGGATGGCATTGGTGACGACGTACTCGTAGCGCCACCGGTCGTCGGACAAAGGCGTGACGGCATAGCTGACCGCGGCATGCGCCATGTTGATGCCGGCTAACAGGCCAGTCAGGAAAACCGTGCAACATTTATGGAATTTCATTGCATACTCCCCTGCAGATCCGCGGACATTGAGTGACGCAGATTGCATGCCACAAGCCGGTTTGACGGTTTTATCAACGGCTTGCGCGCGCGGCGCTGTTTACGATGACCCGATATGTAAAGTTTTCCGACAAACCCGATCAGGAGCAGCGCATGCGTAACAAGGTCGTCAGTGCCCAGGAGGCAGCCGGCAGGATCCACGATGGCGATACGGTGGCAACCGGCGGCTTCGTCGGCGTGGGCTTCGCGGAAAACATCGCCATCGCCCTCGAGCGGCGCTTCACGTCCCAGGGCGTTCCCCGCGACCTGACGCTGCTGTACGCGGCCGGGCAGGGCGACGGCGGCGAGCGGGGCCTGAACCACTTTGGCCACGAAGGCCTGGTCAGGCGCGTGATCGGCGGCCACTGGGGCCTGGTGCCGAAGCTGCAGCACCTCGCCATCGACAACCGCATCGAAGCCTACAACCTGCCGCAAGGCGTGATCAGCCAGCTGTTCCGCGACACGGCCGCCGGCAAACCCGGCCTGCTCACGCACGTGGGGCTCGGCACCTTCGTCGACCCGCGCCATGGCGGCGGCAAGGTGAATGGCCGCACGGTCGAGAACCTGGTCGAGCTGACGACGATCGGCGGCCGGGAATGGCTGTTCTACAAATCGATTCCCGTGGACGTGGCGATCATCCGCGGCACCACGGCCGACAGCGCCGGCAACGTGACGATGGAGCGCGAAGCGCTCACGCTCGAAGCGCTGGCGATCGCGATGGCCGCGCACAACAGCGGCGGCATCGTTATCGTGCAGGTCGAGCGGCTGGCTGCCAGCGGCACGCTGCCGCCGCGCCAGGTGCGCATCCCCGGCATCCTCGTCGATTGCGTGGTCGTTGCCGAGAAGCCGGAATACCACATGCAAACCTTCGGCACGCCCTACGATGCCGCATTCGCCGGCGAATTGCGCGTGCCGCTCGACGGCATCGCCCCCATGCCGCTGTCCGCCCGCAAGGTGATCGCCCGCCGCGCGCTGCTGGAGCTGTCCGACGGCAACGTCGTCAACCTCGGCATCGGCATGCCGGAAGGCGTGGCGGCCGTCGCGGCCGAGGAGGGCATGCTCGACCGTTTCACGCTGACGGCCGAACCGGGCGTGATCGGCGGCATGCCGGCCGGCGGCCTGGATTTCGGCGCCACCGTCAATCCGGACGCCGTCATCGACCAGCCCTACCAGTTCGATTTCTACGACGGCGGCGGCCTCGACGTGGCCATCCTCGGCCTGGCGCAGGCCGACCGGCAGGGCAACCTGAACGTGAGCAAGTTCGGCCGCAAGCTGGCCGGCGCCGGCGGCTTCATCAACATCAGCCAGAGTGCCCGCAAGGTGGTGTTCATCGGCACCTTCACGGCCGGCGCGCTGGAAGTGGCGATCGGCGACGGCGGCCTGCGCATCGTGCGCGAAGGCGAGTCGCGCAAGTTCGTGCACGAGGTCGAGCACCGCACCTACAGCGGCGCCGTCGCCCTCGAGCGCGGGCAGGAGGCGCTGTTCGTCACGGAGCGGTGCGTGTTCCGGCTGACGCCGCAGGGGCTGGAACTGGTCGAGGTGGCGCCGGGCATCGATATCGAACGCGATATCCTGGCGCGGATGGATTTCGTGCCGCGCATTGCCGATGTGGTGAAACCGATGGATGCGCGGCTGTTCGGCGAAGGGGCGATGGGGCCGGGCGCCGGACGTTGACCTCCCGGCCTGGCTCTGGACGAGTCAGCTGTTCACCGCAAGAGCAAGGCAAACATCCCGACAAGGAATACCCCGATCCCGATGATGGCGGACAAGCCCAGCGTCCAGGTTTCCATACGCGATACCAGTTTGCCGCTCCCTACTGCCGCCGTGATCACCCAGATGCCCATCGACGCCGAGCTGAGGCGAAGTCCAGGCTCCACGTCGTGGACGGCAGGAAGAATGAAAAATAGCCACATCAGGAACATCAGTCCGGCTGCCGAGGTCGCTGCGGAGAAACAGGCTTTCATGTGCTGTGGCATTCGACGGGATCATCCCCCTGATGCTACCAGACCGGCATCGCTGAAAATCCTCGCATTCTCACGGCATCAGACCAGCCCTTCGAACATCAGCACCTCCACCGGTTCCCCGGCAGCCACGTTGCCCCGCTCATCCGGCAGCACGACGATGCAGTTCGCCTCCGTCATCGAGCGCAGGATGCCGGAACCCTGAGCGCCGGTGATCCGCACTTCGCGGGTGCCGTTTGCGGCAACGGACAGCACGCCGCGCTGGAATTCGGTGCGGCCCTGGCGCTTGCGGATCGGTTCAGCGGAGCACGCCTGCACCAGCAGG
This sequence comes from Pseudoduganella sp. jia 12, assembly GCF_055502675.1. Taxonomy (NCBI): domain Bacteria; kingdom Pseudomonadati; phylum Pseudomonadota; class Betaproteobacteria; order Burkholderiales; family Oxalobacteraceae; genus Pseudoduganella; species Pseudoduganella sp. jia 12. The sequence goes on from NZ_JBUXKP010000012.1 coordinate 189,556, forward strand.
TCGGCCGGCGCTTCGGCGCCCATCATGCGCAGCAGGGCGGGGCGGGCGAAGAAGTAGAACGACACCATCACGGCCACGGGATTGCCCGGCAGGCCGAACAGGAACGCCTCGTGGCCCTCGGCGCCGATGCGGCCGAACGCCATCGGGCGGCCGGGGCGCATGCCGATCGTCCAGAACGCCACCTCGCCCAGTCTGGCCATGATGTCGCGCGTGTAGTCGGCGGCGCCGGCCGAGACGCCGCCGGAGGTGACGATGGCGTCCGCGCTCTGGCACGCGTCGCGCAGCGCCGCTTCCAGCGCCGCGGGGTCGTCCTTCACGATGCCCATGTCCACCAGTTCGCAGCCCAGGCGGGTGAGCATGCCGAACAGCGTGTAACGGTTGCTGTCGTACACGCAGCCCTGCGCCAGCGGTTCGCCGACCGAGCGCAGTTCGTCGCCAGTGGAAAAGAACGCCACACGCAGCCGGCGCCGCACCGGCACTTCGGCGATGCCGAGCGAGGCGATCAGGCCCAGGTCGGCAGGGCGCACGAGCTTGCCGGCCACGAGGGCCGGGCGGCCCGCCATCAGGTCTTCGCCGGCCAGGCGGCGGTTGTCGCCGGTGCGCACGCTGCGCGGGGCGATCGTCACGCAGTCGTCCTCGATGCCTTCGGCGCGCTCCTGCGGCAGCACCGTATCGCAACCGGCCGGCATCACGGCGCCCGTCATGATGCGCAGGCACTGGCCGGGGCCGGGCTGCAGGCCGGACGGGCGGCCGGCGAAATCGGTGCCGATCACCTTCAGCTTCGTCGGATGGTCCGGCGACAGCTGGGCGCCGGCGAATGCAAAGCCATCCATCGCCGAATTGTCGTGCGCCGGCACGCTGATGGGAGAGATCATGTCCTCGGCCAGCACGCGGCCCAGCGCGGCGCGCAGTGCCACTTTTTCCACGCCGCGCACGGGGCGCACGAACTGTTCGATGACTTCGCGCGCACGCCGTACCGGCATCGCGCGGGGATCGACATCGCACGTGAGATCGTGCAGGCGTTGCGCGCGGTCTTCGCGCCGCAGCTCTTCGGGGGTGTTGATGTTACGGAACGCCGCGGCATCGTTGAACAGCACTTCGGCCACCTTCAGGCCGTCGTGCCAGCCATCCATCTTGCGCCCGCCGCCCGCCAGGTAGGCGTCCAGGCGGGGCAGCACGTTTGCTTTCATCAGCCCGAATACCGGATGCGGCTGCTTGCGTGCCGCGCCGGCCTCGTCCGCCTCCATCGTCACGGCCAGCGCCACGTCCGCATCCTGCGCCAGCAGCGCGTCGCGCAGCCGCTGCACCAGGTCTTCCGGCAGGAAAGGCGAATCGCATGGCACGGTCGCGAGCAGCGGCGTGGTGCATTGACGCAGGCCCGCCTGCAAACCGGCAAGCGGGCCTGCGAAACCCGTCAGTTCATCGGCAAGCACATTCGCCTGCCAATGCGTCCCCAGCGCCTCATAGGCTTCGCGGCTGCGATTGGCGCTGATTGCCACCGCTGCCACCTGCGGGGCAAAGCGGCGCAGCACGTGCGCGACCAGTGTCGCACCGCGGAACGGCTGCAGGCCCTTGTCCACGTTGCCCATGCGGCTGCCGCGGCCGCCCGCCAGGACCAGGCCGCTGATGTCGTTGTCGCTCAACTTACCTCCCAGTTTTCATCCGCCACGCATTGCCCGCTTGCATTACCCATCTCGCATTGCCCGCCTCGCATTGTCCACCTCGCATCACCCGCCGATGTAGGACATCTCGACCTTGCGCGCGGCGCTGCCGGACAGCCCATCCGTATTGATGGTACGCAACTCCGAATAGCGGTCGCCGCGCGCCCGCCACAGCGCGCCGACCGCGGCGGCCAGCTCTGCGTCGCTGTGGCCGTCGCGCAGCAGGGCGCGCAGGTCGTGGCCCTGGGTGGCGAACAGGCAGGTGTACAGCTTGCCCTCGGTGGACAGGCGTGCCCGCGTGCAGTCCCGGCAGAACGCCTGCGTGACGCTGGAAATGACGCCCACCTCGCCGCCGCCATCGGCATAGCGCCAGCGCGCCGCCGTCTCGCCCGTGTAATTCGGGTCCACCTGCACCAGCGGCAGTTCGGCGCCGATGCGGCGGACGATCTCGGCCGATGGGATCACATCCTTCATGTTCCAGCCGTTCGATGCGCCCACGTCCATGAATTCGATGAAGCGCAGGATGTGCGGGGTACCGTGGAAGTGCCGCGCCATCGGCAGCAGCTCCTGTTCGTTGGTGCCGGCCTTGACCACCATGTTCACCTTGATTGGCCCCAGGCCGGCATCATGGGCGGCCTCGATGCCTTCGAGCACGTCGGAGACGGCGAAATCGACATCGTTCATCGCGCGGAACGTGGCATCGTCGAGTGCATCGAGCGATACGGTCACCCGCTGCAGGCCGGCGGCCTTCAGCGATTTCGCCTTGCGCGCCAGCAGCGAGCCGTTGGTGGTCAGCGTCAGGTCGAGCGGCTTGCCGTCGACGGTGCGCAGCGCGGCCAGCATCTCGATCAGCCGTTCGATGTTCTTGCGCAGCAGCGGCTCGCCGCCGGTCAGCCGGATCTTCTCGACACCATGGGCAACGAACTGGCGCGCCAGGCGCGTGATTTCCTCGAACGTCAGCAGCGACGAGTGGGGCAGGTACTGGTAATCCTTGTCGAACACTTCCTTCGGCATGCAGTACACGCAGCGGAAGTTGCAGCGGTCGGTGATCGAGATGCGCAGGTCGCGCAGGGGCCGCGCCAGGCGGTCGCGCACTTCGCCGGTGGGCGCCTCGATCGTGGCGGGGATGGCCGGCGGCCGGCTGCGGCCGTCGGACAGGATGATGATTTTTTCGGTCATTGCAAGTATTACCCGGTTCGCAGCATGGAGCTGCCATATCCAAACCAAGCCAAACTAAGCCAAACTTGGCCAGACTTAACTAAACTGTACTAAAGCGTTGATTTCATTAGCGTAATGTAGCACGAGGCCAGCGATTGCACAGGCGCCGAGCAACTTCAAGGGGCCGGTTTGCCAGCGCAGCAACGCCCATGCCGCCAGCATGGCAATCGCCAGCGCCGCCCAGTCCCAGCGCCCGCCGGCGTAAAAGACATGCCCGCCGAAAAACACGGCCAGGCTGGCGATCACGCCAACGACGGCCGCCGAGATCGCCGTCAGCGGTGCCGTCATGCCGATATTGCCGCGCGTGGCTTCCACCAGCGGGGCGCCGGCCAGGATGAAGATGAACGACGGCACGAACGTAAACCAGGCCGCCACCACCGCGCCGGCCACGCCGGACATGGCCGGATCGCCCAGCACCATGCTGCGCCAGCCGCCGACAAAGCCCACGAACGCATTCACCATGATCAGCGGGCCGGGCGTGGTTTCGCCCAGGGCCAGGCCGTCGATCATCTGGGCCGGCGTGAGCCAGCCATAGGTTTCGACGCCACCCTGGTACACATACGGCAACACCGCATAGGCGCCGCCGAACGTCAGCAGCGCCGCCTTGGTGAAGAACCAGCCCATCTGCGCGAGCGGATTGTACAGGCCCGTGAGCACGGCCACCGCCCCCCAGCTGCCGGCCATGAGGACAACGCCTGCCGCGCACGCCGCCAGCAGCTTGCTCCAGGTGAAGCGGGCATGCGGCGGCGTGGGCGTGTCGTCGTCGATCACGGCCGGGCCATGGCTCGCCAACGCCTTGCCGTGGCCCGGCATGCCCGGAACGAATGCCGCGTGCCGCAGCCGCCCGCCCAGCCAGCCGAGCATGGCGGCAGCCAGCACGATGGCGGGGAAGGGCACGTCCACCAGGATGGCCAGGAACGCGGCACAGGCAAGGCCCGCCAGCAAGCCGTTGCGCAGCGTGCGCCGGCCGATGCGCCAGGTGGCCGCCAGCACGAGTGCCACCACCGCCGGTTTGATGCCATACAGCACGGCCGCGATGGCGGGCAAGTGGCCGAAGGCCAGGTAGACCCATGCCAGTCCGATCAGGATCAGCAGCGACGGCAGCACGAACAGCGTGCCGGCCAGGATGCCGCCGCGCGCCCGGTGCAGCAGCCAGCCGATATAGACGGCCAGCTGCGTGGCTTCCGGCCCCGGCAGCAGCATGCAATAGTTCAGCGCATGCAGGAAGCGCTGCTCGGAAATCCAGCGTCGCCGCTCGACGAGCTCGGCATGCATCAGCGCGATCTGGCCGGCCGGCCCGCCAAAGCTGATGAAACCCAGCTTCAGCCAGTAACGCAATGCGCTCGACAGGGAAGGAGTTGGCGTCGGGGTTGGCGTCGAGGGTGGCGTCGGGGTTGGCGTCGGGGTTGGCATCATAAGCGAAAAAAAAGGGAAGCCGTGGCTTCCCTTTTTGCCGGCTGAAGATCAGCGTCGGGTATCCACCTGCACCAGCGGCTCGTCCGCCACCGGCGGCGCGGGCTTGCGGGTGCGGCGCACGCGCACCGGTGCCTCTTCATGCGCGGCCGCTTCCTGGGCGGCGCGCAGCTTGGCCGGATCGGTCGCGGCCATTTGCAGGCCGGCAGCTTCCAGGATCGATTGCAGGTCCGTCGCCGCAGCGGCAGGCTGTGCCGGAGCAGCAGCTGGAGCTGGAGCAGGAGCAGGAGCAGGAGCAGGAGCAGGAGCAGTGGCTTCCACGGCGGCTTGCTGCGTCACCGGCTCGGCAACCGGGATCGGCTGGGTTGCCACGGCTTCGGCGGCAACCGCCTCGGCTGTTGCAATCTCGGCGGCGGCAGGCACGACGATGGCGGTTTCCGTGACGGGCACGACATCCGCGACGACTGGCGTTTCGGCTGGCGCAGCCTGCGAGGCCACCTCCGGCAACGGCTCGGCAGCCGGCGCTTGCACGATTTCCGCTTCGGCGGGCTCGATGGCCACCGCTGCGGCTGCCTCGGCCGTTACCGGCGGCAGCGTTTCCGCGGCCGGTGCCTGCACGATTTCCGCTTCGGCGGGTTCGATCGCAACGGTAGCGGCTGGCGCTTCCGCTGTTGCCGTTACCGGCAGCGCTTCGGCGGCTGGCGCCTGGACGATTTCCGCTTCGGCAGGCTCGACAGCAACCGGCTGCGTTGCCGCCACGCCGGCCGTGGCCGCTTGCACCTCGGCCGCAGCGGCGCCCTGGACTGGCTCCGCAGCAACAGGCGCCTGCTCGACAGCGTCGATCGCGGCGGCAGCCACCGGCTCAGCCGCAGCCGCAGCCGTCACAACCGGCGTCTCTGCAGGCTTGGCGGCTTCTTCGCGAGCGATCGCCTGTGCTTCCTCGGCGACGACGGTGGCGGTAACGGCCTTGATGGTGTCGCCATCGGCCGCGGTGCTGCCGAACTCGTCGCCGGATTCGATACCGTCGATCCCTTCGGCGCCTTCGCGTTCGCGGCGGTTACGGTTGCGGCCACCACGGCGGCGGCGGCGGCGCGGCTCGTCGCCGCCTTCGCCCGCTTCCAGGTCGTCGCTATCCGGCCCCGTATTGCCAAGCGGTTTCACCAGGCCTGGTGTTTCGGCAAATGGCGCGACGGATGGCGCAGCGGCTGGTGCGATGGTGCTGGTACTGGTGCCGGTGCCCGTGCCGACAGGGCCGACACCGGCCGCGGCCAGCGCGAGTTCGTCGGCCTTGGCTTCGGCAGGCTGCGCTTTCGGTTCACGCTGCTCGCGCGGTTCGCGCGGCGGGCGGGCTTCGCGGGGCTCGCGCTGCGGGCGTTCCGCCCGTTCCGGGCGCTCGGCACGCTCGGCTCGCGGCGCCACGGCGCCTTCGGCCGTTTCCACTTTCTCGCCCGCCTTGTCGGCGAACTTCTCCAGCTTTTCACGCGGCTCGCGCGGCGGGCGCGGCGGCCGTGCCGGGCGTGCTTCCGCCGCCGGCTTGACGGCCTCGTCGCGGGCACCCGGTTCGCGTTCCTTCGGGCCGCGCGGATTGCGGCCACGCGGGCCACGGCCATTCTTGTCGGCGCGCTCGGCCGGTGCAACGACCGGCTTCGAAACGATGGCCGGGGCGGCCGGCGGTGCCGGTTCCTCGGTCTTGCCGGTGAAGAACGACACCAGTTTCGAGAAGAAACCTTTTTCAGCCGGGGCAGGGGCGGCGACCGGGGCCGGGGCCACGACCGGTTTGACCGCTTCCGGTGCCGGCGTGCGGTCCACGATCGGTGCCGGCTGGCTTGGGGTGATCGTCTTGACGACGGCTTCCTGGCGCGGCTTCTGCTCTTCCTTCTGGCGCTTGGCGAAGCCCATGTCGGTTTCCGCCTGCTCGGCCATCGAATAGCTGGCCGGCGCTTCTTCCAGGCGCGGATCGTCGTGCTTGATGCGCTCGAGCTTGTAGTGCGGCGTGTCGAGGTGCTTGTTCGGCACCAGGATCACGGTGATGCGGTGGCGGTTCTCGATCTTGAGCACTTCGCCGCGCTTCTCGTTGAGCAGGAAGGCGGCCACGTCGACCGGCACCTGCACGTGGATCGCGGCGCTGTTTTCCTTCATCGCCTCTTCCTGGATGATGCGCAGCACCTGCAGGGCGGACGATTCGGTATCGCGGATGTGGCCGGTGCCGGAGCAGCGCGGGCACGTCACGTGCGAACCTTCGGACAGCGAAGGGCGCAGGCGCTGGCGCGACAGCTCCATCAGGCCGAAGCGGGAAATCTTGCCCATCTGCACGCGCGCACGGTCGTGGTGCAGCGCATCCTTCAGGCGCTGTTCCACTTCACGCTGGTTCTTCGACACTTCCATGTCGATGAAGTCGATCACGATCAGGCCGCCCAGGTCGCGCAGGCGCAGCTGGCGGGCCACTTCCTCGGCCGCTTCGCAGTTGGTGTTGAACGCGGTGGTTTCGATATCGGAACCGCGGGTGGCGCGCGCCGAGTTGACGTCGACGGACACCAGCGCTTCGGTGTGGTCGATCACGATGGCGCCGCCGGACGGCAGCGGCACGGTGCGGCTGTAGGCCGTTTCGATCTGGTGTTCGATCTGGAAGCGCGAGAACAGCGGCACGTCGTCGCTGTAGCGCTTCACGCGGTGCACCATATCGGGCATCACGTGGCTCATGAACTGGTGCGCCTGTTCGTAGATCTCGTCCGTATCGATCAGGATCTCGCCGATATCGGGCTGGTAATAATCGCGGATGGCGCGGATCACGAGCGACGATTCCTGGTAGATCAGGAAGGCGCCGGATGCCGACTTGGACGCGCCTTCGATCGCGCGCCACAGCTGCATCAGATAATTCAGGTCCCACTGCAGTTCATCGACATTGCGGCCGATGCCGGCGGTGCGGGCGATCACGGACATGCCCTGCGGCAAATCGAGCTTGTCCATCGTTTCGCGCAGTTCCTGGCGCTCCTCGCCCTCGACACGGCGCGATACGCCGCCGCCGCGCGGGTTGTTCGGCATCAGCACCAGGTAGCGGCCGGCCAGGGAGATGAACGAGGTGAGGGCGGCGCCCTTGTTGCCGCGTTCTTCCTTCTCTACCTGGACAACGATCTCCTGGCCTTCGCGCAGCGCTTCCTTGATCGTGGCGTTGCGCACGTCGCAGCCTTCACGGAAGTAGCTGCGGGCCACTTCCTTGAATGGCAGAAAACCGTGGCGGTCTTCGCCATAGCTGACGAAGCAGGCTTCCAGCGACGGTTCGATGCGGGTGATGACGCCTTTGTAGATGTTGGACTTGCGTTGCTCGCGTCCAGCGGTTTCGATGTCGATGTCGATCAGTTTCTGACCATCGACAATGGCTACGCGCAGCTCTTCCTGCTGCGTAGCGTTGAACAACATGCGTTTCATTTTTTATTTGACTCCGCGACCCTTCGGTCGAGTTAAGCCGCCCGCGAGGGCGGCAACCGTACAAGGATATACGCGGGAATCAGGGAGGCTGCGGGGAAATGCCTCGTCGTGCGGCAGCGCGCAGGCGCAGCTGCCACAGTGGGCGCATGATGCTGATCGTCATGCCGAGTTCGCACCACCTGCAACTCATCCTGTCCGGCCCCATCGCTGTGGTGGGGCCGCGGAGAATGCGGGCGTGCGCAATTGGTCGAGCCGGCCATCTTGTGTGGTAGCCGGCGAAAACGGCAAGCGTTATCAGCTTCATCAACCGGCAAGCAACGACTCTGTGCTTGCTTGCCGGATTTATCCTAACGATCCAGCCAATCTCATTCCAACATCCGTCCACCGACCCGATGACAACATTGGTTGCCACCCTGATCCGTGCCCGTATGTGCGTATACGTTTATTTCCGCTGAATTAGCATTTAAGCGAGGCCAGCGGATGCGCCCCTGTGTAAAATCGTGGTTTTACTTCTTACACTGCAACAGCAAGAGAGCACTGTTTCAAGTGCCGAATTGCTACGGCGAATTGATTATATATTCAAAATGAAGGACTTAGAGAGATTTTCTGGGAAGACAACCCAAAAGGCCCGGCAAAGCGCCGCGGAGTCTTCCCCCCAGACAGTCCTGCCACAAGCACAATTCGTGACGATCGGCGAAGAAGAGGCCGGACAGCGTATTGATAACTACTTGTTGCGTGTTTGCAAAGGTGTGCCGAAGAGCCACGTGTACCGCATCCTGCGTTCCGGGGAAGTGCGCGTCAACAAGGGCCGGATCGACCAGTTGTACCGCCTGGTGGCAGGCGACATCGTGCGCATCCCGCCCGTACGTATCGCGGAGAAGCCGGACAATGGCGCGCCAGCCACCGAATTTCCCATCATTTACGAAGATGCGCACCTGCTCGTCATCGACAAGCCGGCCGGCGTGGCCGTGCATGGCGGTTCCGGCGTGTCGTTCGGTGTGATCGAACAATTGCGTGCCGCCCGTCCCGATGCGAAATTCCTCGAACTGGTGCACCGGCTGGACCGTGAAACGTCGGGCCTGCTGCTGCTGGCGAAGAAGCGTTCCGCGCTGACCAGCCTGCATGAACAGATGCGCGAGGGCGAGACGGACAAGCGTTACCTTGCGCTGGCCACCGGCGACTGGAAGAACAAGCGCCAGCACGTGAAGGCGCCGCTGCACAAATACACGACGGGCGACGGCGAGCGCCGGGTGGCGGTCATGGAAACCGGCATGCCGTCGCACACAGTGTTCACGCTGTTGAGGAAATATGCACAATTCGCGCTGCTGGAGGCGGAACTGAAGACCGGCCGCACGCACCAGATCCGCGTGCACCTGCAGTCGACCGGCTTCCCGATTGCCGGCGACGACAAATACGGCGATTTCGCGATGAACAAGGCGCTGCAAAAGCGGCCCGTGCCATTGAAGCGCATGTTCCTGCACGCCCACCAGATCACATTCCGCCACCCCGAGAGCGGGAAAATCATGACGCTGAACGCTCCGCTTGCCCCCGAATGCGAAAAATTCTTGGTAAGCTTGGGCCAACCCGATAACTCTGCTCTGCAATAGCGGACACAAACCTGGAGCCGGCAGCGCCGGAGCACATGGCAAGAAAGCAATTTGACCTGATCGTCTTCGACTGGGACGGCACATTGATGGACAGTACCGCAACCATCGTGAAAAGCATCCAGTCGGCGGCCAGGGACCTGGGCCTGCCCATTCCATCGCGTGATGCCGCCTCGCACGTGATCGGCCTGGGCCTGTCGGAAGCCATGCAAAAGGTGCTCGGCCCCGACGTGGATCCGAAATACTACCCGCGCATGGTCGAGCGCTACCGGTACCACTACCTGACCAAGGACCATGAACTGACACTGTTCGACGGCGTGCGCGAACTGCTGGACGAGCTGACCCAGCAGGGGTATTTCCTGGCCGTGGCCACCGGCAAGAGCCGCGTGGGCCTGAACCGCGCGCTGGATGCGGCAAAGCTGCTGTCCACGTTCCATGCCACCCGCTGCGCGGATGAAACGTTTTCGAAACCGCACCCGGCGATGCTGCAGGAATTGACGCGCGAGCTCGGCCAGGACCTGCGCCGCACCGTGATGATCGGCGATACCACGCATGACCTGATGATGGCGCAGAACGCCGGTTCGGCCGGCATTGCCGTCGAATACGGCGCGCACCCGGTGGACCAGCTGCATGCATGCCGCCCCGTGTTTTCCGCGAAGAACGTGCCGGAGCTGCATGCCTGGCTGAGCGCCAACGCCTGAAGGCCGGCGCATCGGCAGGCCCAAGGAGAAATGACCAAGCTGTGAGCAACGATATACTGATCTGCGCCGCCGACGCGGTGCCGGACGGCGGCAAGGGCATTCGTTTTGCCGTGCTGGCCGGCGGCGAATCGGCCACGGCCTTCGTGATCCGGCACGGCGGCATCGCCTATGCGTACCTGAACCGGTGCGCGCACGTGCCGATCGAACTGGACTGGAACGAAGGCGAGTTCTTCGAGTCCAGCGGCTTGTACCTGATGTGCTCCACGCACGGTGCCGTATACATTCCCAGCAGTGGCCAGTGCGCCGGCGGCCCGTGCCGCGGTGGCCGGCTGCGACCGGTGGCGCTGGCTGAGCGCGACGGCAACCTGTACTGGCAACCGGACGACTACATCCGTCCCCCGACATCGGCTTTATGAGTAACGATAACCAAGAAACGCCGGGTATCCAACCGCCCGGGCCGTCCCGCCCGGACACGCCGCCCATCAAGTGGGAACGCGAAGTGCTCGAGAAGCTCGTGTTCGCCACGATCAAGGAGCAGCGCGCCAACCGCCGCTGGAGCATCTTCTACAAGGTGGTCATGCTGCTGCTCGTGTTCTTTGCGATCGCCAGCTACTTCGAAGTGGACCTGCTCGGCAGCGAAGGCGACGTTGGCCGCCATACGGCGCTGGTCGAGATCGAAGGCGATATCGAGGCACAGGGCAGCGGCGCGGCCGCGGTCGTCATTCCGGCATTGAACAAGGCGTTCTCGGATGACGGCTCCGTCGCCGTGGTACTGCACATCAACAGCCCGGGCGGCAGCCCGGTGCAAGCCGGCATGATCGTCGACGAGATTCGCCGCCTGCGCCAGGGTTATCCGGAAAAACCGCTGTACGTGGTGGTCGACGAGATCTGCGCGTCGGGCGGCTATTACATCGCTTCCGCGGCGGACAAGATTTATGTCAACAAGGCCAGCATCATCGGCTCGATCGGCGTGCTGATGGATGGCTTCGGCTTCACGGGCACGATGGAAAAGCTGGGCGTGGAGCGCCGCCTGATCACGGCGGGCGCCAATAAGGGCTTCATGGATCCGTTCAGCCCCCAATCGGACAAGCAGAAGCAGCATGCCCAGGCGATGCTGAACGAAATCCACCAGCAATTCATCGAAACCGTGCGCGTCGGCCGCGGCAAGCGTTTGCAGGAAACACCGGAAACGTTTTCCGGTTCGTTCTGGACAGGCGCGCGGGCCATCGACATGGGCCTCGCCGACGAACTGGGCAGCGTGGACAGCGTGGCGCGCGATGTGGTGAAAGCCGAGGACATCATCGACTACACGCAACATGAAGGCTTGCCCGAGCGCGTGCTGAAGAAGTTCGGCGCCGCGGTCGGCAGTGGCGCGGTGAAGGCGGCGGCAGCGGTGGGAGTGCCGGTCATCAAGTGACCGCTGTGATGCGCTGTGATGCGCCGTGATGATGAGCCGTTTTCAAACAAAAGCAGTCGGAAGCTTGAAAACGACTGCAGATAGGTTATAGTAGTCCTGTAGTTATTGAACGGAGGGCGCAATCTTAAAAGCACTCAACATTCGATCGCGCGGTTGTTATCCGTATCACCTCGCGTAGTAGACTATCTATCGCATCAGCGAATTGAGAGAATTATATTCCTCACTGGTCCCTTCCGGGGACTGGAAAACAGCAGCCTCTGGCTGCTGTTTTCGTCTGTAGCCTTGCTTGTTCGTCACGTGTTTTGGCGCCGCATCGCTTCGATCTCGATCCCGCTCTCGAAGCCGCCTGCGCGCAGCCAGTCGTGAAAGCCTTGCGCGGTCGCCGTGAACCAGCGGTTTTGCGGCATCAGTGCCGGTTCGGCGCCGCTTTGGCAGCGGGAGATCAACAGTTCGGTGGCAAACCGGCCCGCGGCGTTGCGGGAAGTGGCAGAGCGGCATTCAGCGGTGATCATTACGGCCTCCAGGTGATCGTATCGGGATCGCGGATACTTTCTTAACGATAGGGTAGGAAGATTGGCTGCGGTTCAGCAGATTCCTACATGCGTTTCAGTGTATCAACGACACAGGTTTCCTACTTGATATTCCTCAACTACGAACTGATCGTTCCTTGCAATCCGGTAGAATGCCGCCCATGAGCAAACTATCGCTGGATCGCATCCTTCAATCCCAGGGTTTCGGTACCCGAAAATATTGCCGCGCACTGATCGAGGACGGCGAAGTGGCTGTCAACGGCACCATCGTCGACGATTACAAATCGACCATCGACACCGACGGCCTCGTCCTCACCATCTTCGACGAAGAATGGCGGTACAGGCAGCATGTGTACATTGCCCTGTACAAGCCGGCAGGCTACGAATGTTCGCGCAAGCCGAGCCACCACCCCGGCGTGCTCAAGCTGCTGCCCGAGCAGTTCACGTGGCGCGACGTGCAGCCGGTCGGCCGCCTCGACCATGACACCACCGGCCTGCTGTTGATCTCCGACGATGGCCCGTTCATCCATGCCCAATCCTCGCCGAAACGCCACGTGCCGAAGGTCTACCAGGCCACGACGGCCGAACCGGTGACCGATGCGCTGGTGGCGCAGATGCTGTCCGGCGTGCAGCTGCACGACGAGCCGGCACCTCTTGCGGCGCTCGTCTGTGCGCCGAAAGGCGAGCACCAGCTCGAGATCGTGCTGGAGCAGGGCAAGTATCACCAGGTCAAGCGGATGCTGGCGGCCGCAGGAAACCATTGCACTGCGCTGCACCGGTCGGCCATTGGCGCGTTGCAGCTGGCCGACCTCGGATTGAAGGAAGGGGAGTGGTGTTATCTGGAGGAAGAGCAGCTGGGGTTATTGGCGGCCACCTGACCGCCTCGGCCCGCATGTCACAGGGCGATGCCGCCGCCCTGCCGGTTTTCCTGTATTGCAGCCGCCACCATGGCGCGTTGGCTAAATCACCCGATCGATGGTCTTGAAGTAGCACGTTGTCCAGTTCCTCACGGCGCCTGGACCAGGGCCCGGCACGCCACCAGCTGGCGGTCGGCATCGAATTGCCCCCCTATTCCCTCTTTGTTCGTTCCTTCAGCCAACGGCACCATGCCCGACAATGCATGCTCAGAATCAATACAGTCGAGCACAGGTAGCCGGAGCACCCGATGTCAGAAGATAGCGACGCCGAGAAGACAGAACCAGCGTCAGAGCAGCGCCTGAGGAAGGCGCGCGAGGAAGGTGACGTTCCCCGTTCGCGCGAAGTCGCGACGTTTACCGTGCTCATGGCCGCGGGCGCCGGCCTGTACGTCTTTGGTGCGACCATGGCGCGCCAGTTGTCGGCCACGCTCGCTTCCGGCCTGTCGCTCACGCGCGAACAGGCGTTCGACATGGACGTGCTGGGCCACCGCATCCTGGCCGACGTGGTGCAGGTGCTGATCACGTTCCTGCCGCTGGGCCTGGCCGTGATGATGGTGGCGATCGCTTCGCCCGTGTTCGTGGGCGGCTGGCTGTTCACCGCCAAGGGCTTCATGCCCAAGTTCGGCAAGCTCAATCCCATGAAGGGCCTCGCCAACATGGTGTCGAAGAACGCCCTGGTGGAACTGGTGAAGGCGATCATCAAGACGATCATCGTCGGCGCCGTCGCCTACATGGTGGTGATGCGCTACAAGGATGCGATCTTCGGCCTGCCTGCCGAGCCGGCGAACGAAGGCTATGCCCACATGCTCGACATGCTGGCGATGAGCTTCCTGATCCTCGTGAGCTCGCTGGGTTTCATCGCCATGATCGATGCGCCGTACCAGATGTGGCACTACGCGAACAAGATGAAGATGACGCGCCAGGAGATGATCCAGGAATCGAAGGAGTCGGACGGCAACCCGCAGATCAAGGGCAAGATCCGCCAGATGCAGCGCGAGATGGCGCGGCGCCGGATGATGCAGGATGTGCCGACCGCCGACGTGGTGGTCACCAACCCGACCCATTATGCGGTGGCGCTGAAATATGCGGATGGCTCGAAGGGCGCACCGAAGGTGGTGGCCAAGGGCACGGACGCGGTGGCCGCGAAGATCCGCGAGCTGGCCAAGGAAAACAGGGTGGCGATCCTGGAAGCGCCGGCACTGGCCCGCGCGCTGCACAAGCACACCGACATCGGCGACGAGATCCCGCAGCGGCTGTATGCGGCCGTGGCCGAGGTGCTGGCCTATGTGTACCAGCTGCGCGCCTACCGCCCGGGCGGCCACTATCCGGATCGCCCCACGAAGCTGGACGTGCCGCCGGACATGGACCCGAACACCGCAACGCCCAAACCGTAGTCGCAGCCATAACCGCAACCGCAACCGCAATACCTGAGGAAGAACCCGATGCAAGCGCTCAAGATGCCCGCATGGACGAACACCATTACCGGCGGCAAGCCGCAGACCCTGGCCGCGCCGATCCTGATCATCATGCTGCTGGCGATGATGATCCTGCCGCTGCCGGCGTTCATCCTCGACCTGTTCTTCAGCTTCAACATCGCCATTTCCGTCATCGTGCTGCTGACCGCCCTGTACACGGTCAAGCCCCTCGATTTCATGGCATTCCCGATCGTGCTGCTGCTGACCACCATGCTGCGGCTGGCGCTGAACGTGGCATCCACCCGTATCGTGCTGACCGAAGGGCACACGGGGCCCGATGCGGCCGGCAAGGTGGTCGAGGCGTTCGGCCACTTCCTGATCGGCGGGAACTACACGGTGGGTATCGTGGTGTTCATCATCCTCACCATCATCAACTTCGTGGTGGTCACGAAAGGCGCGGGCCGGATCGCCGAGGTGGGCGCCCGCTTCGCGCTCGATGCGCTGCCGGGCAAGCAGATGGCGATCGACGCCGACCTGAATGCAGGCCTGATCGGCGAGGCCGATGCCAAGCAGCGGCGCGCCGAAGTGTCGATGGAAGCGGAGTTCTACGGCGCGATGGACGGTGCGTCGAAATACGTGCGGGGCGATGCGGTGGCCGGCATCCTGGTCACCGTCATCAATATCGTCGGCGGTTTGCTGGTGGGGCTGCTCATGCACGACATGGCGTTCGGCGACGCCGTGCGTACGTACACGCTGCTGGCCATCGGCGACGGCCTGGTGGCGCAGATCCCATCGCTGATCATCTCGCTGGCGGCCGGCGCGGTCGTGTCGCGCGTGGCGTCGGAAAAGGATATCGGCTCGCAGCTGGTCGGCCAGCTGTTCGCCAAGCCGCAGGTCATGTACATCACCGCCGCCATCATCGGCGGCCTGGGCCTGATCCCCGGCATGCCGAACCTGGTGTTCCTGCTGCTGGGCGGTGCGCTGGCCGGTGGCGGCTACCTGCTGGCGAAGCGCGACAAGGCGGCGGAGGAAAGCGGCACCGCGCCCCGTCCGGCAAGCCCGGGTGGCGGTGCCGGCGGCGGCGCGGGCGCGGGGGCAGGCGGCCCGGCAGCGGGCGGGCAGGGCGGCCCGGCGGCCGAGAGCGAGGAAGCCACGTGGAGCGACGTGCTGGCCGTCGACACGCTGGGCCTGGAAGTGGGCTACCGCCTGATCCCGCTGGTGGACAAGGCGCAGAGCGGCGAGCTGCTCAAGCGCATCAAGGGCATCCGCAAGAAATTCGCCCAGGAAGTGGGCTTCCTGGCGCCGCCGGTGCACATCCGCGACAACCTGGAACTGAAGCCCTCCGCCTACCGCATCACGCTCAAGGGCGTGGAAGTGGGCACGGGCGAAGCGTTCAACGGCCAGTACCTGGCGATCAACCCGGGCATGGCGAGCGGCACGCTGCCGGGCCTGGCCACCACCGATCCCGCGTTCGGCCTGCCGGCCGTGTGGATCGATGCCAGCCTGCGCGACCAGGCGCAGGGCATGGGCTACACGGTGGTCGATGCCGGCACCGTCGTCGCCACGCACCTGAACCACCTGATCACGTCGCATGCGGCGGAACTGCTGGGCCGCGGCGAGGTGCAGGCACTGCTCGACCACCTGGGCAAGGAAGCGCCCAAGCTCACCGAAGACCTGGTGCCGAAGACGATCTCGCTGTCGGCGCTGCAGAAAGTGCTGCAGAACCTTCTGTCCGAGGGCGTGCACATCCGCGACATGCGCACCATCATCGAGGCGCTTGCCGAACATACCGTGCACACGCAGGATCCGAACGAGCTCACGTCGCTCGTGCGCATCGCGCTGGGCCGGGCGATCGTCCAGCAACTGTTCCCCGGCAATGGCGAACTGTCCGTGATGACCCTCGATAACCGCCTCGAACGCTTGCTGATGCAGGCGCTGGCACAGGGCGGTGCCGACGGCGCCGGCATCGAGCCGGGCCTGGCCGACACGATCGCCCAGCAGGCCGCGCAAGCGTCGGCCCAGCAGGAAGCGCTCGGCGTCAACCCCGTGCTGCTGGTACCGGGCCCGCTGCGGCCGCTGCTGTCGCGCTTCCTGCGGCGCGCGCTGCCGCAGCTGAAGGTGCTGTCGCATGCGGAGATCCCGGAAGCGAAGACGATCCGGGTAACGGCGCTGGTGGGGAATACCTGATAACTGCTGTCGAGCCCGTGTTGTGGGCCTATAGGCCCACTGCCTGGCACGAGGACACGGCCTCATCCGCAATTTGCGTACGTCGAAAGGGGTAGGGCTCTCCGGCAATCAGTTCTGTCGAGCCCGTGTTGTGGGCCTATAGGCCCACTGCCTGGCACGGGACACGGGCTCATCAGACTCCCGTGCAGCGAAATACCCCCCTTTTCCCCGCCTGTTCAAATGATGCTTACTCTGCGGCATCGTCAATAATTTCACCATCGAGAAAAACTCTGTGCATGGCGAACAGGAGCAGCAATGAACGTCAAGAAATTTACCGCGCCCACGTCGCGTGAGGCGCTGCGGAAGGTGCGCGAGGCGCTGGGGCCGGATGCGGTGATCCTGTCGAATCGCCCGATGGATGGCGTGGTGGAGATCCTGGCATTGGCCAATGACGATGCCGCGTCGCTGGTCAGCCCCGTCGACGATGCGCCGCCCGGCGCGCCCCACCTGGACCTGGACGACGGCTATGCCGCGGCGCCCGTGCCGCGCTCGCAAGTGCCGCAGATGCAGCGCCCCGCCGCGCCCGCTGCACGCCCGGCCGCGCCGGAGCCGATGATGGCCGCCCGCCCGTCGATGGCGGCGGCACCGGTGCCGCGCGCGCCGTTCGCGCAGGCGATGCAGCCCGTGCCGCAAGCGGTGCAGCAGACGATGCCGCCTGCGCAGCCCGCGGTGGACATGGCCGGCATCACGGCGCTGGTGGCCGAGGCGGTGAACTCGGCCAAGGCCAACGCGGCCGCCGAAATGCACGGCATGATGAGCGAGCTGCGCGCCATGCGCGGCATGATGGAAACCCAGCTGGCCGAACTGTCGTGGGGCAGCGCACAGCAGCGCGAGCCGCACAAGGCGGCCGTGCTGCGCGAATTGCTGGCGGCGGGCTTTTCCACCACGCTCGCGCGCCGCCTGCTGGACAAGCTGCCGGCCGGCCGCAGTGCCGAGGAGGCATCGCGCTGGATCCGCACCGTCCTGGCGCGCAACGTGGGCGCCATGGCCAACGAGGATGCGCTGATCGAGCGTGGCGGCGTGTTCGCGCTGGTGGGCCCCACCGGCGTGGGCAAGACGACCAGCACCGCCAAGCTGGCGGCCCGCTGCGTGATGCGCCATGGCCCGGAAAAGCTGGCGCTCATCACCACCGATGCCTATCGTATCGGTGCGCACGAACAACTGCGCATTTACGGCAAGATCCTTGGCGTGATGGTACATTCCGTCAAGGATGAGGCCGACTTACGGATCGCACTGAAGGAGCTGCGCAACAAGCACACGGTGCTGATCGATACGGTCGGCGTCAGCCAGCGCGACCAGATGGTGACCGAGCAGGTGGCCATGCTGCAAGGCACCGATGTCGACGTCAAACGGCTGCTGTGTCTGAACGCCACGTCCACGCAGGAAACGCTGACCGAAGTCGTGCGCGCCTACCAGGGCAGCGGCCTTGCCGGCAGCATCATCACCAAGCTGGACGAAGCGGCGTCGCTGGGCAACGTGCTCGATGTCGTGATCCGCCAGAAGCTGCAACTGTTCTATGTATCGAATGGCCAGCGCGTGCCGGAAGACCTGCACCTGGCCCAGCCGGCCGAGCTCGTGGAGCGGGCGTTCCGGCTGAAGAAGGATGTATCCGAATACACGGATGGCGAGCTGCCGATGCTGATGGCGGCCGCCGGCAACGATGGACTGCGCGAGGTACACCTTGGCTAACTTCAATTTCGACCAGGCGGAAGGACTGCGGCGGATGCTGGCGGGGCCGCCGCGGCCCCGCATCGTCACGTTCCTTTCCGCCACGCCGCAGGACGACAAGGGCGCCATGCTCGTCAACCTGGGTGCCTCGCTGGCGCGCGCCGGCAACGACGTGGTGCTGGTCGACGCCTGCGCCAGCGCGCACGGCGTGGCCTCGCGGCTGGGCATCGACAATGGTGCCAGCCTGCTGAACGTGGCGCGCCAGGAGTGCGCGCTGAATGAAGTCATCCATGAAGTGCCGCAGGGCTTCAACGTGGTATCGATGACGCGCGGCGAATCCCGCAACGGCCCGCATGAAGCGCGCCGGCTGGCCAAGGCGTTCGACGTGCTGGCCGCGCAGGCCGGCATCGTGCTCGTGGATGGCGAATTCGACGGCGAAGCGTTCCCGGTGCCGGTCATGGCCAGCTCGGAAATCGTGGTGCAGGTATCGAACAGCGCCACGTCGATCACGAATGCCTACATGATGATCAAGCGGCTCAACCACGAGCTGGGCCGGCGGCCGTTCGGCATCGTCGTCACCGGTGCGTCCGAACGGGAGGCGCGGGTCGTTTACGATAATATGGCACAGGCGGCAAGCCGTTACCTGGCCGTGAATCTCGTATCGATGGGCTCGGTGCCAGCCGATGAATACCTGCACCGCGCGGCGCGCCTGGGTCGCGCCGTGGTGGACGCGTTTCCGCTGGCGGGTGCCTCGGTCGCGTTTCGTCAACTGGCGGGGCGGTTCGCGCTGGCCACGCCGTCGCATCTTTCGGGGAGCGGCCACCCTATGCAGCACTGAACAAGAATAGAAATATATGTACACGGTCAAAGGGAAGGTGAACAAGGATTCGCTGCTGACGGAGCACATGCCCCTCGTGAAGCGCCTTGCCCACCACATGAAGGCAAAATTGCCGCCCAGCGTGGAAGTGGATGACCTGGTACAGGCGGGCATGATCGGCCTGCTCGACGCGATCAACCGCTATGAAGAAACGCACGGCGCCCAGTTTGAAACCTATGCGGTGATGCGCATCCGCGGCGCGATGATCGACGAATTGCGCAGCAGCGACTGGGTGCCGCGCAGCTTGCGGCAGGACATGCGCAAGATCGAGAACGCCATGGCCTTGCTGCAGCAGAAGCTGGGACGTCCGCCCGCCGAATCCGAAGTGGCCCAGTCCCTCAAGCTCTCCCTCGAGGCTTACCAGGAAATGCTGGGCGAGGGCGGCGGCCACCAGCTGCTGTACTACGAAGACTTCAAGAACGAGGACGGCAGCGACAGCTTCCTCGACCGCTATGCACAGGACGACGAAGCCGATCCGCTGCGCTCGCTGATGGACACCGGGTTCCGCCAGGCCGTCATCGACGCGATCGATGCGTTGCCGCCGCGTGAAAAGCTGCTGATGGGCCTGTACTACGAAGAAGAACTGAACCTGAAGGAAATCGGCGCCGTGATGGGCGTTTCCGAATCACGCGTATCGCAGCTGCATACCCAGGCGGTGTCCCGGCTGCGCGCCACGTTGCGGGAGCAAGCATGGACTGGTCCAGCGTAGCGGGTTTGCTGCTGGCGCTGGCCGGCCTGATCGTGGGCATGGCACTGGAAGGCGGCAATCCGTCGTCGCTGATCCAGCCCGCCGCGTTTGCGATCGTGGTCGTCGGCACGTTCGGCGCCGTGCTGCTGCAGACCCGGCCCGCCACGTTGCGGCGCGGCATCCTCATGGTGCGGTGGGTATTCCGGCCCCCGGCGGACAGCCGTATCCTGCTCGCGCGCGATATCCAGGCATGGAACCAGACCATCCGCCGCGAAGGGCCGCTGGCGCTGGAACGCCACATGACCGGCGCGCGCAATGTCTTCCTGGCCAAGGGTTTGCGCATGGTGATCGACGGCATCAACCCCGACAAGCTGCGCCAGCTGCTCGATACGGAGATCACGGCGTTCGAGACGGCGGAGCGGCAGGCGGTGCGCATCTGGGAATCGGCGGCCGGCTACTCGCCCACGATCGGCATCCTGGGTGCCGTGCTGGGCCTGATCCACGTGATGGAAAACCTCACCGATCCTTCCCGGCTCGGGCCCGGCATCGCGGTGGCCTTCGTGTCCACGATCTATGGCGTCGGGCTGGCCAACCTGTTCTTCTACCCGATCGCCAACAAGCTCAAGAACATCGTCATCGCCCAGGTGCACCAGCAGGAAATCGCCGCCGCCGTCTTCCACGACATCGCCAGCGGCGACTTCTCGCGCATCATGGATGAGCGCATCGCCACGCTGATGCAGGATTACTAGGACACACCCCCATGAGCTTCCAGTACCGCCGTGCGCGCCGCCCGTTCGACGAGGAACCGGAAAACCACGAACGCTGGCTCATCTCGTATTCCGACTTCATCACGCTGCTGTTCGCGTTCTTCGTGGTGATGTATGCGATCTCGTCGGTCAACATCGGCAAGTACCGGATCTTCTCCGATGCGCTCGGCGATGCGCTGGGCGGGCAGGGCGCCAACGTCAAGCCCAATACCGAGGTGCTGAACCAGCCGATCCCGAATCCGAACCTGAAGAAACGCCAGGAAATGATGCGGCAGGAACGCGCGTCGCTGACGAAGCTGGCGCAGGACCTGCAGTCCACGATGGCGCCGCTGGTAAAGGAAGGCAAGGTGCGCGTCACGCAGAACAGCCGTGGCGTGTCCGTCGAGATCAATGCCAGCGTGCTGTTCGATCCCGCCGAAGCCAGGTTGACGGAGGAGTCGCGCGAGGCGCTGACCGCCGTGGCATCGCTGCTGAAGAACGATCCGCACGCGGTGCAGGTCGAAGGGCATACCGACGACCAGCCGGTGCGCAACATCTATCCGTCGAACTGGGAACTGTCGTCGATGCGTGCCGCCACCGTGGTGCGGCTGTTCATCGAATCCGGCGTCGCCCCCGAGCGGCTCACCGCCGTCGGGCATGCTTCCAACCATCCGGTGGCGCCGAACGACGACCCTGTCAACCGCGCCCGCAACCGGCGCGTGGCGGTGACGATCCTGTCGGCGGTGCCGGATCCGGAAACGGAAATCCCGACCGGTCCCGCGCCGCAATAGGAAATCGTTGGCAGTGGAGAACCGGTGTCTGACACCTTTTCTGGAAGATTCACCCAGAAAAGGTGTCAGACACCGGTGTTCGCGCGCCAACTACTGTCAGTTGACACGGTTGGTGCGCATGTACGGGATTTTGGCAGGTCAGCCAGCGAGGAAACCGCGCGAGACGGTGGTGCTGGTGGCGGTCAGGCCGCTCGGGCCATAGACATTGCCGGCGGGGCTGGGCGGGCGCAGCGCCTGCAGGGCGCCCTGGGTGTGCGACAGCTGCTTGTTGATCAGCATGCCGTTCAGGCGGTTCAATTCCTTGGCTTCGCGGGTATGCGCGAGCAATTCGTTCCACAGCGCCTTGTCGTCCGGCGTGCCGTGGGCGCACAGCCATGTTTCCATGCCGGCTTCGCGCGCTTCGAATCCGGCCTGGCCCAGCGCCTCGTGGCGCTCCCTGGCCAGGGTGCCCATGCGGGCCAGCACCTCGGATTTGCGCGGCGTCAGCGCGGACAGCTTGTCGATGTCGGCAGCCACCAGCGACTGCTGCTCGTCCTTGAGGAGGTCGAGCAGTTCGGTGATCAGGCGCTGCTCTTCGCGCAGCTTCTGGATCGGGGCGCCGTCATGCATGGGTTTGCCTCGTAGTTGATAGGGTTGACTACTTGAGGTTGACTACCCGAGGTTGGCTACCTGAGGTTGACTACCTGAAGTTGACTACCGTTGACGGGAATGCAGCAGGTCCTTGACCGTATCCAGCAGGCCATCCGCCACTTTCTCCGAGTTTACCTGGAACTGGCCATCGGCGATGGCCAGCTTGATACGTTCCACTTTTTTCGTGTCGAACACGCCGCTGTTGCTGTTGGTGGCCATTGCCTGCCCCTGCGCCGACAGCTTGACGCTATCCGAATTTTTTTGCGTGGAAGCCGTTTCCGCCGCTTTTTCGGCGTTGCGGGCATTGCTCGTGGTCGGCGTGGACGCCGCCGGCACACCCGCGTTTTTTACTGAATCGTTGATTTTCACAGCATCTTCCTCGTCTGGTAGGAGCTTTGACTCCGAGCTTTTACTCCGGTCTACGAGTTCTTAACGACTGCCGCATTGCAAACTTTAGCGGCGAGAGTCGAATCTTTTTAGAATGCAACCTCGACCTGGCCACCCGCGCGGGCAATCCCGCTGACGCTCCTGCCACCCTGCGTGCGCACCTGCACCACCTGGCCCTCCGCCGCGTTGGCGATGGCTTTGCCTTCGGCCGTGATACGGAACCCGGAACCTGCCGTGACGAGCCTGACCATCTGTCCGTTCAGTACCACCGGCTGGCTGCGCAGCGTGTCGAGCCGCAGCGGCGTGCCTGCCGAAAGGGAAACATTGGTGCTTCGGCCAATCACCTGCGCCTTGTCGGTGGCAATGCTCGCAGGCAACGACGTCAAGTCGCCCTGTTGGGTCACGAGCTGTGTTTCCAGGATCGGCTGGCCTTGCGACAGCGGCGTGGCCGCGGCAATGTAATTGCCCAGTACCGCAACGTTCGCCTGAATATACACCGTCCATTGCGCCGGCGCCGCACAGCGCACGCCCACTGTCGTCTTGCCCCAGGCTTTACCGCCAGGCATCAGGAACGCTTCGGGAGCGGGGCACTGCGCCAGGTTCATGCGCGTATCGACATTGCCGACCGTGACCGTCACCTTGCCCGGCAGGCCGGCGGTCTGCACTTGCAGGAAGCCCTCGACGGTACGGCGCAGGACGGCCGGGTCCATGCTTGTTGCGGCTTGCGCGGCGCTCGCGGCCAGCGATAGTGAAGCAATGGCAAGGGTCAGCGGTTTCATGTGCGGTCGTGTGCCGTGAGAAGTTGAATCAACGCCAGCCATCTTACGCGCGCGCGCCGCGCCGAAAGCCGCGAACAGCGTGGCAAAGTCCATGCTTATCCCCGGATCATTTGCCGTGGAGCATCCGTAAGATGGCATCTGTCACCGATGGAAAGGATGCCGTCATGCTGGGAAAACTCGACAATCACCTGCGCTTCAACGAACTCGCACTGGGCCTGCGCTCCACGCGCCAGAGCGTGCTGGCATCGAACATTGCCAATGCCGACACGCCCAACTACAAGGCGCGCGACATCGACTTCACCAGCGCGCTGCAGAACGCGCTGAATAACACGGCCGCGACCGGCACATTGGCCACCACCGCGGCGCGCCATTTCCCGACCCCGGCGCCGGATGGCAGCACGCTCGCGGACGGCACGCCGCTGCTGTACCGCGGCATCGTGCAGGGTGCCGTCGACGGCAACACGGTGGACATGGACGTCGAACGCAACCAGTTCGCCGACAACGCGCTGCGCTACGAGGCGGGCGTCACGTTCATCAACAGCCAGATCAAGGGCCTGATGACGGCCCTGCAGGGCCAGTAAGCCACGCGGCCAACAAGGAGATCGCCATGTCGTTGTTCAGCATTTTCAATGTTTCCGGTTCGGCCATGAGCGCGCAGTCGCAGCGCCTGAACGTGGTCGCCAGCAACCTGGCCAACGCCGACAGCGCCACCAGCGCCAACGGCGAAGCCTACCGGGCCAAGCAGGTCGTGTTCGAAGCGACGCCATCGGCCAGCAATGCCTCCACCGGCGTCAAGGTGCAGCAGGTGATCGAGGATCCGTCGCCGATGAAGCAGGTCTACGACCCGAAAAGCCCGCTGGCCGACGAGAACGGCTATGTGACGATGCCGAACGTGAACGTCGTCGACGAGATGGTCAACATGCTGTCGGCGTCGCGTTCCTACCAGAACAATGTCGAAACGATGAACGCGGCGAAGAGCCTGCTGCTGAAAACCCTGACCATCGGTCAATAACCGGAAAGATCACCATGGCCGTCATTGCCACCCCCACCTCCACGAATGGCGTCTCGCAGTCCCTGATGGACTCGATGAACAAGAAGGCCGGCACCGGCAACGAGATCTCGGCCGAGCAGGACAAGTTCATGACGCTGCTGATCACGCAGCTGAAGAACCAGGATCCGCTGAACCCGCTCGACAACGCGCAGGTCACCAGCCAGCTGGCCCAGCTGAACACGGTTACCGGCATCAACAAGCTGAACGACACGCTGGAAACGCTGAAGAGCGACATGGCCGCCTCGCAATCGGCCCAGGCGGTCAACATGATCAACCATGGCGTGCTGGCCGCCGGCAAGACGATGCAGGTCACCGAGGGCAAGGGTATCTTCGGCATCGAGGTTGGTTCGTTCGCGGACAACGTGCAGCTCGAGATCAAGAACGCCAGCGGCAAGGCGGTGCACACGCTGACGCTGTCGAGCGTCGAGCCCGGCGTGCTGCCGCTGGCGTGGGACGGCAAGCTGGAAGACGGCAGCACGGCGCCGGACGGCATCTACACACTGTCGCTGGCCGCGACCACGGGCGGCAAGGCGCTGACCGATGCGCAGTCGCTCACGTTCGGCACGGTCGCCAGCGTGTCCACGGGCCCCGCGGGCGCGAAACTCAACGTTCCTGGGCTCGGGCAGCTGAGCATGGACGACATCAAACAAGTTCTGTAAGAAGCCGATGAAAAGCGGTCATGGCGTCGTTGCGACTCCTTGCCGTGCTGGAGCACTGGCTGCGAAGCCACGCCTGGCCCTGACCACTTTGCATCAGCTTCATCTTTAATCAGCAGGGGAAATCCATGTTCCAGCAAGGTCTCAGCGGCCTGAATGCCGCCTCCACGCAACTCGACGTCATCGGCAACAACGTCGCCAACGCCAGCACGGTCGGCTTCAAGAGCACCGAGGCGCAATTCGCGGACCTGTACGCGAATTCGCTGAACGGCATCAGCGGCCGCAATCCCGGCATCGGCGTGACCGTCGCCCGCCTCGCCCAGCAATTCTCGCAAGGCAATATCGAGACCACGAACAATCCGCTGGATATTTCGATCAACGGCGCCGGCTTCTTCCGCACCGTGCAGGATGGCGCGATCCAGTACACCCGCAACGGCCAGTTCCTGCTCGATAACACGGGCACGATCGTCAACGCGCAAGGCGCGGCGCTGACCGGCTACCTGGCCACCGTGGATGGCCAGATCCT
Source organism: Pseudoduganella sp. jia 12 (assembly GCF_055502675.1). NCBI lineage: Bacteria > Pseudomonadati > Pseudomonadota > Betaproteobacteria > Burkholderiales > Oxalobacteraceae > Pseudoduganella > Pseudoduganella sp. jia 12. The sequence continues at coordinate 214,883 of NZ_JBUXKP010000012.1, forward strand.
GCAGGGCGCGCCGGTGCCGCTGCAGATCGACGCGGCCGACCTGGCGCCGGTGCAGACCACGCAGGCGAACTTCCAGATCAACCTGTCGTCGAACTCCACCACGCCGACCGTGCAGCCGTTCAATGCCGGCGATCCGCGCACCTACAACAAGCAGACCGTGATCCCGGTCTACGATTCGCTGGGCAACGAGCACACGATGGGCCTGTACTACGTGCGCACCGGCGGCAGCACGTGGGATGTGTACGTGGCCAACGATGGCGTGCAGATCAATTCGCAGGAAGTGATGCGCGGCGTGGTGACGAGCGAGCCCGTGATCGCCGCCCGCACCGCCTACAACACCGCGGTCGCCGGCGGCGATGCCGCCGCCATCATCGCGGCGCGCCAGGCCTATGCCTCGACGGTCGGTGGCGCCGTCACGGCCGCCGCCACCGCGGCCGGCGCATCGCCCGCCGCCCTGGCCCAGATCGCCGCGCTGTACGATCCCGCCACCAGCGTGGGCAACGTGGCCAGCAACACGCCGGACCTGATCGATGCCGCATTCGCCAACGCCGTGAACGTGCCGGCCGAAAGGGCGGGCTCGCTGATCTTCACGAAAAACGGCCTGATCGATTCGGCCGCGATGCAGGCCGCCGGCTTCACGCTGCCCTTCAACGTGACCTTGCCGGTGTTCCCGGACAACGGCGCCTTCCTGGAGATCCCGGTTGCCCTCACGTTCGACGGCAGCACGCAGTACGGCACCGAAACGAGCGAGAAGAACTCGACGCAGGACGGCTATTCGTCCGGCAGCCTGCAGCGCTTCGCGGCCGACGAGAACGGCATCATCATGGGCCAGTACAGCAACGGCAAGTCGCGCGCGCTGGGCCAGGTGGTGCTCGCCGACTTCGCCAGCGTGGACAACCTGACGCCGCTGGGCGGCAACGCCTGGGCCGAGAGCGCCGCATCCGGCGTGCCGCAGATCGGCACGCCGAACACGGGCGGCATGGGCCAGCTGCGCGCGTCGTCGGTGGAATCGTCGAACGTGGACCTGACCGAGCAGCTGGTGGACATGATCACCGCCCAGCGCGTCTACCAGGCCAATGCGCAAACGATCAAGACCGAGGATTCGATCCTGCAAACGCTGATCAACCTGCGGTAAGCACTTTAGCTAGCCGCCCGGCAAAACTGGGGACGGACCCCTGTTTTAAAGAAATTTCCTGAAAACCAGGGTACGTCCCCGGTTTTTCTCAGATGTAAGCGATAGGAGTATCCATGGACCGCCTGATCTACACGGCGATGACTGGCGCCAGGCACATCCTGGACCAGCAGGCCACAACGTCGAACAACCTTGCCAATGCCACCACGGTGGGTTTCCGGGCCCAGCTCGATGCCTTCCGCGCCGTGCCGGTCGTGTCCGAAGGCATGCCCACGCGCACCTTCGTGGTCGACAACACGGTGGGTTCGGACTTTCGCGCCGGGCCGATGGAAACCACGGGCCGGCCGATGGACGCGGCGATCCGCGGCGAAGGGTGGTTTACCGTGCAATCGGCGGACGGGTCCGAAGCCTATACCCGCAACGGCAGCTTCAAGGTCAGCGAGAACGGCCTGCTGCAAACGTCGAACGGCCTCACGCTGCAGGGCGAGGGCGGGCCGATCGCCGTGCCGCCCAATACGGAAATCTCGATCGCTGCGGACGGCACCGTCAGCGGCATCGATGCGAGCCAGGTGCAGGCCGGGCCCAGCAACATCATCGGGCGCCTGAAGCTCGTCAACCCCGACGTGGCCGGGCTGGTGCGCGGCGACGACGGCCTGTTCCGCCAGCAGTCGGGCGAGCCGGCCGCGGCCGATCCTGCCGTGCGCGTGGCCGATGGCTGCCTGGAGCTCAGCAACGTCAACCCGGTCGATGCCATGGTCAGCATGATCACCCTGGCAAGGTCGTTCGAGACACAAATGAGCCTGCTGAAGAACGCCGAGAATAACGCCGCGAAAGCCGCCCAGATCCTTGCTTTGAACTGATCCCCTTCATCGCATAATGCTTTCGTGGATGAAAGCCCTCCGGGGCAGGGAGAAAGCAGATGATACGTTCGCTCTGGATTGCCAAGACCGGCATGGAAGCGCAGCAAACGCAGATGGATACGGTGGCGAACAACCTCGCCAACGTCAGCACCAACGGGTTCAAGAAATCGCGGGCCGTGTTCGAGGATTTGCTGTACCAGAACGTGCGCCAGCCCGGCGCCAGTTCGTCGCAGCAGACGCAACTGCCGTCCGGCCTGCAGCAGGGTACCGGCGTGCGCCCCGTGGCGATCGAGCGCATCCACACGCAGGGCAACCCGCAGGCCACCGGCAACGACAAGGACCTGATGATCAACGGCAATGGCTTCTTCACCGTGCTGCTGCCCGACGGTACCACCGGCTACACGCGCGACGGGTCGTTCCAGCGCGACAGCAATGGCGCGATGGTCACCTCCAGCGGCTACGCGCTGCAACCGCCGATCACGATTCCCATCGATGCCGACGAAATCAACGTGGCCAAGGATGGCACGGTGACCGTGCAGCTGCCAGGCCAGGCCGCCGCGCAGCAGATCGGCAACCTGCAGCTGGCATCGTTCATCAACCCGACCGGCCTCGAATCCATCGGCGAAAACCTGTACCTTGAAACGGGCGCTTCCGGCGCGGCGCAGGCCAATGCGCCGGGCTCCAACGGCCTCGGGCAGATCCTGCAGGGCTACGTGGAAGTGTCGAACGTCAACGTGGTCGAGGAAATGGTCAACATGATCCAGACGCAGCGCGCGTACGAGATCAATTCCAAGGCCATCACCACCTCGGACCAGATGCTGCAGCGGCTGTCCCAGCTCTGATCGGCGCCAATCCAGCCCTGATGCACCTGCAAGGATCCATCATGAAGTACTCCGCATTCGCCGCCGTCGTCATCACCGCCTTGCTGGCCGGCTGCGCCAGCGAGCCCACGTCGATCGTGGCCGGCCCCACGTCCGCGCGGCCGATCCCCACGCCGCCAATGACCCTGCCGGCCAATGGCGCGATCTACCAGGCGCAAACGTTCCGGCCCGTGTTCGAGGACCGCCGCGGCCGCATGGTGGGCGACATCATCAATGTGATCATCACCGAGCGCACCACGGCCAACAAGAACGGCAGCAGCTCGGCCACCCGCACGGGCGGCGTGGGCATCGGCATTCCCGGCCCCCTGCAGGGCCGCTTCGGCGCGCGGGTTGCCACGGAGACGGACAACAACTATGCCGACTCGGCCGCGCAGACGGCCAGCAATGCGTTCACCGGCACGCTGGGCGTGACGGTCGTGGAAGTGCTGCCGAACGGGAACCTCGTCGTGGCCGGCGAGAAGCAGGTCGCGATGGACAAGGGCACCGAGTTCATCCGTATCTCCGGCACGGTCAACCCGGACACGATCGGTGCCGGCAATTCGGTGTCGTCCACGGCGATCGCCGATGCGCGGGTCGAATACCGCACCAATACCCACCTGGACCGCGCCGAGCTGACGTCGATGGCGTCGCGATTCTTCCTGAGCCTGCTGCCGTTCTGATATGAGTGAGCTCACATGAAATCCATCCTCACCGCGATTGCCCTCGGTTTCGCCATGCTGGCGCCGGCGGCGCAGGCCGAGCGCCTGAAAGACCTCGCCAGCATTGCCGGCGTGCGGGAAAACCAGCTGATGGGCTATGGCCTCGTCGTCGGCCTCGATGGCAGCGGCGACCAGACCACGCAGACCCCGTTCACGATCCAGAGCGTGGCTTCCATGCTGCAGCAGCTGGGCGTGACGTTGCCGTCCGGCTCGCAACTGCAGCTGCGCAATGTCGCGGCCGTGATGGTGACGACGTCGCTGCCGGCGTTCGCACAGCCGGGCCAGCAGCTCGACGTGACCGTGTCGTCGCTGGGCAATGCGCGCAGCCTGCGCGGCGGCACCTTGATCATGACGCCGCTGAAAGGCGCCGATGGCCAGGTCTACGGCATGGCGCAAGGCAACCTGGTGGTGGGCGGCGTGGGCGCGCAGGCGCCGGGCGGCGGCGCCGCGACCGTCGTCAATCACCTGTCGGTGGGGCGTATCAGCAATGGTGCCACCGTCGAGCGCGCGGTGCCGACGGCGCTGGGCGAGGGCGGCCAGATCCGCCTGGAACTGAAGAACGCCGATTTCGCCACCACCAGCCGGGTGGTCACGGCCATCAACAACCGCTTCGGCGCAGGGATTGCCTATGCGCTCGATGGCCGGGTGATCCGCGTGACGTCGCCGGCCGCCTCCGACCAGCGCGTGGCCTTCATCGGCCAGCTCGAAGAGCTGGACGTGCAACCGGCCACGCTGCCGGCCAAGGTGATCATGAATGCGCGTACCGGCTCGGTGGTGATGAACCAGTCCGTCACGCTGCAGGCGTGCGCCGTTTCGCACGGCAACCTGCAGGTATCGGTCTCGGCCGATACGCAGGTCAGCCAGCCCGGGCCGCTTGCCGGCGGGCAGACGGCCGTCACGCAGCCGGGCAGCGTCGACATCCAGCAGGCGCCGGGCAAAGTGCTGCAGCTGCAGGCCGGCGCCCAGCTGGCCGACGTGGTGAAGGCGCTGAACGCCATCGGCGCGTCGCCGCAGGACCTGCTCGCGATCCTGCAGGCGATGAAGGCATCCGGGGCGCTGCGCGCCGAACTCGAGATTATCTGACCGGGAGTCGCCATGATCCGCCAGACCAGCACACCGACTGATCTTTCCGCCAACCTGGCCCTGGACAACAAGGGCCTGGCGGAACTGCGCCAGGGCGCCAGGGCGGGTTCGCCCGAGGCGCTCAAGGGCGCGGCCACGCAGTTCGAAGCCATGTTCGTCAACATGATGTTGAAGAGCATGCGCGACGCCACGCCGCAGGAAGGCTTGCTGGACAATTCGCAGACGAAGATGTTCACCACGATGCTCGACCAGCAGACCAGCCAGAACATCGCCAAGAAGGGCGTAGGGCTGGCCGACGTGCTGGTGCGGCAATTGTCGAAGACCGCCGGCCTGTCGGGCATGGAAGCGGAGACGGGCGTTCCGGAGGGCGGGTTCACGAAATCGATGCTCGACGCGGCAAAGCTGCAGCGTTCGATCGATGCGGCGGGCGGCAACAAAGCAGGCACGGCTGTCAGCACGGTGGGGAGCGGCACAGTGGCACCCAGTACGTCTCGCCATGCCCACGTACGCGCATTCGCCGACAAGCTGTCCGGCCATGCGGAAGAAGCCAGCCGCGCCACCGGCATCCCGGCCAAGTTCATGCTGGGCCAGGCGGCGCTGGAAAGCGGCTGGGGCAAGCGCGAGATCAAGGGCGCCGATGGCTCCAGCAGCCACAACCTTTTCGGCATCAAGGCCGGCCGCGACTGGAAAGGCAAGACGGTGGACGTGGCCACCACCGAATACGTCAACGGCCGCCCGCAGCGCAAGATCGAACGCTTCCGCGCCTACGACAGCTATGCCGACAGCTTCAAGGATTACGCAAGGCTCATCACGGACAACCCGCGCTACGAAAAAGTGCTGGCCAGCGCCGGCGATGCGGCGGCCTTCGCGCGCAACCTGCAGAAAGCCGGCTACGCGACCGACCCCAACTACGCCACGAAACTGGCCGCGGTCATCAACAAGACGCTCGTGTAAGGGGCACTTGCACGTTAGCTTTGCGGCAACTCAAGTTTCGGTTTGATTTGCCGTAAACTAGCCATACATGGAAAGAGTCACGGCATGAGCAATCTACTCAGCATCGGCAGGACCGGCTTGATGGCGGCGCAGACAGGCCTCGCCACCACCGGCCACAACATCACGAACTCGAGCGTGCCAGGCTACACACGCCAGGGCATCGTGCAGGCGACGCTGCCACCGCTGAGCCAGGGCGTGGGTTATGTGGGCACCGGCACCCAGGTGGCCCAGATCAAGCGCTATTACGACGATTTCCTGAACAAGCAGGTCATGACCGCGCAGTCGACGCAGGGTTCGGTCAATGCGTATCTCACGCAGATGACCCAGATCGACAACATGGTCTCGGATACCACGATCGGCCTGTCCCCGGCCATGCAGGATTTTTTCCGCGGCGTGCAGACGGCCAATTCCACGCCGTCGCTGCAATCGTCGCGCGCCTCCATGCTGTCGTCCGCCGAAAGCCTGGCGGCGCGCTTCCATGAAGTGTCGGGCCGCCTGCAGGAACTGCAGGACGGCGTCAACACCAATATCACGAGCACGGTCAACGGCATCAACTCGTATGCGGCGCAGATTGCCAACCTGAACAACCAGATCGCCACGCTGACCACCGATCCGCTGAACCCGCCGAACGACCTGCTGGACCAGCGCGACCAGCTCGTGCGCGAGCTGAACCAGCAGGTGAAGATCACCGTGCTGCCTTCCGATAACAATATGCTGAACATCACGTTCGGTTCGGGACAGCCGCTCGTCGTCGGCACCAGCCACCTGGAGATGGCGGCCGTGCAGTCGCCGACCGACCCGGGCCGTCTCGTCGTGTCGTATCCGGCAACGGGGCGCAGCACGATCATTGCCGACGACACGTTCGCCGGCGGCGCACTGGGCGGGCTGATGGATTTCCGCCGCGAGTCGCTGGACCGCGTGCAGAACGAGATCGGCCAGATTGCCGCCGGCCTCACGCAGTCATTCAACGAGCAGCACCGGCTGGGGCAGGACCTGAATGGCGACCTGGGCGGCGACTTCTTCACGCCGCTGAAGGGCTATGTCGGCTACGACGCGCGCAACTCGCCGCTCTCCACGGCCGAGCTGGATGCGTCGATCACCGATGCCGGGGCGCTGACCGGGCTCGACTATGAAGTGAACTATGGCGGCACGCCGGCCGGCTATACCGTCACGCGCTCGGATGGCGCCGTGACGGCGATCGCCGACCCGACGGTGCCGCAAGAAATCGACGGCGTCACCTACACGTTCACCGGGGCGCCGCAGGAAGGCGACCGCATCCAGGTGCGCCCCACGTACACGGCCGCGGCCAACTTCGACGTGGCCATCACCGACTACCGCAAGATCGCGCTGGCGGCGCCGGTCACGACGTCGGTGCCCACGACGAATTCGGGCAACGGCACGATCAGCCCCGGGGTCGTCGATGCCGCCTATGTCGGCAATCCGCTGACGGCGCCCGTGACGCTCACCTTCACGGGCGGCCAGATCACCGGGTTCCCGGACGGCAGCTCGGTCACGTACGAGGAGGGCGAGCCGCTCAGCTTTGGCGGCATCAATTTCTCGATCTCGGGCACGCCGGCCGAAGGCGACACATTCAGCATCGGCCCGAACACGAGCGGCGTCGGCGACAACCGCAACGGCGTGCTGCTGGCGGGGTTGCAGACACGGAACATCCTGAACAACGGCACGTCGACATTCCAGGGTTCCTATGCCGGCACCGTCAACTTCGTCGGCAACAAGACACGCGAATTGCAGGTGGGCAGCGCCGCCGCCGATACCACGGCCGACCAGGCGCTCGCCGCGCAGAAAAGCGTTTCCGGCGTCAACCTCGACGAGGAAGCTGCCGACCTGCTGCGCTACCAGCAGGCCTACCAGGCCGCCGGCAAGGTGATGCAGGTGGCGGGACAATTGTTCGACACGCTGCTGTCGATCGCACAGTAAGAGGCAGGAAATGGCTATCCGTATCAGCACCCAGATGATGTATGACCGCAACGTGTCGCTGCAGGCGAACTTGCAGGGCAATCTGCTGCGCACGCAGTTGCAGCTGGCCCAGACCATGCGCGTGCTGACACCTGCCGACGATCCGGTGGCGTCGGCCCGTGCACTGGAAGTGACGCAGTCGCAGCAGATGAACGACCAGTTCGAGATCAACCGGCAAAACGCCGTATCGTCGCTGAACCAGGTCGGCTCGGTGATGGACACGCTTGTCGACATCATGGGCGAGGTCCGCACGTTGGTATTGTCGGCGGGTAATCCAGGGCAGAGTGCGGCGGACCGCGAAACGATCGCCAAGGCGCTGGAAGGGCACCTCGAAGACCTGCTGGGCCAGGCCAACACGGCGGACGGCACCGGCGGCTACCTGTTCTCGGGCTTCAAGACCAACACGCAACCGTTCGCGCTGACGTCCACCGGTGCCACGTATTTCGGCGACCAGGGCCAGCGCGAACTGCAGGTGGGGGCCAGCCGGCAGATGGCGATCAGCGCCAGCGGCTCCCAGGTCTTCGAACAGAACCTGACCGGCAACGGCACGTTTCAGACCAAGGCGGACCCGGGCAACGCGGCCCGTGGCGGCACCGGGGTCATCTCGCCGGGCACCGTCATCGACGCGGCCGCGCTCACCGGCGACAACTACACGATCAATTTCACGAAAGATGCCACGTCGGGCCTGGTACAGTATTCGGTGACCAATACCACCGACGGTTCCGTGGCCGTGCCGGCGACCGATTTCAAGGCCGGCGAACCGATCACCTTCGACGGCATGTCGCTCGACATCGCCGGCGCGCCGGCCGACCAGGACGTGTTCACGATCGAACCCAGCAAGAACCAGTCCGTGTTCACGACGATCCGCGACGTCGTGGCCGCCTTGCGCAGCCCGGCTGTCGGGCCCACGGCGAACGCGCAATTGACGAACGCGCTGAACACCGCCAACCAGAACCTGCAGAGCGCGGCGGACAACATCCTCTCCGTGCAAACAACGACCGGCGCACGTCTGCGCGAGATCGACATACTGGATGACTCGGGCTCGGCAATGAAAATCCAGTACGCGTCCCAGATCATCGACCTCGTCGGCCTCGACGAAGCGGGGCAGATCGCCGCGGCCTCGCTCTTCCAGCAGCAAATCACCAGCCTGACCGCCGCCCAGCAAACTTTTCGCTCCGTCACCCAGCTTTCGCTGTTCAACTACATCTGACGATAAAACTGGGGACGTACCCCTGTTTTGAGGCAACTTCGCCATCCACGCCGGCGTGATGGACCCTGAGTTTCCGTAAAACCAGGCGGTCCGGCGTCCCGGTAAAACTGGGGACGTACCCCTGTTTTGAGGCAACTTTGCCATCCACGTCGGCGTGATGGTTCCTGAGTTTCCGTAAAACCAGGCGGTCCGGCGTTCCGGTACGTCCCCTGTTTTGCGTCCCCTGTTTTACGCAGAGAATGCCGATCAGCGGGGCGGTGCCGGGACCGCCTTGGGAAACTGCCCTTCGCCCTGCAGCGCGCGGGGGATCATCTGGGCTTTTTCGACGCCCTGGCCGAGCAGGTTGACGAGCGGGGTGGCGAGGTAGGGCAGGGCGATCATCAGCACGACGAAGCCCGCGCCCAGCGTGATCGGGAAGCCGATACCGAACAGGTTCAGCTGCGGCGCGGCGCGGGTCAGTATGCCGAGGGCGACGTTGGCGATCAGCAGCGCCGCAACGAGCGGCAGCGCGAGCTGCACGCCGGCCGAGAAGATCTTTGCGCCCCACAACGCCAGCTCCCAGAAGCCGCCACCGTGGAGCATGCGCCCCGAGATCGGCAGCGTGAAGAAGCTTTCGGCCAGCGCTTCAAGGAGCCACAGGTGCACGTTCGCCACCAGCAGCATCAAGGTGGCGATCCATGTGAGGAACTGCGAGATCGCCGACGAGCGCCCCTGCGACATCGGGTCGAAGAAGCTGGCGAAACCCAGGCCCATCGTCAGGCTGCTGATCTCGCCGGCCATCTCGACGGCGGCGAACACGATGCGCACGGCAAACCCCATCATGACGCCGGTGATCATTTCCTTTGCCAGGATCAGCATGCCTTCCCACGACGCGGGATCGGTGGCGGGCACCGCGGGTACGAGCGGCGCGATGGCGATCGCGACCACGATGCCGAAGCCCACGCGGGCGGTGCGCGGCACGCGCGCATTGCCGAACACGGGCGACGCGGCGATCAGCCCGAGGATCCGCGACAGGGGCCAGATGAGGCCGGCGATCCACGTATTGAGTTCGGCGATGGTCAGCAGCTGCATGGGCGCCGCGGTGTCAGGTGACGAGGCCCGGAATGTTGCCGAAGATTTCGCGCATATAGTCCGTCATCACGCTGATCATCCACGGCCCCGCCACCACGAGCGCGGCGAACACGCCCACGAGCTTTGGAATGAACGACAGCGTCGATTCGTTGATCTGCGTGGCGGCCTGGAAGATCGAGACGACGAGGCCGATGCCGAGCGCCACCAGCAGCAGCGGTGCGGAGACCATCAGCGTCACTTCCAGCGCGTGGCGGCCCATCGTCATCACGGTTTCGGGAGTCATGATCCGTATCCTGTCTGAACACTAGTAAAAACTCTGGGACAACGAGCCCAGCAGCAGTTGCCAGCCGTCGACCAGCACGAACAGCATCATCTTGAACGGCAGCGAGATTACCGCCGGCGACATCATCATCATCCCCATCGACATCAGCACCGATGCCACCACCATGTCGATGATGAGAAACGGGATGAAGATCGCAAAGCCGATCTGGAACGCTGTCTTCAGTTCGCTGGTGATGAACGCCGGCACGAGGATGCGCATCGGCACGTCCTCCGGCCCCCGCAGCGCCGGACTGCGCGAGATCTTCACGAACAGCGCCAGGTCGGCCTGGCGGGTCTGTTTCAGCATGAACGTCTTCAAGGGCGCCGCGCCGCGCTCGATCGCCTGCTGCATCGTGATCTGGTTGGCCTGCAGCGGTTGATACGCTTCCGTATAGATGCGGTCGAATGTGGGGCCCATGACGAAGAACGTGAGGAACAGCGCCAGGCCCACCATGACCTGGTTCGGCGGCGCCGACTGCGTGCCCATCGCCTGGCGCAGCAGCGACAGCACGATCACGATCCGGGTGAAGCCCGTCATCATCAGCAGCACGGCGGGCAGGAACGTCAACGCCGTCATCAGGATCAGCGTCTGCAGCGTCAGCCCGTACTGGACGCCGCCGCCGGGGGCCGGCGAACTGGTGAAGGCGGGAATCGTGGGCTCCGCGGCCGCCAGCAGGGGGAAGGAAAGCGGCAGCGCCAGGGCCGCCACGCGCCCGAGATTACTTGCCATTGCGTTTTTCAATGGTCTGCTTGAACCATTCCGAGAAATTGGTGCCGGGCAGGACGTGCTGCCCGGCGGTGGCGCCCGGCTCCGCTTCCTGCCGGGGCATCGTGGCCAGCGCGTTCATGCGGCCCGGCGAGGCGCCGACGACGATCCACTGGTCGCCCACCTCGACGACGAGAATGCGCTCGCGCGTGCCCACCGACAGCGCGCCCACCAGCTTGACGGTACCGCCACCGGTAACGTTGCGCGGCCCGAAGCGCTTGAGCGCCCAGGCCAGTCCGACCAGCAGCGCCAGCACGAGGCCGAGCGCAACCACGGTCTGCAGCAGGCTGCCGGCCGCCGATGGCGGCGCGGGCAACGTGGTCGGCGTTGCCGTGCGCGCGCCCGCCAGCGCGGCCTGCTGCTCGGGCGTGGCGGCTGGCGGTGCGACGGGGCCGGGGGCCGGCGCCTGTTCGGGCGACACGACGGTGGCCGGTTCGCCCGCTTTCACGGGCGCGACGGTACGGTCGGCAGGGTTGGTGATGACGGGCGCATTCGCCGCGGCGGGCGCGGGCGATTGCGCAGGCGTGGAAGCAGGCGCAGGCGCCTGGGCGGACGCGAGGCCGCCGGCGAGGATGCCACCCGCCAGCAATGCGGAAACCAGGACACGCTTCATTTATTCAGTTTTCGGATGCGTTCGGAAGGTGTGATGATGTCGGTCAGGCGAATGCCGAACTTGTCGTTCACCACCACCACCTCGCCCTGTGCGATCAGGCAACCGTTCACCAGCACGTCCATCGGTTCGCCCGCCAGGCCGTCCAGCTCCACCACCGAGCCCTGCGCCAGTTGCAGCAGGTTCTTGATGGCGATCTTCGTGCGGCCCAGTTCCACCGTGAGCTGGACCGGGATATCGAGGATGAAATCGATATCGTTGTGGGTTTCCGTCTTCGTGGCCCCTTTCGAGAAATCCTTGAACACGGCAGCGGTGGCGGCCTCCTTCTGCAATGCCTCCGCTTCGGCCTTGGCCTGTTCGGCAATCGCCGCGCCCCAATCGTCGTCGAGGCTTTGATCGTCCTGGTTGTCCGCCATGATGTACTCCTAAACTTTGCTTTACTTATTTGCTGAGATTATCGCTGTTGGCGAGCAGGCGCTCCACCTTCAGCGCGTATTGTCCGTTCAGCACGCCATACGTGCAGTCGAGCACCGGCACGCCATCGACCGTGGCTTCGATCGTTTCCGGGATATTCAGCGGGATCACGTCGCCCACGCGCATGTTCAGGATATCGTCGAAGCTCACTTTCGCGGTGCCCAGCCGCGCCACCAGTTCCACCTCGGCGATCTGGATCTGCTGCGTCATCAGGCGGATCCAGCGCTTGTCCACTTCCAGCGCCTCGCCCTGCAGCGACGACGTCAGCGCATCGCGGATCGGCTCGATCATCGAATACGGCATGCAGAAGTGGATCTGGCCGGATACCGAGCCGAGCTCGACCGTGAACGTGGACGCCACCACCACCTCGTTCGGCGTGGCGATGTTGGCGAACTGCGTGTTCATCTCCGAGCGGATGTATTCGAACTCGACCGGGAAGACCGGTTCCCACGATTTCGTGTAGGCCTCGAACACGATATCCAGGATGCGCAGGATGATGCGCTGTTCCGTTGCCGTGAAATCGCGGCCTTCCACGCGCGTGTGGAAGCGGCCGTCGCCACCGAACAGGTTGTCGACCAGCAGGAACACGAGGCCCGGGTCGAACACCATCAGCGCGGTGCCGCGCAGCGGCTTCATGTGCACCAGGTTCAGGTTGGTCGGCACCACCAGGTTGCGGATGAACTCGCTGTATTTCGACACGCGCACCGACCCCACCGACACCTCGGCGCTGCGGCGCAGGAAGTTGAACAGCCCCACGCGCAGCAGGCGGGCGAAACGCTCGTTGATGATCTCGAGCGTCGGCATTCGGCCGCGCACGATGCGTTCCTGCGTGGCCAGGTTATAGGTCCTGACGCCCGCGACTTCTTCCGGCGCCGCAACGTCGTCCTGGTCGCCGTTGACGCCCTTCAGCAGCGCATCGACTTCTTCCTGGGAGAGAAAATTATCCGCCATGGTCCTGTTGGATACCCGTGTCTACTGGATAATGAACGACGTAAACAATACTTCCGTCACTTCCTGCTCGTCGCCGCGGTCCTGGAACGGTTCGTTCACCTGTTTCAGGATCTCTTCCGCGAGGGCCGTCTTGCCCTCCGGCGTATTGATTTCCGAAGCCTTCTTCGACGACAGCAGCAGCAGGATGCGGCTGCGCACCTTTGGCATATTGTTCTTGATGGCGTCCGACTGCTCGGCATCGGGCACCTGCAGCGTGAAGGCCAGTTGCAGGTACTGCTCGCCTTCCTCGGGGTTCAGGTTCACGGTGAACGGCTCCACCGGCACGTAGACGGGCGGGCCTTCGTCGTGCTTCTTCTTTTTCTTCTTCGGCTTGGTGGTTTCTTCCTCGTGCTCCGCTTCGGCGGCGTCGCCTCCCTTCATGAGGAAGAACGCGGCCGCGCCGCCGCCGCCCAGCACGAGCACCAGCACGGCAATGAGGATGATGACCAGTTTCTTGCTACCGCCACCAGCGGGCGCCGCGTCTGCCTTCGGGTCAGCTTTCATGTGTGGTTCCGCTTTCGACTCTGCTTGTCATGCATGCATGCTCCTGCAATGCACGGTGGATACTTATCGCCATTATGGCATTATCGGCAGAGGCGGCGCGTCGGGATACGCGGAACAGCGGGCAAGAAACCCGCCAGCTCTGCAGTATGGAGAACGCCGGGGATCAGGCGAACGTGTCGACGGCGCCCAGCACCGTGCGGCGGATGACCGGCTGGGCGTCTTCCGTGGCGCCCGCATCGCCGCCATCGCCATAGCGGCTGCCGCCCTGGCCGCCGCGGGCCTGTTCGGCAAATGCCTGCTGCTGTTCCTGCGAACCCGCGGACACGCTGGCTTCGCCCAGCGCGATGCCGGCCTCGCTCATCATCTCGCGCAACTTCGGCAACGCGTTCTCGATCGCCTGCCGGGTTTCCGGCTGGTGCGCCGTGAAGGTGGCGGTGGCCGAATCGTTCGACACGCTCAGCACCACCTGCAGCGGGCCGAGATCGGGCGGGTTCAGCGTCAGCGAGGCGCTCTGGTCGCCGCCGGCCACCATCCACACCACTTTCTGGCCCAGCTGCTGTTCCCACGCATTCGAGCCCACCCGTGCCTGCAACTGGTTCGCGGCCACGGCATTGGCGGCCTGCACGGTGGCGGCCATGGCCTGCGCGGCAGGCGGCACCGGCTGCGCAACCGGCGCGGCATCGTCCAGATTCGCGGCCAGTTGCGCGTCGAACGCTTCGGCTTTCGCGCCGGTGGCAAGTTCTCCGCCAGCTTTCAGGAGCCGGTCGGCCCCGGCATCCTGCAGGGCGGTCGTGCCGTCCGCCTGGCCCTTGCCGGCCCGGGCGTCCGCGGCGAGATCGGCCAGCGTTGCCTTGCCGGTCCTGCCGTCTGCATTCGCCTGCAGTGCGGCCAGCGCCGCGGCGTCCGCATCCAGCGGGGTATCCGGCAGTTCAGCCTTGGCTTCCGCCTTGGTCGTCAACTGGCCATAGGCGGCCAGCATCGCCAGCATGCCGGCGGCCGGATCGGCAGCGGGCGCGGTGTCTTCCGCGGCTTTGTCCGCGGCTTCCTTGACGTCCCCGGCCGGCGCTGTCTCGGCCGTCACGGGCTTGCCGTCAGTGGCCGCTGCGTTGGCGGACGATTCGGCGCGCTCGGCCTGGCTGGCGCCCTGTGCCTGCTGCTGCGCCGGTCTGGCTGCCTGCGTCGTCCGGGGCTGCCGCGCCTGTGCCTGGTTGGGCGAGGGCGGTTGCTCCGGTGCCGCGCACACGGGCTGGCGGTCGATCTCGAGCGCCAGCGCATTCTTGAAATCGTTGCTGGGCAGCGGCGCGCTTTTCGGCGCCTGCGGCTTGTTGGGTTGCTGGCTCTGGATGGATTGGGTCTGCATGAGGCCGCCTTGAGGGGGAATTAACGCCGGAAGAACGCCTGGCGCGAAGCGTGCTCGTCCATGGCCTTCTGGTCACGCTTGGCTTCCAGCTTTTGCTGCTTGGTCTCCTCACGGTCGCGCAGCGTGGAGTACGACACGCGCTTGCGTTCGGCTGCCTGCCACGTGGCCTTTTCCAGCTCGCCGCGCTTCCTGGTCTGGCGCAGCACTTCTTCCTGGCCGTGGATGGCGGTGTCGAGCTTTTCCATGAAGGCCTGGAAGTTCCGGTAAGCCATCGGCGTGATGCCTGCCTGCTGGTTCGCCAGGAACTTGCGGCTGTACTCGTCGCGATAGCCGACCAGCATGTTCAGCTTGTCTTCCGCATCGCTGACGGCTTTCAGTGCCGCGCCGAGCCGCTTGGCCGCATCGTCCGTCTCGGTGCGGGCCATGTCGATCAGCGTTTCAAGTTGGGATGTCGAGGCCATGATGGAAATTATACGGAGCGGTTCAAGTCATCGATCAGTCGAACAGCGTGGCTAATTGCTCCAAGCTCTCGGACATGTCCACGCGTTCGGTGATCTTTTGTTGCAGGAAATGCTCGATGCGGTCATGCAGCTTGATGGCTTCGTCGATCTTCGGGTCCGTGCCCGGCGTGTAAGCGCCCACTGCGATCAGGTCTCGACTGCGTTCGTAGATGGAAAACAGTTGCTTCAGGCGGCGTGCCTTGTTCTGGTGATCGGACGACGTGATCGAGTGCATCGCCCGGCTGATCGATTGTTCGATGTCGATGGCGGGGTAGTGGCCCGCCTCGGCGAGCCGGCGGTTCAGCACGATGTGGCCATCGAGGATCGCGCGCGCCGAGTCGGCGATCGGGTCCTGCTGGTCGTCGCCTTCCGTCAGCACCGTGTAGAACGCGGTGATCGAGCCGCCGCCCAGTTCGCCGTTGCCGGCCCGCTCCACGAGCACCGGCAGCTTGGCGAACACGGAAGGCGGGTAGCCCTTGGTGGCCGGCGGTTCGCCGATTGCCAGCGCGATCTCGCGCTGGGCCATCGCGTAGCGCGTCAGCGAATCCATGATCAGCAGCACGTCCTTGCCCTTGTCGCGGAAGTGCTCGGCGATGGCCGTCGAATAGGCGGCACCCTGCATGCGCATCAGCGGCGGGTTATCGGCCGGCGCGGCCACGACGACGGAGCGCGCCAGGCCTTCCTCGCCCAGGATGTGTTCAATGAATTCCTTGACCTCGCGGCCCCGTTCGCCGATCAGCCCCACGACGATGACATCGGCCTCCGTGTAGCGCGCCATCATGCCGAGCAGCACCGACTTGCCGACGCCGGAACCGGCGAACAGCCCCATGCGCTGGCCGCGGCCAACGGTCAGCATGCCGTTAATGCAGCGCACGCCCACATTCAGCGTCTCCACGATCGGCGCACGGCCCAGCGGGTTGGCGGGGCGCACGTTGATGGGCGCCGATTCCGTGCAGGTGATCGGGCCCAGGCCATCGAGCGGACGGCCCGCGGCGTCGACCACGCGGCCCAGCAGTTCCGGGCCGGCCGGCAATTGCCGCGCCCGGTCGCTGGTGCGGCGGCGGCGGTGCGTGACGGTGCCCGGTTTGGGGATCGTCGGCTCGATCGGGAACACACGGGTGCCCGGCACGATGCCCTCGACATCGCTTTGCGGCATCAGGAACAGCCGGTCGCCTTCGAAACCCACCACCTCGGCTTCCACCTTGCCGCCCGCCGGCAGCGGCACCGTGCAGGCGGCGCCCACGGCGAGACGCAGGCCCACGGCTTCCATCACCAGGCCGGCCACGCGCGTGACCCGGCCGGACACCACCATCGGTTCCACGAAATCGAGCAGGGTGCCGCAATCGTTCAGGTAGGAGCGCCAGCGGTTCGCGTGCTCCTCGGGGCCTTGCACCTCGGTGTCCATCACTCGCCCTCCAGCCAGTCGAGGTTCTTGCCGACGGCATGCGCGAGCCGCGTCCAGCGCGCCTGCACCTGGGCATCGATCTGGTTGCTCGGCGTATCGATCCGGCAGCCGCCCCGTTCGATCGACAGATCGTCACTGACGATCCAGCCGCCCTTGTCCAGTTCCTCGCCCATCGCGCCGCGGATGATCGCCGCATCGTCGGGATGGAGGAACAGCACGGCGGGCTTCTGCATCGTGGGCAGGTAGGCGATCGCATCCTGCACGATCGGCACGATGAACTCGGGTTTCACGGGCAGCGCCTGCTTGAGCATATTGCGCGCAAGGTGCAGTGCGAGATCGAGCACGTCGTTGGCGATCAGCTGGTCGGCACTGCGCAGCGCCTCGGAGAAATTGTTGGCGAGATCGGCCAGCGGGGCCAGCGCCGCCTTCAACGCTTCTTCGCCTTCGCGGATCGCCTCGTCCTCGCCGGCCCGGTGGCCCTGCGCATAGCCTTCCTGGTAGCCCTGCTGGCGCGCCTCTTCGTAGATTGCCGCCAGTTCCTCCTCGCTCGGGCCGGCCGTCACCGGCGCCTCCGGCGGGGGCGGGGCATTCAGCTCGCGTTCGTACTCGGCCTGGCGCGCGCGCGCCTCGGCGGCCTGCTGCTCCGCACGGGCGCGCGCCTCCGCCTCTTCCTTCTCGCGCGCCGCCAGCGTGCTGGGGCGCAGATCGCCGAACGATTTCAATTCCCAGCGCTGGAAGGCGGGTTGTGCATCTTTCGGAAAAGTAGCCAAGCGATTACCTCTTCAACAACTTTGATAACAATTTCCTCAAAACAGGGGGCGAAGCAGGAAAACGGGAAGCATAGCTTTCCGCCTGCGTAGCAGAGATGGCTTGCAAGCCATCTCCCCCTCCAGACCCTGGTTTTAAGGAAACTCAGCGAACGAGAAATTTCCTGGAAACAGGGGTCTGACCCCTGTTTTAAGGCAATTAAACGAACGAATCCTCGCCTTTGCCGCCCAGCACGATCTGCCCTTCGTCGGAGAGGCGCCGCACGATCTGCAGGATGCCCTTTTGCTGCGTTTCCACTTCCGACAGCCGCACCGGCCCCTTCGATTCCAGATCCTCGCGCATCATCTCGCTGGCGCGCGCCGACATGTTCTTGAAGATTTTCTCGCGCAATTCCTGCGAGGCGCCCTTCAGCGCGATGATCAGCATTTCCGACTGCACTTCGCGCAGCAGCAGCTGGATGCCGCGGTCGTCGATGTCGATCAGGTTGTCGAACACGAACATCTCGTCCATGATCTTCTGCGCCATGTCGTTGTCGTAATTCTTGATGTTCTCCATGACGGAGTTTTCCTGCTCGCCGCTCATGAAGTTCAGGATCTCGGCCGCGGTGCGCACGCCGCCCAGCGTGGACTTCTTGATGTTTTCGTTACCCGAGAGCAGCTTGGTCAGCACGTCGTTCAGCTCGCGCAAGGCGGCCGGCTGCACACCGTCGAGCGTTGCGATCCGCAGCACCACGTCGTTGCGCAAGCGGTCTGTAAAGTGTCCCAGAATTTCGCAAGCCTGGTCGCGCTCCAGGTGCACGAGGATGGTGGCGATGATCTGCGGGTGCTCGTTCCTGATCAGTTCGGCCACGGATTGCGAATCCATCCACTTCAGGCTTTCGATGCCGGAAGCATCCTTGCCGCCCAGGATGCGCGACAGCAGCACGGATGCCTTGTCGTCGCCCAGCGCCTTGGTGAGCACCTGGCGGATGTATTCGTCGGAATCGAGGCCCACGGTGGAGGCGGCGGCCACTTCGTCGCGGAAGCCGTCCAGCACGTCGACCACCTGCTCGTGCGGCACGTTCTTCATCGTCGCCATCGCCGCGCCCAGCTTGAGCACCTCGCGCGGCCCCAGGAATTTCATCACTTCCGCGGCTTCGGCTTCACCCATCGCCAGCATCAGGATTGCTGCCTTCTGCAGCCCGGTATTTTCAGTCATTGTTGCCTATCCATGCCTTGATCACGTTGGCGACGATCCGTGGATCCTCGTTGGCCAGTTTCTTGGCCAGCGCCAGGTTGTCGCGATAAGTCCGCGCCGTGCTTTCTTCGAGCGCCGCCATTTCCTGCGCGCGGATTTCCTCTTCCGTCGGGCCGGCCGGTTCCTCGACGATTTCTTCTTCGGGTTCGGGCTCGGGCGCGTTGATCTCGTCGATCTTCTTGAAAACGGGCCGCATCATCGGGCGCACCACGCGCAGCAGGATGTACAGCAGGATCAGCGCCACGATCAGGAATTTCGCGATCTCGGCGGCCAGCGGCAGGTTGGCCGGGTCGCGCCACCAGTCGAGCACGGGCGCGGCCGGCGCATCGATGCCGTCGAACGGCACGTTGGCCACGCTGACGGAATCGCCGCGGTCCTGGTTATAGCCCATCGCTTCGCGCACGAGGCTGTTGATCTTCGCCATTTCCTCGGCGCTCAAGGGGCGCACGGTCACCTTGCCGGTCGCGTCGACGATGCGGCGGTAGTTCACCACCACGCCTACCGTCATGCGTTTCAGGCCGGCGATGGCCTTCTGCTCGTAGCGCACGGTCTTGTCGACTTCGTAGTTGGTCGTCGATTCCTTGTGGCCGGGCAGGGTACCTGGCGCACCGGCGCCAGGAGGCACGGTACCCGGCGGCACGGCCTCGGCCGGCGGCTCGGTGGCCAGCGGCGCCGTCGCGGTGCCGGGAGGCTGGTTCGACAGCGCACCGGGCACGCCGTTCGGGTTGGCGTTCGGGTTGCCCGTGGTTTCGCTGCTCTGCTGGCTGCGGATGGCCGACGGCGCCGGCTGCGAGTTCGGCTTGTACGATTCGGCGGCCTGCTCGATGGCGGAAAAGTCCACGTCCGCCACGGCTTCGGCACGCACGTTCTGGTCGCCGACGATGGGTTTGACGATGTTCTCGACCTGCTTGATGATCTGGTTCTGCAACTCCTGCACGTATTTCAGCTGGGTCGCGTCCAGGTTCCGGATGCCGGTCTTGCTGTCCTTGTTCTGGTTCGACAGCAGGTTGCCCTGCTGGTCGACGACGGTGACGTTGGCCGGTGCCAGGTCCGGCACGCTGGAAGCCACCAGGTGCACGATGGCGCTGACCTGGCCCGGGTCGATCGAGCGGTTCGGATGCAGCGTGAGCACGACGGACGCGGTAGGGTGCTGCTGCTCGCGCACGAACACGGAAGGCTTCGGCATCGCCAGGTGCACGCGGGCGGCCTGCACGCTGCCCAGCGATTCGACGGATTTCGCCAGTTCGCCTTCCAGCGCGCGCTGGTAATTGACCTGCTCGAGGAACTGGGAGATGCCGAGCTTCTGGTTTTCCATCAGCTCGAAGCCCACATTGCCGCCCTTCGGCAGGCCCTGGGAAGCGAGGCGCAGGCGCGTGGCGGCCACCTGGTCCTCGGGGATCAGGATCGCGTTGCCGCCTTCGCTGAACTTGTAGGGCACCTGCATCTGGTCCAGCGCGGCCGTGATGGCGCCGCCGTCGCGGTCCGAGTAATTGGCGAACAGCACGCGGTATTCGGGCTGGCTTTGCCACAGCCATACCATCACGATCACCGCGATCACGGCGGCCACGGCACCGCCACGGATGAGGTTCTTGCCCAGTGGCGTCTTGTAGAACGGCGGACGCGCGTCGCCAGCGGTAGCGTCGAGGTCGAGTGGTTCGGCGGCTGCGGCCATGGATGAATTCCGGAACGTTGATTGGACGGCCCGGACACAGCGGGCCTGATGCGCATTATCGGTTCGCGGCCGGTATTTCCATCCCCGGAACAGAAGCCGGTTTTCCGGCCTGCTCGACGCCGCCGCTGGCGTCCCGGGCTGATATTCTGCGAGGGTCATAAAGGCATCCGGCATCACGCCGGGTCCTTCATCTATTGTAGCTCGGCAATTTTTAGTTTGCTCGGATTTGTTTTGCTACAGCAACAGTCGGGGTAAGGAGTCCACCATGCGCACAGGCGGTATCGACAGCAGCCAGATCCAGTCCATGATTGCCCAGCTGCGGGCGGCGGCAACGCGTCCACAGGCCACGCCGCCGGTGGTGCAGACCGAGCAGCCCGCCACGCGGGTGGACTTTTCCAATGCGCTGAAGGGCGCCCTCGACAGCGTGGCGGAAAGCCAGAACAAGGCGCAGGCCATGTCGAAGCAATTCCAGATGGGCGACGATTCGGTGAATTTGTCCGACGTGATGATCCAGATGCAGAAGGCCAGCATCAACTTCCAGGCCACCGTGCAGGTGCGCAACAAGCTGGTGGATGCCTATACCAACATCATGAACATGCAGATCTAGACGGGCCGGACTTGTGGCGCCGCCGGCGAAACAGCCGCCCGACAAAACAGATCGTTAACAGGAGAATCCGTGACCGCCGATATCAAGGTCCATAAACTGTTCAGTACGCCGATCCTGATATCGGACCTGGACAATGCGGACGAGATCAATGCCGCATTGCTGGCCCATTTCCTGCCGCTGGCAGGGATGGAAGACGGTCGCCAGCGCAGCAACCTCGGCGGCTGGCAATCGACGGACGATTTCCATACGCTCGACTTGCCCGCGGCACAGGAAGTGCTGCGTCATATAACCGAAGTCATCAATTCGGCAACCGCGCTCAATACGCCGAACGGCCTGGCCGAAGTGGGCTTCCAGTGGCGGGTGAACGCGTGGGTCAACGTCAATCCGCCCGGATCGAGCAATGCGTTGCACGGCCATCCCGGCGCCTACTGGTCCGCCGTGTACTATGTCGACGACGGCGGGGCGGGGCCCGACGATGGCGGCGATTTGTTCTTCCAGGATCCACGGGGGGTACTGCCGGCGATGCACGATCCGTTATTGCGGTTCCGTATCGAAGGCTGCCTCACGGCCGGCTATATCGAATCGATCAAGCCCCGGCCCGGCATGCTGATCGTGTTTCCCGCATGGCTGCTGCACGCCGTCGACCCGTTCCATGGTCCGCGTGAACGCGTTTCCGTCGCATTCAATTTCGGCGCGCATTAGCAAGCTTTCCAGTCGTGGCCTTGCAAGGCCACGCCGTTCGACAGGCGCAGAGCAGTGCTCTGCGAAACACCTGACTCACTCCCCAGCCACCCCAGTCGTGGCCCTGCATGGCCACGCCGTTCGACAGGCGCAGAGCAGTGCTCTGCGAAACCCCTGTCTCACCCCAACCCGTTGATGCGGGCATTCCGTTCACGCTCGAGCTTGGCAATGTAGCGCTGCACGGCGGCGGCGGCGCCGCGGCCCATGTCGGTGAACTGGCAGCCGAGGCGCCGGTTGGGCCGGTTGTTCAGCAGTGTCATGTCGAGCATGTTGCGGACCTGCAGGTCCACGGTCACGTTACCCAGGTCGGGCAGTTCGATACGGCATTCCGTATAGTCGTGGCCGATGGCGTCGCCCAGCGCGAACTGGTTGTCCAGGATGGCGATGCCGCCGACGCTGATGTCGGCCAGCGGAAACAGGCCCACGCCACCACCCAGTTCGGTCGGCAGGGGAATCGACACGCGCACCGGGTTCGCCAGCGGTGTCGCCATCCGGTAGTATTCGCGCCGCTGCAGGCGGATCAGACTCGCGGGCACGGCCATTTTCAGCGCTGGCTTGCCGTCGTGCAGCGTGGCATACAGCTGGTCGGCATTGAAGAAGATGCGGATCTTGTCGAGCGATGTCTCGAACGACACTTCGCCGGAGAGCAGCCGCCGTTCGTGTTCGGGATCGAGCGGGCGGTCGAGCAGCACCGTGCCGGTGTCGCCGTCGACGTCCAGGATCGCGGTGGTGTAGACCTCCGCGCCGTCGCGCGCGGCGGCGCGCACATCCTGTTTCTTGTCGGAGATCGCGCGCAGCAGCGCGATGATTTCCCGGCGCGATCCTACCTCGAAATCGTGCCAGTTTTCGGTATCCGTGTCCGCAATGAAGGGTTGCATCAGGGTTCGCCAGAGGTAGTAGTGGAAGGGGGGAGGGCGGCTTCGGTATCGGGGGCGGGCGGTGGCGCCGTGCCGGATTTTTTGGCTGCCTCGATATGATAAAGCCAGGCCAACAGTTCCGCAATGACACGGTAGAGCGCCGGCGGAATCTGCCGGTCGAGGTCGATGTCCATCAGCAGCGACACCAGCTCCTTCGACTCGTGCACGTAGACGCCCGCCTCGGCGGCCACGGCGATGATCTGCTCGGCCACCAGCCCGCGGCCCTTGGCGACGACTTTCGGTGCGCCTTCGCCATTGCGGTAGGCGAGGGCGACGGCGTTCTGGTACGGGCGTTTGGGGGCTTCGTCACGCTTCGGGCCGTCGTCACGCTTCATCGCGGCCATCCTTCGGTCCGGTACCGATGGTCAGCGAGGCCAGCGGCGCGCCGGCCGCCTCCAGCGCGCGCTGCAGTGCGCCGGACCAGGCGCGCAGCTCGGCGGCGGTGTCATCGGTGCCGGACTGCATGGCCACGTGCACCTGGTCGCCGACCAGCGTGATGGTGGCCGCCACCTTGCCCAGCAGCGGCAGCGAAAAGCGCATGCCGCTGCGCCACACGGGCTGCTCGTCGGCCTCGCCGCGGCCGCGCGAACGGCCCTCGTTTTCCTCGCGCTCCACCTCCCACTGCATCTTCTGGCCGGGCCATGCCTCGCCATGCCACTGCACCTTGCCCTGTTCCTGGGCGTGCAGCTGCAGGTTGATCATCTGCGCGGCGGAAAGGTCGGGGCCGCCCATGGCGCGCGCCAGCGCTTCGGAGGAGGCTTGCTGCGTCATCCGCTGCATCTGCGGTTCGCGCGCCAGGTCTTGCAGGCTGCGCTTGCCTTCGGCCCATTCGGCCACATGCGATTCGTAGAACAGCCCGGATTCGCCCAGCACGTTCTTCAGCGCCAGTTCGATGCGCTCGGGGTCGGGCGCGCCCGCGGCCACCAGCGGGTTCCTGCCATGGATGACAACGGGCGCGCCGGGCGCCGTGTAGGCCTGCGTCAGTGCGCTGGCGATCGCCCGGGCGGCGGGACTGAGCGTGGCCTGCGCGGAAGTGTGGTCGAGGGTGGGGAGCCGGTCGGCGCTGATGAGCGGCGCCTTGTTCAGCAGTACCGCTGCCGAGCTCATCGGCTTGGCCTGGCTGGCGCCTGCTTCGCCGGGAGCGGTGTAGACGGTGGCGGGCTGCGCCTGTTCGGTGCCGACCTGCAGCAATGGGCGGGGCTGCGCAGCGACGACATTGAGCGCAACCTGCGCCCCTACCTGCGTGCCGCCGGGCAGCACCATGCGGGCGTTGGTGTCGGCCACGCGCACCAGGTAGCTGCCGTCGGGGATCTTGGCCAGCACTTCGCCCTGCACGGTCTTGCCCACCATCGGCGCCAGATTGCGCTGGAACGCGGCTTGCCGCGGATCGGCGACCGATGGGCCGCCGCCCGGCACCAGGGGCCGCAAGCCGGCCGAGTCGAGCCGCGTCTGCACCGCTTATGTTCTCCCGTTACCGCTTGTCCGCATTGCCCGTGCCGTTCAGACGCCGCCGTAGGCGTTCACCAGGCGCCGCTCGGTGCCCGTGCTGTTGATGAGCCGGGACAGCTGTGCCATCCATGGGGTGATGAGGTCGCGCACCTTGCGGTCGTCGTCCAGCATCTGCTTGATGAGCGTGGCCTTGCGCGCGCGCTCCTCGCCTTCCAGCCGCACCATGCCTTCGTTGACCTTGAGAACGGCCACATGCGCATTCATGCGCTGTTCCAGCTCCTGCAGGTGTTCCCAGTCGGAAGCATTGGCGGCCGCCACCATCTGGCCGGTCAGTTCGCCCATCGCCGCATACACGCACAGCACGTCATGATTGGTCATCGTCATCGTTCTGGTCTATTGGAAAAACTGCTTGTTGCCAAAAAATTGTATTGCCAG
Organism: Pseudoduganella sp. jia 12; assembly: GCF_055502675.1. Lineage (NCBI taxonomy): Bacteria > Pseudomonadati > Pseudomonadota > Betaproteobacteria > Burkholderiales > Oxalobacteraceae > Pseudoduganella > Pseudoduganella sp. jia 12. Next base: position 239,543 of record NZ_JBUXKP010000012.1, read on the forward strand.
GAATTGTTTACTGCCGCTGGTTGGCCACGGGCGCACCGCCCGCCGCCGCGCCGTTGCCTTCTTCGCCGATCTGCTTCCACGTATCGCGCAGGTCCGTCAGCAGGCCGCGCACCTCGTCCAGGATCTCGACCTGGTTCTGCAGATTGGCGGTCAGCAGGCGGGCGCTCATGTATTCGTACAGCGCATCGAGGTTCTTCGCGATCTCGCCACCGACTTCCTTGTCCAGGCTGGCCTTCAGGCCGTTGTCGATGATCTGGATCGCGTGCGAAATGGCCTTGCCTTTCGCTTCGATATTGCCGGCCTTCATGTGGTTGGTGGCATTGATCAGGGCGACCACCGCGCCGTCGTACAGCATCGTGATCAGTTTGTGCGGCGTGGCGGCCGCGATGCCGGTTTCCAGGCCGACCTTGGCGTATGCATTGACGCCGCGTTGCGGGCTTCCGAACATGGTGTTCTCCTTGTTGCTGTTAGCCGTTGGCGGACAAAGCCGACAACTGCTGGGTCAGGTAATTCGACGTCGATTGCATGTTCGACAGCATGACGTCCAGTGCGCTGTACTGCTTGCGATAGCGGGCTTCGATGCTCGTCAGCTTGTCGGCGAACGCATCGCGCTGTTTCTCGACATCCTTGATCGACTTGTTGATGCCTTCGGTACGACTGTTGATCTGGCCGGTCTTGCCCAGCATCGTGGTGGCCAGGTTGTTCAACTGGTAAGCATAGCCCTGCGAGAAGCTGACGGTGCCCCGCGGACCGGCCGCGCCGCCCGTGATGTCGATCTTCAGGCCTTCGACATCCGTGCCGGCCAGGCCCGTCATCGTCTGCCCCGAACCAATCACGGGATGGCCGCCAAGCGTGCCGGCGACGTCCAGGCCGGCTACCGCGGTGGTAGCGCCGAACAGGCTGTCGATCGTGGTGCCGCTGGTGGAACTGAGCGCGATATTCGATACCGAGCCGTATTTCGCCGATGACACGGCCAGCTTGCCATCCTTGTCGATCGATGCCGTGACGGAATTGCCCTCGCTTGAAAACGCGGATGTGCCGTTGATCGACGATTGCACCACTTTCGCCAGTTCGGCCGCAGTGTAGGTGCCAGCCGGGATCGTGACCGTGGCCGTATTCTTGCTGTTGCTGGGCGTGCTGTCGTTCAGCGTCACTGCCCAGGTGGTATTGGCGGCGATCGTCGTGCTGGCCGGCACAGCGGCGCTGCTCGTCAGCGTGCCCTGGGTTGCCATCTGCGTGACCGACAGGTCGTAGGTGCCCGGCTTGGTGGCGGCCGTGGAACTGGTGAACGACACCAGGTTGTCGCTGGTATTACCGACTGCGCCGAACAGTGCGCCGATATCGGCGAAATTGTTGTCGATCGCCTTTTGCAGTTTCGAGGAATCGAGCGCCAGCGTGCCTTCCTTCGTGAAGCTGATGCCGACCTGGCTCATGTTGGTGAATGCGCCGGAGATGCCGCTGATGTTCGATGTCATCATGCGGCGAATCTGCGACTGGATCGACTGGGCGGTGGAGTCGCCCTGCAGTGCCCCGCCAGACTTGGTTTCGGCGTTATAGCCGGTCAGCTTCTTCAGCGTGCCGTTCAGATCGTTGTAGGCCTTGACGAACGATTCGACGTTGCCCTTCACCTGCGACGTGTTGCGGCTCACTGCCAGCGTGCTGGCACCGGTCTGGGTGACGGTCAGGGTCACGCCCTGGATCGCTTCACCCACGTTGTTCGATTTGCTGGTAACGGCGATGCCATTGACGGTCAGCTTGGTATCCTGGGCAGCGGACGTCTGCGTCATCTTTTGCGCGCCCGCCGGGTCGTAGGCCAGCAGGTCGGCCAGCGCGGCGTCGGGCGGGTCGGTGTCGGTGCCGGACAGCGAAATCTTCATCGATGCATTGGCCCCCGTGGCGTTCGACGTGAACACCAGGTGATACGGGGTGCTGCTGCCGTCGGAGACGATGGTGGCGGTGACGCCGAGGCCGGCCTTGTTCACGGCATCGCGAATGCCTTCCAGCGAATTGTTCGTGGAATCGATCGTCACCGTGCCCGAAGCGATATTGGCATCCTGGGTAAAGCCGCCACCCAGGTAGGTGCCGCCCGTGCCGGCGGTGAGCCCTGCGGCTGCCGGATTGCTGCCGGCGATCGTGATCGGGCTGGCATCCGTGGAGCTGAGCGAGATGCCGCTGGAAGCCGTCACGCTGGACCCGGCATTGACCTGCCCGCCACCCTTGCCGATGCCGCCGGTCACGCCGGCCGCGCCGCCCGTCACCACTTCCTCGACTTCGAGGTTGGCGCCATCGGCGCGCGTGAATTTCAGGTCGCCGCCCGCGGCGGTGCCGCTGACACTGATGCCGGCGTTGGTCAGCGCGGTCAGCACGGTGGAAGGTTCCTTCAGCGCCGTATCGATCGATGCGACAGTGACGCCGGCACCGGCGGCCACGTTGGCTGCCTGCGCACCGATTTCCACGCCACCGACCTTGAGCGAATACGTGCCGCCGCCTTCGGTGGAGATATTGCCGAATCCGCCGAACAGCGCGGCATCGGTCGCCGCCGGCGTGGCGGTGGCGGTCACGTTGGTGGTGGTGCTCTTGGCATTGATGGCTTCGGCCAGCGCACGGGCGCTCGTCGTCGTGCTGTCGGTGGCGATCGCGGTGCCGTTGATCGTCAGGGAGCCGTTGCTGATGCCGCTCGTGGCAATGTTGTTGGCCAGGTTTGTTCCGGCCAGGCCGAAACCGCCGCTGACGCTGCCGAACTGGAACGACAGGGTGGTCTTGCCGCCCAGCCCGATCGCCGACTTGTTGCTGGTGATACCGGGCGTGGTCAGCGTTTGCGCCTGCGCCATCTGCGTGACATTGACCTTGTAGTTGCCGGCCACGGCCTTCGACGTTGCCGATGCCGTCATGACGTCCTTGTTGCTGGGCGTGGCACTGAGCGCATTGAAGTCGGTCGCCTTGGTCAGGCCGCCGAGCGAGGACTGGAACACGCCGATGGCGCCCGACAGCGAGCCGTAGGCGGACAGGGTGGCCTGGTAGGAGCTTGCTTTTTTCTCGTACTTGGCCAGCGGCTGCTGCTCGACAGCCATCAACTGGGAAACGATGCTGTTGACGTCTAATACGCCGCCGGATGCGGAAATGGTTGCCACGGCTGTACTCCTGAGAAAGCGATAATGTAGTTGATTATCGGCAGAGTCAAACCAGACTTGAGAGGGAGAAAGAAAGCTTTGTTCGCGCGATGAGCCTGATGGTAGCGCAAAGGAAGGAGAGCCGACGCCCGGGTCGGCGCCGGCTCCATGCCGATACAGGGTTATGCCTGCTGGCGGATCAGCAGGCCGAAGGCCTTGTCGATGGCCTTGGCGATCTGCAGTGCTTCCTCGGTGGGCAGCTGCCGCACGACTTCCCTGGTGGTGCTGTCGATCACCTTGACGATGGTGCGCTTGCTGTCTTCGTCGATCTCGAATTCCAGGCTTTGCGCGTGGACCGATGCGTTGAGCTTGCTGACGGCATCCTTCAGCTCGTCCATCGAGCCTGGCGTGGCGGGGAGCGCGCCGGACCCGGCAGCCGTGTTCATTGCGGTGGTGCGTGCCGGCGCGGCCGGCACGCGGCCAGCGTTTGTCACGGTGCTTTCGGCGACATGGCTGCGTTCCGGTCTGCCGGCGGAAGAAATACCGAGCGGGTCGATTGTCATGATGGGTTCCTGGATGCGAAAAATTCCCCGGCTGGATTGACCAGGCGGGGAACCGGAAGTGCGAGGCCGAATGCCCCGGCCAATGGCCGGAACGTGCGGGATTCGCGGAATTAACGCAGCAGGCTCATCACGCCGTTCGGCAGCGAGTTCGCCTGGGCCAGCATCGCGGTACCGGCCTGTTGCAGGATCTGGCCGCGGGTCATGTTCGCGGTTTCCGCTGCAAAGTCGGTGTCGACGATACGGCTCTTCGATGCCGACAGGTTCTCCGTCGTGCTCTGCAGGTTCGAGATCGCCGAGGCGAAGCGCGATTGCAGTGCACCGTAGTTGGCGCGCTGGGTGTTCACCGTGGCCAGGGCCGCATCGGCGATCTTGATCGCTGCCTGGGCACCCTTGAAGTCCGAGATGTCCAGCGAAGCGACCGATTTCAGCGTCGACGACGTGCTGACGGTACCGGCACCCGACAGGCCGCTGCTGTCGTCGACCTTGAAGCCGCCTTCCGAGTCGTAGCTGATCTGGCCGTTGGCGATCGTGGCCGCGGCGGCTGCCTTCATGTCGTTGCCGCCCGAGTTCAGCGCGCCGTCGGCCTTGTACGTGCTTGCCGTGAGGCTGGTGTTGTCCGTGGTACGGGTGTTCTTCAGGTCGATGTTCGCACCGCTCGCGTGCGTCAGCTTCATGCCCTTGTTGGTGGCATCGTATTCGGCGGTGACACCGGTCTTTGCCGACTGGGCATTGATGGCATTGATGCCGGCGGCGTAGTCGGCCGCGGTGTCACCCGTGCCGGAAACGCTGAAGTTGAGCTTCACCGCATCGGTGTTGTCGCCTTTCAGCTCGAGCGAGTAATCCTGTGCGCCGCCCTTCAGCATCACCTCGGTCTTGGCCGAAGCGGTCACGCCGGTGCTGGCGGTCTGCGCATTGACCTTGGCCGCGATCGACTTGGCGGTATCGGCATTGGTGGTGGCGATCGCCGTGCCGCTGCCGCGTACACCCGACACCGTCACCGAACCGGCGGAAACGCTGGTCGTCGAAGCAGCCTGCACGTTGTCCTTCGCCACGTTGTTGTTGCCATACGTGCTGGTCAGGAAGTTGGCACCGGTGGACGAGATCAGCTGGTTGGCGTCAGCGCCGACCTGGAATTTCGCTGTGCCCATCGAGCCGTCGAGCAGCGACTGGCCGTTGAACGAGGTGGTTTGTGCGATACGGTTCAGTTCCGAGCCCAGCTGCGTGACTTCGGTCTGCAGCGCGGCACGGTCCGATGACGAATTCGATGCGTTCGACGACTGGACGGCCAGTTCGCGGATACGCTGCAGGATGTCGCCCGACGAGGACAGTGCGCCTTCGGCGGTTTGCGCCATCGACACGCCATCGTTGGCATTGCGGGTTGCTTGCGTCATGCCGCGAATCTGGGAACTCATCCGGTCGGAAATTGCCAGGCCAGCAGCGTCGTCCTTTGCGCTGTTGATGCGCAGGCCGGAAGACAGGCGTTGCAGCGAGGTGGACAGCGCGGATTGCGACTGGCTCAGGTTACGCTGCGAATTAAGGGATGCGACGTTGGTGTTGATTGGGGAAGCCATTGTATTACTCCAGACAGATACTTCGATTCGGCATTTGCGCGTTCACTTTGGCCCGTCTCCGTCTACTGAGACGATCAAGCCGCTGTTGCTTCCGGTAACGGTTTCCGTATGGGAACCTTTAGGGCTTGATGAAGAAATTTTTCCACAAGGATTCAATTAGTTCCTACGGGAATGTAAAACGAAAAAATCCCCGGCTGGTTGCCCAGCCGGGGATCTCGTGTGCCTTTGGTAGGTTGCTACCGGGTGTTGCGATTAACGCAGCAGGCTCATCACGCCGTTCGGCAGCTGGTTTGCCTGGGCCAGCATCGCGGTACCGGCCTGTTGCAGGATCTGGCCGCGGGTCATGCTTGCGGTTTCCGCTGCGAAGTCGGTGTCGACGATACGGCTCTTCGATGCCGACAGGTTCTCCGTCGTGGTCGACAGGTTCGAGATCGCCGAGGCGAAGCGCGACTGCAGTGCACCATAGGCGGCGCGCTGGGTGTTCACCGTGGCCAGGGCCGCATCGGCGATCTTGATCGCTGCCTGGGCACCCTTGAAGTCCGAGATATCCAGCGAAGCGACCGATTTCAGCGTCGACGACGTGCTGACGGTACCGGCGCCCGACAGGCCGCTGCTGTCGTCGACCTTGAAGCCACCTTCCGAGTCGTACTTGATCTGGCCGTTGGCGATCGTGGTCGCTGCGGCTGCCTTCATGTCGTTGCCGCCCGAGTTCAGCGCGCCGTCGGCCTTGTACGTGCTTGCCGTGAGGCTGGTGTTGTCCGTGGCACGGGTGTTCTTCAGGTCGATGTTCGCGCCGCTTGCATGCGTCAGCTTCATGCCCTTGTTGGTGGCATCGTATTCGGCGGTGACACCGGTCTTTGCCGACTGGGCATTGATGGCGTTGATGCCGGCGGCGTAGTCGGCCGCGGTGTCGCCCGTGCCGGAAACGCTGAAGTTGATCTTCACCGCATCGGTGTTGTCGCCTTTCAGTTCGAACGAGTAATCCTGTGCGCCCATCTTGAGCATCATGTCGGTGCTGGCCGAAGCGGTCACGCCGGTGCTGGCGGTCTGTGCATTGACCTTGGCCGCGATCGACTTGGCGGTATCGGCACTGGTGGTGGCGATCGCCGTGCCGCTGCCGCGCACGCCGGACACCGTCACCGAACCGGCGGTAACGCTGGTCGACGAAGCAGCTTGCACGTTGTCTTTTGCCACGTTGTTGTTGCCGTACGTGCTGGTCAGGAAGTTCGTGCCCGAAGCCGAGATCAGCTGGTTGGCATCGGCGCCCACCTGGAAGTGCGCGGTGCCCATGGAACCGTCGAGCAGCGTCTGGCCGTTGAACGAGGTGGTCTGTGCAATACGGTTCAGTTCCGAGCCCAGCTGCGTGACTTCGGTCTGCAGCGCGGCACGGTCCGATGCCGAGTTCGATGCGTTCGACGACTGGACGGCCAGTTCGCGGATACGCTGCAGGATGTCGCCCGACGAGGACAGTGCGCCTTCAGCGGTTTGCGCCATCGACACGCCGTCGTTGGCGTTGCGGGTCGCTTGCGTCATGCCGCGGATCTGGGAGTTCATGCGGTCGGAGATTGCCAGGCCGGCGGCGTCGTCCTTTGCGCTGTTGATGCGCAGGCCCGAGGACAGGCGTTGCAGCGAAGTCGACAGGGCGCCTTGGGAGCCCGACAGGTTACGTTGCGAATTCAGGGAAGCGATGTTGGTGTTGATGACCGATGCCATGGTGACTCTCCAGACGGTACTGCTGTTGGGCGATTTGCTCGGTAACTTTGGCCCGTCACGCTGTTCTTGTGACGATCAAGCCGCTGTTGTTTCAGGTAACGGTAGCCGTGCGGAAACCTTTAGGGTTTTTTCGTGGGAAATCGAATTTTTTTGAAGAAATACGTGACGATGCTTACTGTTGAGCAGAAATTGGCGGACATCGCCAGCTCGCTCCCTTTTTGCCCAGCGAATGCTTGCGCCAGCGATGATCAAAAAAATCCCCGGCTGGTTGCCCAGCCGGGGATTTGGATGTTTTGCAAGTCGTGCTGATTAACGCAGCAGGCTCATCACGCCGTTCGGCAGCTGGTTTGCCTGGGCCAGCATCGCGGTGCCGGCCTGTTGCAGGATCTGGCCGCGGGTCATGCTCGCGGTTTCCGCTGCGAAGTCGGTGTCGACGATACGGCTCTTCGACGCCGACAGGTTCTCCGTCGTGGTCGACAGGTTCGAGATCGCCGAGGCGAAGCGCGATTGCAGTGCACCGTAGGCGGCGCGCTGGGTATTCACCGTTGCCAGGGCCGCATCGGCGATCTTGATTGCTGCCTGGGCACCCTTGAAGTCCGAGATGTCCAGCGAAGCGACCGATTTCAGCGTCGACGACGTGCTGACGGTACCGGCGCCCGACAGGCCGCTGCTGTCGTCGACCTTGAAGCCGCCTTCCGAGTCGTACTTGATCTGGCCGTTGGCGATCGTGGTCGCGGCGGCTGCCTTCATGTCGTTGCCGCCCGAGTTCAGGGCGCCGTCGGCCTTGTACGTGCTTGCCGTGAGGCTGGTGTTGTCCGTGGCACGGGTGTTCTTCAGGTCGATGTTCGCGCCGCTTGCATGCGTCAGCTTCATGCCCTTGTTGGTGGCATCGTATTCGGCGGTGACACCGGTCTTTGCCGACTGGGCATTGATGGCGTTGATGCCGGCGGCGTAGTCGGCCGCGGTGTCGCCCGTGCCGGAAACGCTGAAGTTGATCTTCACCGCATCGGTGTTGTCGCCTTTCAGTTCGAACGAGTAATCCTGTGCGCCCATCTTGAGCATCATGTCGGTGCTGGCCGAAGCGGTCACGCCGGTGCTGGCGGTCTGTGCATTGACCTTGGCCGCGATCGACTTGGCGGTATCGGCACTGGTGGTGGCGATCGCCGTGCCGCTGCCGCGCACGCCGGACACCGTCACCGAACCGGCGGTAACGCTGGTCGACGAAGCAGCTTGCACGTTGTCTTTTGCCACGTTGTTGTTGCCGTACGTGCTGGTCAGGAAGTTCGTGCCCGAAGCCGAGATCAGCTGGTTGGCATCGGCGCCCACCTGGAAGTGCGCGGTGCCCATGGAACCGTCGAGCAGCGTCTGGCCGTTGAACGAGGTGGTCTGTGCAATACGGTTCAGTTCCGAGCCCAGCTGCGTGACTTCGGTCTGCAGCGCGGCACGGTCCGATGCCGAGTTCGATGCGTTCGACGACTGGACGGCCAGTTCGCGGATACGCTGCAGGATGTCGCCCGACGAGGACAGTGCGCCTTCAGCGGTTTGCGCCATCGACACGCCGTCGTTGGCGTTGCGGGTCGCTTGCGTCATGCCGCGGATCTGGGAGTTCATGCGGTCGGAGATTGCCAGGCCGGCGGCGTCGTCCTTTGCGCTGTTGATGCGCAGGCCCGAGGACAGGCGTTGCAGCGAAGTCGACAGGGCGCCTTGGGAGCCCGACAGGTTACGTTGCGAATTCAGGGAAGCGATGTTGGTGTTGATGACCGATGCCATGGTGACTCTCCAGACGGTACTGCTGTTGGGCGATTTGCTCGGTAACTTTGGCCCGTCACGCTGTTCTTGTGACGATCAAGCCGCTGTTGTTTCAGGTAACGGTAGCCGTGCGGAAACCTTTAGGGTTTTT